>JAFLDU010000193.1 GCA_017309145.1 Zoogloea sp. | reverse complement strand
GGTCGGCTCTGAAAAGCTTCGCGATCGTCGAGCGCGAGCGAACCGTCGGCACCAAGACCAGTTGTGAGCGCCGCTACTACATCAGTTCCCTGCCGGCCGATGCCACACGGATTGCCCATGCGGTGCGCAGCTACTGGGAGGTCGAAAACCGGCTTCACTGGTGCCTCGACGTCCAGTTCAATGAGGACCAGTCCACCGTGCGCACCGGATTCGCCGCCAACAACCTCGCCATCGTTCGCCACATCGTGATAAACCTGCTTCGTCTGAACACCTCACGTAAAGGCAGCATCAAGACCAAGCGAATGCTGGCCGCCACCTCAGACGCGTTTCGTGCTGAATTGCTCGGGTTCATGACATGAAGGTGCGATTGCCCTGGGGATCTGTTCCCCATCCGTATTCGTTCTTCTGCGCTGGAATTCGCTGATGACAGCGTTCAGGGACGTGTTGGAGTGCACATCGCCGACGCCGGCACCGTTGAAGGTATAGACCGCGTTGACCCGCTCAGTACCGTGAAGCAGTGAGAATGCGGTGGCCAAGTGCCCACCGAGGCTGTATCCGGTGACAGTAACCTTGGCGTCACGGGTGAGCACGCCGTTGGCCTGGAGCTTCTCCCACCAGGCTTCCATGTCGGCGATCTGCCCGAGCGCCCAGCCGTGCTCTTTGATCTCCATCTTGTTGGTGGCCTGGTTGTCGCGAACGGCGTCGTCGACGAACTCGGTGCTGCGGAAGGAGATGACGAGTTCTCCTGTCTTGCCGTTTTTGAACAGGGTGGCACTGAAGCCGGTGCTGGTGTCGGGCTGATGGGCGAGGATTTCCCAGCGTTCGGCGAGGAAGCTGGAAGCGAGGGGGGAGGGAAATTTGCTGGCGTGGTTGTTGCCATCGGTGAGGTCTGCAGCCTTAATTTCACGACCCCCTCCGGATGTTATCGAGGTGCTGCCATTATTCTTTTCACCGAAAAGAGCTTCGGCTGCCATTTGAAGATTGGCGTACTTCATGTAGTTCGAAATGTTTTCGTTCATGATGGCTTCCTCCTTTTAGTCCTTCTTGATCTTGAGGACCTGTTCAGTAAAAGCGCGGTCCCAATCAAAGCGGTATCGCGACCCGATGGCGTAATCTGGACAGGACCATTGTTTTGCTTGTTGCCACGGCGTTCGCGAGCCTCCCGTCGAGCCCATTCCCTCGTCCATGAAATAGCCGATCCGTTCGGCGAGGATCTCGTTGGTTTGCAGATCCAAGACACGGAATGCACTGCCGGCTATCCATTGGGCCCGCTCTTCCGGGGTGGTGAGATCCTCGAAGATGACGCCGTAGCGGGGCAGCGTGCCCGGGGAGGGGAATTTGTTGACGACGAAGCGGTAAGGAGGAGGGGGCACGGAACCTGGTTGGGGTTGAGCCCCCGCTGAGCCGGTTGCATCTCCCGGGGAAATGTGGATGGCGAGGGTGTAACGGGAGACGCTATCGTCATCCTGATCGCGCAGGTCGACGTAGGCATAGCCTGGTTGGTCCCAGACATAGCGATCTTCGAGATAGCCCCCCAGCCAGCCCCCAAGCAATTCACCCTCCTTGTCGCGCGGAAGGAGGAAGGAGAGCGGATAGTCACTTTCCCAGCGATTGCCGACGGCCCCGAAGGGGTCTTCGGCGATCTGGGGCAAGGTGTCGATGTAGCGGCGTTTGCGCAGGATGGCGATGGCCTCGACGTCATCCACCGTCCGGTAGATCTTCTCGCCGGCGTTCTTGCAGCGTTCCTGGAAGTGGGCGCGGGCCTGCTGGAGCCGGGCGTGGTAGTGGTCGCTGCGCTTCTGCCGTTCCCAGGCCCAGCGCCCCGGAAAGGCTATGAGCAGGCCGAGCACCGTGGCGACGGCCAGGTATTTGCCGGGCCGGGTGTTGGGCAGGGCCCAGGCGCCCACCAGGATGCCGATGATGAACATCCACATCAGGATGCCGATGCCGCGCAGGATGTCTGTGCCGGGGCCGAGTTCTAGCATGGTGAAACCTCGTCTGCTGCCGTGGAGTGCGCGACGCCTGCGGATGGAGTGGGGGGCGGATGGGCGGGGATTCCAAGCAGCCGCGTATAGCCCTCGATGCCCTTCTCCAGGGTGTAGGACTGGCGGACGGTCTGCTGGGCTTGGCGCCGGAGTTCGGTAAAGCGTTGGGGTTCGGCCAAAGCTTCGACGGTTTGTGTGGCGAGGCCGTGGATGTCGAAGAAGTCCGTGAGCAGCCCGTTGTGGCCGTGCTGGATGACTTCCTCGACCGGGGCGGTACGCGACCCGATGAGGAGGCAGCCGGTAGCCATGGCCTCGAGCGCAGACCAGGACAGCACGAAGGGATAGGTGAAATAGACGTGGGCTGCCGAGATCTGCAGGATGCGGCGGTAGGTGGCGTAGGGGACCTTGCCCAGGAAGTGGGTTCTGGTGGGGTCGAGCTTGACCTCGGCCAGCATCTTCCGGCGCCAGTTGGGGGCGTCCTTGGGGCGTCGGCCGTAGCTCACGCCGTCTCCGCCGACAATCAGGGCATGGCAGGTGGGGTGCAGGCGCTGGATATGTTCGAGGGCACGCATGAAGACGTGGAAGCCGCGATAGGGCTCCAGGTTGCGGGCCACGTAGGTGATCACCGGGGCGCCCTGGCGCAGGGTGAGCCCGGAGCGGAGGCGGATCCAGGCCTTGGGGTCGGGGTTGAGGTGCTGGGTGTCGATGCCTTCGTGGATGATGTGGATGCGCGAGCGGTGTGTCTCCGGGCGGCGGCTCCATTGCCAATGGGTCGGGCTGACGCCGAGGTCGCACTGCTCAAGATTGAGGGTGTGCAGGGCTTTCCAGGTTCGGACCCGGGCGGCATCGTCGAGGGTGCTTGGAAACTCCGGGTCGAAGCCCAGGTCGGCGCCAGGGGTGCCGTAGTACCACTCGCAGAAATGGATGAGCTGGGCGTTGGGAAAGACGTCGCGTGCATAGAGGGTTTCGCCCCAGCCTGGGTGGGCGATGATGGCGTCGGGCACAAAGCCCTTGTTTTTGAGTGTGAGCAGCACGCGCAGCATGCCCTGGCCATGGAGAACCGCGTTCTCCATCTGGCGGAGATAAGGGTGCTGATGGGAATGCGGCGCGCGGTGGGGTGAGTAACGCAGGATGTTGAGGCCGGGGGTCCCGGGGGCGTGGTCGCGTCCGATGCCGACGACCTGCAGGTCGGGACGGTAGGCCCAAGCCTGGGCAAGGTGCCGGAACTGGCCCGGGAAGTTCTGGTGGATCAGCAGGATACGCATCGAAGTCTGGTGGTTTCCTGCGAGCGGATGGTGTTTGATCGAGAGCTGAGACAGGTGCGTCTAGATGCTCAATATGGGTGTTTATTTTATTCCAATATATGCCTTTGGGTTTAGTGAAGAATGTCATTTAACTTATGTGATGGGTTGTTGTTTGTTGGATTTGCAATTTCAGCAGTATCGCTAGGCCGTCATGCCACACGGCGCATGGGTTGAAGATGAGCGGTAACCCCCACCCCTGAACTTCCGTAACCCACCCCCGTCCACTCTTCAGGTATTGTGCGTTGCAGCATTTCTCTTCAAGGAGGTCCGCGATGTTTGCAAAACGCTGGTGGGCGAAGCCGGATGCGGGGCCGCCGGCCTTGAGCCTGGCCTTGCAGGGGGGCGGGGCGCATGGGGCGTATACCTGGGGGGTGCTCGACCGCCTGCTGGAGGAGGGCCTGCCGCTGGATGGGGTGAGCGGGACGAGTGCCGGGGCGATGAATGCGGTGGCGCTGGCCCAGGGCTGGATGACGGGCGGGCCGGAGGGGGCGCGGGATAGCCTGGCCGGGTTCTGGGAGGCGGTGGCGGACTCGACGCCCTTCGAGCTGGATCTGCTGCACAGCTTCAACCCCTCCGGCGACGGCTCGCTGCCCGGGCCGGTGGCGGCGATGCTGGCCTGGACGCGGCATTTCTCGCCCTACCAGTTCAATCCCTTCGAGCTCAACCCGCTGCGCGACGTGGTGCGGGCGCGCTTCGATTTCGAGCGGCTGCGGCGGGATTGCCGCCTCAGGCTGTTCATCGCGGCGACGCGAGTGCGGACCGGCAAGGTGCGCCTGTTCCGCACCGCCGAGCTGAGCGAGGAGGCTTTGCTGGCCTCGGCCTGTCTGCCCACCCTGCACCATGCGGTGGAGATCGAGGGCGAGGCGTACTGGGACGGGGGCTTCACCGCCAATCCGGCGGTCTATCCGCTGATGTACGAGTGCGCCGCGCCGGATATCCTGCTGGTGCTGCTGAACCCCCTGGTGCGCGAGGAGGCGCCGCGCAGCGCCGAGCAGATTGCCGCGCGCAGCATGGAGCTGGGTTTCTCCACGACCTTCCTGCGCGAGATGCGCATGATCGCCCAAGCGCGGGCCTACATCGGGGAGGGCAAGGGCTGGATGCCGCTGGGGCGCTTCGAGCGCAAGCTGATGTCGCTACGCTTCCACATGATCGAGGCCGAGGAACTGGCCGCGGTGGGCAACGGCAGCAAGCTCAACGCCACGCGGGCATTCCTGCACGAACTGCGTGACCTGGGCCGCGCCCGGGCGGCACGCTGGCTGCGCCTGCATCGGGGGGCGCTCGGCCATCGCGAATCGGTGGATGTGGCCGGCCTGTTCAGCTGACGCGCTGCGCACCGCCGGCGGGCATGCGCCTCCTGCTGGTGCGTCCGGCGGGGGGCTGGATGTCTCAGAACTCGACTTCGAGTTCCTCGATGTCGTCGGGTTCCAGCCTGGCTGCGTCGATCCAGGGCTGCATTTCCGGCATGGCCATGATGGTTGCGCAGTAGGCCGCGCAGGCTGCGTCTAGGGGCACGTCGTAGGTCAGGAAGCGGGTGGCCACCGGGGCGTACATGGCGTCGGCAAGCGTGCGCCCGGCGCCGAACAGGTAGGGGCCGCCGTAGCGCTGTAGGCAGTCGCGCCAGATCTCGGTGACCCGCGCGATGTCGCCCTGGGCGCGTGACCACACGGTGAAGTTGGGAAAGCGGGCCTTCAGGTTCATCGGCAGGGCCGAGCGCAAGGCACTGAAACCGGAGTGCATTTCGCCGCAGATCGAGCGGCAGTGGGCCCGCGCGGCCGGGTCGGCGGGCAGCAGGCCGGCCTTGGGCTTGAGCTCGTTGAGGTATTCACCGATGGCCAGGGTGTCCCACACCGAGATACTGCCGTGGGTGAGCCGTGGCACGCGCACCGAGGGGGCCAGCAGCAGGAGTTCGGCGCGGGCGCCGGGGTCGTCCTGCTCGGCCATCTCCTCGACAAAATCCAGGCCGGCGAAGCGGGCCATGAGCCAGCCGCGGAGGGACCAGGACGAATAGTTCTTGCTGCTCAGGGTGAGGGTGGCGGCGGCCATGGGGTGTCTCCTGGAAGCGTGCGAAGCGGGATTGCCAGCTTGGTTATAGCAAAGCGCATGCCGGCTGCCTGGCCCTCCCGGAACCGCACGGCATGTCTATTGCTTGATGGTGCTCACCAACTTGAGCACCTACAAAAACGACCATGGCCCCCAACAGCCCCGCCCTGCATTACCAGGCCTACCAGGCTCTGGCCGACCTGACCACGCCGGCGCGCACGGTGGCCCGGGCGCTGGCGCCGTGGCTGCACCACAGCCTGTTCTGGTACCCGCACAGCCGCTTGTTGCGCAAGGCGGCGGCGGCCTGCGAGGTGATCGCCCTGTCGGGTCTCACCCACCACCGGCCGCCCTTCGGCATCAACGCCGTCGACACCGACCAGGGGCGCTGCCGGGTGGTGGAGGAGGCGGTGTTCGCCACGCCCTTCTGCACCCTGCAGCGCTTCCGCAAGGAGCCGGCCATCGAGGGCCAGCCCAAGGTGCTGCTGGTGGCGCCGGTGTCGGGCCACTTCGCGACGCTGCTGCGGGGCACCGTGCAGACCCTGCTGCAGGACCACGACGTGTATGTGACTGACTGGCACAACGTGCGGGACATCCCCCTGTCTGAGGGCGCTTTCGACCTGGACACCTTCATCGAGCACATCATCCGCTTCGTGGACTGGTTGGGGCCGCATACCCACCTGGTGGCGGTGTGCCAGCCCACCGTGCCGACCCTGGCCGCGGTGGCGGTGATGGCCGAGGAGGGGCATCCCCACCAGCCACGCAGCATGACCCTGATGGCCGGCCCGATCGATTGCCGGATCAATCCGACCGAAGTGAACGACATGGCCACCAGCAAGCCTATCGAGTGGTTCGAGCGCAATCTCATCGGAGTGGTGCCGCTGCGCTACAAGGGCGCGTTCCGCCGCGTGTATCCGGGCTTCCTGCAGATCTCCGCCTTCATGAGCATGAACCTGGACCGCCACAAGGAGTCCTTCCGCCGGATGTACGGGCATTTTGTCGAGGGCGATACGCTCAAGGCCCATGACATCAAGGCGTTCTACGACGAATACCTGGCCATGATGGACCTGCCGGCAGAGTTCTATCTGCAGACGGTGCGCTCGGTGTTCCAGGAGTACTTGCTGCCGCAAGGAAGGATGACTTACCGGGGGCGTCCGGTGCGCCCGGAGTTCATCCGCCGTACTGCCTTGTTTACGGTGGAGGGCGAGCGCGACGACATCTGCTCCATCGGCCAGACCCTGGCCGCCCACGACCTGTGCAGCAAGCTGGCGCCCTACCGGAAGCAGCATCACCTGCAGGCCGGAGTCGGTCACTACGGGGTGTTCAACGGCAAGCGCTGGGACCGCCAGATCTACCCACGCATCCGCGATTTCATCCACGCGTTCGACGAATGAACGGATGCGCAGTGCGGGCAGGGGCTGTCCGCCCCTATGGCGGGATGACCTGAGCACGGCGCCTGGCCTGCATTCCAGATTGTAAGAGTGTGAAAAACCTTGATACTAAAAGGGTCTTCCGGGCTCAAGACCGCAGGCATGGGGCCGATACGCAAAGGGTTGCAGTCCATTCCTGTTTGCGAAGAAGAAAAATGATCAACACTAAGCCCATCGCCCGGCAGGTTGTCCTGCTGTGCACCCTCGGTGTCACCCTGATGGTGGCGATTCTGGTGGCCACGGTGGCCATGCTGTCGCGACAGAACGCCCTGGCCAAGGCCGAAGAGTCCCTGGCCCTGCAGGCTGACATGACCATCTCGATGCTGGCCTATGCCCAGAATGCCCTGGAGAAGCGCTCGGTGGATGCGCTGGCCCAGTTCATCGAAAGCCTTGACGGCAAGCCGCGCCTGACGGGGTCGGACGTGGCGACCGGGGCGGCGAGCCTGCCCGGGCTGGCTGTCGGGCCCAATCTCCTGAACGGCAACACCGGGGTGCTGGCGGCCTACGCCAAGCTGCACAGCGAACGGGAGGCAGCCTTCCTGGTGCGCAAGGGCGACCGCTTCTATCGGGCGGCCACGCTGCTCAAGGATAAGGACGGGAATTACCGCAACGGCGAGCTCGTCGACAACAACGGTGCCTATCCGGGTGTCCTGCTGGAGGGCAAGCCCTTCCTGGGCTCCCTGGAGCGCAATGGCAAGATGTTCGTGCTCGCGGCGGAGCCCCTCAAGGATGCATCCGGCACGGTTGTCGGGGCGGTCACCATGCGGGTGGATGCCGAGAGCAACGTCAAGCTGATCAAGGACAAGCTGAAGGGGATCAAGGTCGGCAAGACGGGCTATCCCTACATCATCTCGGTGCCGTCGGGCGACGCCAAGGACGTGCGCTTCATCTATCACCCGAGCTTCGAGGGCAAGACCTTGAGTCAGGTCGACCCGCGGATCCAGGATATCGTCCGCAGGCTGGTGGAGACGAAGAACGGGACCCTGGTTTACAAGTGGGGGCCGGCCGACGCCGAGGCCGACAAGATGGTGGTGGTCCGTGAACTGCCCGATCTGCACTGGCTGGTGGTCACCGGCTCGTGGGTCGAAGAATTCGTCGAGGATGCCAACGCGCTGCGCAACCAGATCGCCCTGCTGGCCATCGGCTGCGGGGCCTTGCTGGTGATTGCGCTGGCCTTTTTCCTGGGGCAGCGCCTGAAGCCGCTGAGCCATCTGGCCGAGTTGGTGTCCCGCTTCGGCAGTGGCGACTTGACGGTGCGGGCGGCGACCCAGCCAGGGAGCCGGAACGAGATCGACCTGATCGGCAACAGCATCAATTCGGCAGCGGAGTCCATGCGAGCGCTGGCCGGCAGCATCCGCCAGACCAGTGATCACCTGCAGCGGGCGGCCAGCAACATGTCGTCCTCGTCCCAGCTTCTCGGCGAGACGACCCGCCAGCAGAGCAGTTCGGCGGGCGCCATGGCGACCACCACCGAGAGCCTGACCCTCAGCGTCGAGCAGGTGGCGGGCAACGCGGCGAATGCCCTCGACCTGACCCGCGAGACGGCGGTGTCGGTTGAAGAGGGGGTGAGCTCGGTGAACGAGACCATCACACAGCTCAATGACACCGCCGGTACGGTGCAGGATGCGGCGGATCAGGTCGAGAAGCTGGGCCAGCGCTCGGCGGAGATCCACAAGGCGCTCAACGCGATCCGCGACATCTCCGAGCAGACCAACCTGCTGGCCCTCAATGCCGCGATCGAGGCCGCACGGGCGGGTGAGCAGGGCCGGGGGTTTGCGGTAGTTGCCGACGAGGTCCGTAAGCTGGCCGAACAGTCCTCCAAGTCTGCCGCCCTGATCGACACCATCCTCAACAGCATTCAGGACAGCGTTGCCTCGGTGGCGGGAACGGCCCGCCGGGCGGTGGACCAGGTGGGCAGTAACGTCGAGGCGTCGCGACGCGTCGAAACGGCGCTGCAGGCCATCCGCGAGCGTGCCGAGCGGGTGTCCGGCGCAGTGGCCGAGATCGCTCGGGCGACCCGGGAACAGAGCGAAGCCGGCCAGGCCTTGTCGATCGGCATCGACTCGGTCGCCCGCTCCGTGGCCGACGCCACCCAGTCGGCCGACACCAACCGGGTCCAGGCCGACGAACTGCTGCAGATCGCTCGGGAGCTTGACAACGAGGTAGCGCGCCTGCGCCTATGAGGGCGATGTAGGGGCGGCTTCAGCCGCCCTCAGGTGCTTGATCGGAGTCCGCGGGCGACTGAAGTCGCCCCTACAGGCCGCCCGCAGGTGCCTGATCGGAGTCCGCGGGCGGCGGAAGCCGCCCCCACCCGGGGTTCTGCAAGCCGCTTAGCGAAGCAGGCGGGGCGGGATGTGGTCGAGGGTGGCGCAGCCCGACAGGGCCATGGCGATCTCCAGCTCGTCGCGTAGCAGGCGGATCACATGGGCCACCCCCAGGGCGCCGGCGTTGGCCAGGCCGTAGATGTAGGGGCGGCCGATCAGGACGGCGCGGGCTCCCAGTGCCATCGCCTTGAGGACGTCCGTGCCCCGCCGGATACCACCGTCCACCAGCACGGGCAGAGCACTACCGACGGCATCGACGATGGAGGGTAGCACCTCGGCGGTGGCGGGCAGGGTGTCCAGGGTGCGTCCGCCGTGGTTCGACACGATCAGGCCGTCCACCCGCAGACGGGCCGCCTCGAGGGCATCGTCCTCATCCATGACCCCTTTGAGCAGTACCGGCAGCCGGGTGTGGGCAAGCAGCCAGGTGATGTCGTCCCAGGTCGGCGCATGGCGCAGCAGGGCGTCGAAGAGTGCGCTCTGGCCGGGGCGCAGGGCGGGTGCCGGCGGGGGGGGCAGGCGGGAC
>JAFLDU010000192.1 GCA_017309145.1 Zoogloea sp. | reverse complement strand
GCCGGATCCAGTTCAGCGACCGCCCTGGTGGCGGCACCATCGCCACCCTCACCCTGCCTCTCTCCGCCCTCAGACCATGACGCCTTCCCAGGACGCCCCCCACATCCTCGTCATCGATGATGACCCTGCCTTCAACCGGGTCCTGACCCGTGCCCTCGGCCAGCGCGGCTTCGTCGTGTTCGGCGCGCACGAGCCAGAGTCCGCCCTGGCCCTGGCCCGCCAGCACGAACCCGAATACGTGGTGCTGGACCTCAACATCGCCGGCAGCTCGGGCCTGCGCCTGATCGAGCCGCTGCTCGCCGCCAACCCCGATTGCCGCATCCTGGTGCTGACCGGCTACGCCAGCATCACCACCACGGTGGACGCGATCAAGCTCGGCGCCACCCAGTACCTGGCCAAGCCTGCCGATGTGGACGCCATCCTCAAGGCCCTCAACGCCACCGAGGTGGTGATCGAGGACGACGCCCCCAGCAGCCCGATGTCGGTGGACCGGCTGGAGTGGGAGCACATCCAGCGCGTGCTCGCCGAGAACGACGGAAACATCTCGGCGACCGCCCGTGCGCTTAAAATGCACCGTCGCACCCTGCAACGGAAACTGGCCAAACGGCCGGTCAAGGAATGAAAGAACACGACACCGACGATAAGGTCCGCCTCGACAAATGGCTGTGGGCGGCCCGCTTCTTCAAGCACCGCACCCTTGCCACCGAAGCCGTGGACGGCGGCAAGGTCCAGCTCAACGGAATCCGGGTCAAGCCCGCCAAGGACGTGAAGATCGGCGATCGGGTGGACATCCGCATCGCCGAGAGTCAGTACTGCGTGGTGGTCACCGGCATCGCCGAGAAACGCGGCAGCGCCACCGTCGCCCAGACCCTCTACACCGAGACACCGGAGAGCATCGCGGCGCGGGAGGCCCAGCGCGAGAGCCGCAAGCTCGCCGCCACCCCCGGCTCCGACCTGCACGGCCGGCCGACCAAGCGGGACCGCCGCCAGATGGGGCGCTTCTCGGGCGACTTCTGAGGCCCGCAGGCCAGCTTCAGAGCACGATCGCCAGGGCCAGGGGCAGGAAGGCCACGGCCAGCACGTTGCCGATCAGCACCATCGAGGCCACCTTGCCGGGCTCCTGCTGGTAGCGCTCGGCGAACATGTAGTTGAGCACCGCCGGCGGCAGGGCCCCGAAGACGATCAGCAGGGCACGCTCCTGGGGCGGCAGCGGAACCAGCCAGACCAGCAGCGCCGACAGGGCCAGCCCGATCACCGGCCGCGCCACCGCGCCGAACACGCCGAGGCCCAGCGCGCCGATGCGCGACTCGCTGATGCGCACGCCCAGTGCAAAGAGCATCAGCGGGATGGAGATATCCCCCAGCATCTTGATCGCCAGCATGGCCGGCGCCCAGATCTCGATGCCCGCGATGCCCACCGCCAGCCCGGCCAGGGTGGCGAGCACCGAAGGCACCCGCCACACGCTGCTGAGGCGGGCCTGGTGGTCGAGCAGCCAGGCCCCGAAGGTGAAGTGCGCCACGTTCGAGACCATGAACATCACCACGGCGGGGGCCAGGGCCTGCTCGCCGAAGGCCAGCACGGCCAGGGGCAGGCCCAGGTTGCCGCAGTTGTTGAACATCATCGGCGGCACGAAGGTGCGCGGCGATACACCGGAAAGGCGGGCCACCGCCCAGCCGATCAGCCCGGAGCCCACCACTGCGGCCGAAGTGGCCCCCAGCAGGGGCAGGAACTGGGTGATGTGGAAGGATTTGTTGGCCAGCGCCCCGAACACCAGCGCCGGCACGAACACATCCATGTTCAGCTTGTTGGCCTGGGAGAGATCGGGACGCGCACGCCGACCGACCAGAAAGCCGACTCCGGTGATGGCGAACAACGGAAACAGGATGGATACGATGCGCAGCAGCATGGCCGGAAGAATACGCTCCGGACAGGTGCCGGCGGGAGACCGATTGTAGGGCCGGCCCTTGAGGGCCGGCGTCCGGGTTTTCCCGAAGCGGGGATGCTGCGCAGGATGCGCCTGCCCCCCGGCTACGGGCTTACAACACGTAGCGGGCCAGATCCTCCCGCTGCGCCAGCATCTCCAGGCGGCCATCCACGTAGGCCGCGTCGACGGTGACCTTCTGCTCACCCGCCTTGCCGGCCTCGAAGGCCAGCTCCTCGAGGAGCTTCTCCATCACGGTGTAGAGCCGGCGCGCACCGATGTTCTCGGTCTTCTCGTTCACCTGGAAGGCGATCTCGGCCAGGCGGCGGATGCCCTCCGGCGCGAAGTCGAGGGTCACGCCGTCGGTCGCCAGCAGGGCTTCGTACTGGCGGGTCAGGCAGGCATCGGTCTGGGTCAGGATGCGCTCGAAATCCTCGACGGACAGGGACTCCAGCTCCACGCGGATCGGGAAGCGCCCCTGCAGCTCCGGGATCAGGTCGCTGGGGCGCGACAGATGGAAGGCGCCGCTGGCGATGAACAGGATGTGATCGGTCTTGATCATGCCGTGCTTGGTACTGATCGTGGTGCCTTCCACCAGCGGCAGCAGATCCCGCTGCACGCCTTGGCGCGATACGTCGGCGCCATGGCTGTCGGAGCGGGTGGCGATCTTGTCGATCTCGTCGAGGAACACGATGCCGTTCTGCTCGACCATGCGCAGAGCCTCGGTCTTGAGGTCTTCGTCATTGACCAGCTTGGCGGCTTCCTCGTCGGCCAGCAGCTTCATGGCCTCCTTGATCTTCAGCTTGCGGGACTTCTTCTTTCCGCCCCCCAGGTTCTGGAACATGCTCTGCAGCTGACCGGTGAGCTCCTCCATGCCCGGCGGGGCCAGGATCTCCGCGGTCATGCCGGGCACCGCCAGCTCGAGTTCGATCTCCTTGTCGTCGAGTTCGCCCTCGCGCAGCTTCTTGCGGAATTTCTGGCGGGTCACGTTATCCTCGGCCGCAGCCGGCTCTGCGCCGAAGCCCACGGTCGGGCGGGCCGGCGGCAGCAGGATGTCGAGCACCCGGTCCTCGGCAGCATCCATGGCCCGGTCACGAACCTTCTTCATGGCCTGCTCGCGGTGGCTCTTGATCGCGATCTCGACCAGATCGCGGATGATCGTATCCACATCCCGCCCGACATAGCCCACTTCGGTGAACTTGGTGGCCTCGACCTTGATGAAGGGCGCGTTGGCCAGCCGCGCCAGGCGGCGGGCGATCTCGGTCTTGCCGACGCCGGTCGGCCCGATCATCAGGATGTTCTTGGGGGTGATCTCGCTCTTCAGCGGCTCGGCCACCTGGGCCCGCCGCCAGCGGTTGCGCAGGGCCACGGCGACGGCCTTCTTGGCCTTGCCCTGGCCGACGATGTGCTTGTCGAGCTCGGAGACGATTTCCGGAGGCGTCATCTGGGTCATGGCTTGAGCACCTCGATGGTATGGCACTGGTTGGTGTAGATGCACAGGTCGCCGGCGATGGTCAGGGACTTCTTGATGACCTCCTCGGGCGCCAGTTCGGTGTTTTCGATCAGGGCGCGGGCGGCCGACTGGGCGTAGGCGCCGCCGCTGCCGATGGCCACGATCCCCTGCTCGGGCTCGAGCACGTCGCCATTGCCGGTGATGATCAGGGAATTGTCGAGGTCGGCCACCGCCAGCATGGCCTCGAGGCGGCGCAGGGCGCGGTCGGTGCGCCAGTCCTTGGCCAGCTCGACGGCACTGCGAACCAGGTTGCCCTGGTGCTTTTCCAGCTTGGCCTCGAAGCGCTCGAACAGCGTGAAGGCGTCGGCCGTGCCGCCGGCAAAGCCAGCCAGGATGCGGTCCTGGTAGAGCTTGCGGACCTTGCGGGCACTGGCCTTGATGACAATGTTCCCGAGCGTGACCTGACCGTCACCGCCGAGGGCGACATGCCGGCCACGCCGGACCGAGAGAATGGTGGTGCCGTGATATTGTTCCATCGCACTGATATGAGGGCTGAAGAAAGAATTGCAAGGCCGACCGACGGAGAATCGGCAGACCTCGATTACGTCACGCCCCGCCGAGAAGGGCGGAGCCGGCCCGCTCCAGGCAGGCGCTCAGCTGCGGGCCTCGATGCGCGCGACCTGATGGATGCCCATCACCTGCATCAATGCACCGACCATCGAATTGACGCCTTTCAGCACCACCAGGCGGCCCTGCCCGTGCAGCTGGGAGACCACGTTGAAGAGCGTGCCGGCGGAGACGAAATCCATGCGGCGCAGATGCCGGCAATCCACCTCGACCATGGTGCGGGTCCCGGCAAACGAGGTGATCTTGCGCAGCACTTCGGTATTCGGGCCGATGACCTCGCCGTCGAGGCGATACACGTCGCTCATAACCGTCTCGAGCGGCTCCGAGTCTGCAGGGCTGTCCGCCTCCACGGCCGGCGGCTCCCAGGATGGCGGCGACTCCTCGAAGGTCATGGCGTAATCGACGGCCAGTTCCTCGAAACGCTCATGCTGGTCGGTGAACTGAAGGATCTCGAGCAGCAACAGCCAGACCTGCTTGCCCTCCGCCTTGCCCGGCACCACCAGGGCCGCCAGAACCCCGGCCAGGTGGCTGGCCCCGATCAGGCTCAGCTTGATGCCGGCCTTGCGCAGGCCACGGACGGCCCGCAGCAGCAGATCGGCACCGCCGCCCTCGACTCCGCGCAGGCGGGTCAGGTCGATGCGCAGGGCACCGGTGCGCATGCCGATCTGGATCAGCTGGGCAAACTGCGCCGCGGCCTGGTTGCTGAGCTGCCCGGACAGATTGACCGTCTGGACCTTGGCGGCGCCTCCCCGCCCTCCCTGCGTGGACAGGTCCTGCCAGGCCGGCGGAGAGCGCTCGAACTCAGTGGCATACACCAGGCTGAGAGACTCGAAGCGCTCCTTCTCGCCAGTCAGCCGCAGCAGGTCGAGGAGCATGCCCCACAGGGTCAGACGGGCTTCAGGCGCCGCGGTGGCATCCAGGGCGCTGTCGAGCACCCCCAGTGCCTCATTGCAGTCTCCATTGGCGTAGAGGATCGCAGCCTCCTCGGCAGCTGCCGGCATCTCGCCGGCACCTTCCTCGACATGGACACGATCTGCGCACTGGGCGAGAACCCGCTTGAGATCACCGCCGGCGATGGTGAAATCGAGGGAGGAGGTCTCAGTCCGGGGGCCCGGAGTGGCGGGACGAACAGGCGCGCCTCCGGCAGGCGCCGACTGCGGCACGGCCGCAGGTGCAGCACCTGGACGGACCCGGGGACGGGGTGCGGGACTTCCGGCAGGTCCTGGCTTCTTGCCGAAAAACGGTAGCACCACTCCACTTCCCTCCCAATTGAATGTCCAAGGATTGGACAGGATATCACTCAATGTCGCACCTGCCGCCGCATTTACAGGCGGTCAGATTTAACGCTCGACACCACGACGAGGCCGACCAGGAGCAGCGCACACACCGGACCGAAGGGCTGATCGAAGCCCAGGGACAGCACGAAGGCCGCACTGTACCCCAGCATCCCGACCAGCGCTGCAAGGGCCAGCCCGGCCCGCCAGCTGCGCCCGAAGCGGGAGGCGATCAAGGGCGGCACGAAGACCAGGGCAAACGCCGCCATGACCCCGATGCTCACGGTGGCCAGCGCGATGACCATGCCCGCCAGCACGTCGAAGACCATCAGGCGGGGCCGCGGATCCAGCCCACGGGCCCGATGGAACTCGGGGAAAACATGCGCCAGCAGCAGGGAGCGATTAAGCCACCCCAGAACGGGTGCCGCCACGCTCCAGGCCACCAGGGATGCCACCAGATGGGCCTCACCCGTGAAGTACAGCTGCCCGTCGAAGAGGGCATGTCCGGCCTGTTCCGCCAGGGGGTGATTGGCCACCAGCAGCACGCCCGCCCCCCAGGCGGCCAGCATCATCAAGGCATAGGCGTGGGCGCCGGCCCGGGCCATCAGCCCCTTGACCAGCGCCGCAGCCAGGGCGGCCAGGGCTCCGCCCAGCAGCATCGGCACGTCCGTCACCATGGCCACCAGGGCCCCCGCCGACGCCATCTGAGCGAAAGCCAGGGCCGCCAGCCATTCGCCACGCAGGCGCAGGAACATGCCGATGAGGGGCAGAAGGCCGGCCAGCAGCAGACCCGTGATGAAGGGAAGCCGGAACAACGGGTCGAACAACAGATCAAGACTCATTCCTGGGCACTCCTGGCATCCACCTGCACCACGCGGGTGCACACCCGCTCGATCAGGGCCGGATCGTGGGACACGATCACGATCCCCTGCCCGGCATGGGCACGTCCGAGCCAGTCGGCCAGGTAATCCACACCGGCGCGGTCGAGATTGTTGCTGGGCTCATCCAGCAGCACGACATCCGCCGGCGCCATCAGGCAGGCCCACAGACGCAGGAACTGGAGCTGCCCGCCGGACAGGCGGTCGAGGCGCAGGCCGAGCCGCTCCGCCAGCCAGAGCGGCAGGCCCTCGGACGGCGCCCCGGTGAGGGCCAGCAGCTCCCGCCCGGTCAGCGGGATGCCACGCAGATCGGGGAAGCCCTGGGCCTGATGGGAGATGCGCACGCCGGGCGGCTTGCGCACCTGCCCGGCGAACACCTTCACGCCCCCCCACAGGGCTTTCAGAAGGGTGGACTTGCCGGCACCGTTGGGGCCGGCAAGTCCGAGGATCTCACCCCGACGCAGCGTGAACGCCAGGGGGCCGGCAACCGGCGCGGCGTAGCCCGCCACCAGACCTTCGACACGGAGCAAGACCTCACCCATGGCCCCGCCCTACTTCAGCCCGGCCAGCAGGCGCCGGAGCGTATCGTCGAAGAGGGCGAACAAGTCACCGGTTTCCGGCGAAGCCCCCACCGTGAAGGGCAGCACGACCACCGGGATGTGGGCACGCTCGCCGAACCAGTCGGAGGCGGTGGGCCGGGCATAGGCCGGACGCAGCACCATCCGCCCCGGCGTCAGCTTCTGACGCTCCAGCAGGCCCGCCAGCTGCGTGCTGCCCGGCTCGACGCCGGGCTTGGGCTCGAGCGCGCCCAGCTCCTTCAAGCCGAGCCAGTCGGCCATGTAGGCAAAGGAGCGGTGCTGGACCCATACCGGCACCCCGCGCAGGGGCGCCGCGCTCTGCTCCCAGCGGGCCATGGCCACCTTCCAACGCTCCCGGAAACTGGCCAGACCGGCCTGATAGGCCGCCGCATTGGCACCATCCACCTGGGCAAGACGGCCGGCCAGGGCATCGGCCACCTTCAGGATGTTGCGGGGATCGGTCTGGATGTGCGGATTGCCACTGGCATGCACGTCGCCATCGGCGCGATCGAGCCGGGCCGGCACCTCGAGCATGCGTACCTGGGTCGCGGCCTCGAAGTAGCCCGGCTTGCCCGGCTGGATCGCCGCATTGCCGGACTCCCGCAACACCACCGGCAACCAGCCGATCTCCAGGTCGGCCCCGGTCGCCACCACCAGCTGACTGCTGCGCGCCCGGGCGATCAGGGAAGGCCGGGCCTCGATGCGGTGGGGGTCCTGCAAGGCCGTGGTGGCGGCGAAGACATTCACCTTGTCACCGCCGATCTCACGAGCCAGGGCCGCCCACTCGGGAACGGTGGCAAACACATTGACGACGGCCCCGGCCGGCAGGGACATCAGGGCAAGCACCAGCGCGGCAAGCCGCAGAAGGGATTTCGCGATCATGACCGGTCTCCTCAGAACTTGTGGGCGCCGTGGGCACCCAGGCTCATGATGTACTGCAGCCAGACTTGGTTGTCGGCCTCTCCATCACGGGATTTGTCACGGGCCAGCTGCAGGCGCAGACGGGAAAACTCGGACGGCGACCAATCCACCATCGCGGTGTGGCGGGTCGGGTTGTAGCCCGCCAGGATCGGTAGTTCGGCCGTGCTCAGGCTACCCAGGTTGACACTGCCACTCTGCAGCCAGTCACCCCGTACACCCACCCGCCAGCGCGGCATGAACTGATACACCGCCTGCAGGTAGCTGCCCGACTGGCGCAGGCGGGAGGCCGACGCGGCGGACGCGCCGCTCAGATTATCCACATCGTAGGTGAGCGTGCCGGTCTCACGGCGCTGGATGTATTCACCCTGGATCTTCAGGTAACGATCCCGGCTGTTGCCGTCCGGCGCCCACTTGTACACGAAGTCGGCGATCCAGGTCTGGCTGCGGCCCGAGAAGGCGTTGGTGACGGCATTGTCCTCAAACGCACGCTCACGCGGCTGGGCCCCCACATGGGAGAGCCCCACCTGCCAGGCTGAGGACACCCCGAAATCCCCTCCCAGGTGGGCGAAGGCCGTCCACAGGCCGGCGCCGTTGCGGTTGCGCTCCGCGCCCGGATACTTCTCGCCGGCGGCCATCTCGGCCCCGAACTCCAGGAACAGGTCGGTGGGCGCCACCCAGCGCACTTGCACCCCATCGTTCTGCAGGCGATAGCCGAAGAAGGCCTTGTAGGCCAGCGGCGCGTCGGAAAAGTCCCACTCGTGGGGGTGCTGCTGGTTGAGGTAGCCCACGCCGGACAGGAAGCGCCCGCCCTTCACCTTGAGGCCACCGGGCAGGCCGAGCGTCTCGACGTTGACCTCCTCCACCTCGACCACGCCCTGGCCATCATCCTCGGCGAGCGAGAAGCGGGCATTGGCGCGGAACAGGTGGTCCACGTTGGCCGAGAAGGCCAGCTCGGACTCACCCAGGGAGAAGCCCTTGCGCGGGGGCCCCACCTCGCCACCCGATGGCATGAAACCATCGATGCGATAGCCCGAGGGGTCTCGCTGGAAGCGGGTGAACTTGCTGTCGATGATCAGGGAGACAGCAGGATTGAAGGCACTCTCGCCAGCCTGGGGACGGGCCGCGCCGACATGTCGCCCTCTCTCTCCTCTGCGAGGCGGTGTGTCTGGCAGTGAATGGCATCGAACAGGTCGCGCATGGCCAACACCATCACTCCCCCGCCGACATCGTGCGTGCCAATCATGGTGAAGGTCTTGCCACTTCCTGTCGCCCCGTAAGCAAAGACAGTCGCATTGTACCCGCTCAAGATGGGTGGAATGAGGCTTTGTGTGGTTTGCTCGTACACCTTGAGAGACAGAAGGTAAAAAGAACGCGAAAACTCTCTCTTCACAAAATCATGTCTTCTCTTTCACCTGCCGCTGAGTTGCGTACTGATCAAAGACGATATCGAAAGCAAACTTTTTGTCTTTTGGTTTGTTGTAATTGTCAGGAATGCCGGAGAGAACGCCGTCACGCTCTTCGGGATCGAATATGAGCAGCTTCTCGTCGATGGCTTTCACCACCAACCGATGCTTCTTGTCTGTTCGCTCTTCTGCACTCTCAGGACGGATCCTCACAGCGATTTTGATGTTGGATTGGTGCTCAACTGGATTGTCGGAGGAAGATGGCGATGGTTCAGAAGAGAAAGAAGAAGAAAACGCAAACTGAGAAGACGAGTGAGAGGGCGACTTCCGCTTCATTGTCTCAGCTGATTAAAAACGAAAAGAATCCAAAAATATAATAAACAATTAAATCGAAGAAAAGGAAAAGGCGGCAATATGAGGGAGAAGAGAGAGAGAAGTGAGAGAAGAGAAAGTCCTCAGACCAACAAAGTGTTTGTTCCGTTCAGCAGAACTTCGTAACGGTCAAAAGTTTGAATTTTATACAATATCCTGGAAATAAAATAAGATAAATCC
>JAFLDU010000191.1 GCA_017309145.1 Zoogloea sp. | reverse complement strand
GCGATGACCGGCGGCGGCGCCACCGTCGGCGTCACCTCGGGCGGCGGCACATAGGCCGGCGGCGGCGGCGTCTTCAGCTTCGGCGCCTCCAGCTTCACCACCTTCGGCGGCGGGGGCGGCGGCAGAGGCAGCTTCACCTCCTGGATCACCGCCGCATCCAGCGGCTTCTTGATGACCTTGACGATGTCCCGGGCCAGGCCAGACACCAGCGCATAGCCGAGGACGACGTGCAGCCCCACGACCACGACCAGCCCGGTGGCGCTGCGGGAAGGGTCCTTGGGCTGAAAATGGTAGTTTGCGGTAATCGTGCTCATTCTATGAATTGCTCGCTGCCAATGACGCCAATCTTGGTGAGCCCCGAGCGCTTGGTCGCCGCCAGGATGCTCGCCACCACTTCATAACGCGCATGCCGGTCGGGGCGCAGGTGCACCTCGGGCTGGACCGGCAGCAGCGAGACCTCCTTCATCTTCTGCTCCAGCTCGACCCCGCTGGCCACCGCCACGCCCTGCCAATGCACCACGCTCTTCGCATCCACGTCGATCTTCACCACCTCCGGCTTCACGTCGCTGGGTGGCGGCGTGCCCACCGGCAGGTTGAGATTGACGGCATGGAGCTGGATCGGGATGGTGATGATCAGCATCACCAGCAAGACCAGCATCACGTCGATCAAGGGCGTGGTGTTGATATCCATCATCACCTCGGGATCGCCGCTGGCGCTGCTGCTTCCCACGTTCATTGCCATGTTGCGGTCCTCCCTCAACCGCCCCGGGCGGGCGGTTCGGTAATGAAGGCCACCTTGCCGATGCCGGCCAGTTGGCACGCGTAGAGGATCTTGCCGACGCCTTCGTACTGCGCCGTCAGATCACCCCGGATCTGCACCTCGGGCTGGGGCTCCAGCCGTGAAACCTTCTTCAGCTGCTCCACCAGCGCCCGGGTGCTCGCCACCTTCGCGTCCTGCACATAGATGGCATTGCTGCTATCCACCGAGATCACCAGGTTCTCCGGCTTGGTTTCGCGGACCTCCACGGTCTCCTTGGGCAGTTCCACCGGCACCGATGTGGTGACCACGGGAATGGTGATCAGAAAGATGATCAGCAACACCAGCATCACATCCACCAGAGGCGTGGTGTTGATGGCGGCGATGACCTCGTCGTCTCCCTCGGCGGGAGCTGCACTGATGGCCATGACTACGCGCTCCGCCGATCAGGCCTTGCTGGCCGAAGCCAGGATGACCGAGTGCAGGTCGCTGCCGAAGGCGCGCACGTCGTCCAGCACACTCTTGTTGCGGCGGACCAGCCAGTTGTAGCCCAGCACCGCCGGCACCGCGACAGCCAGACCGATGGCGGTCATGATCAGCGCCTCGCCCACCGGGCCGGCCACCTTGTCGATGGAGGCCTGACCGGCGACGCCGATGGCGGTCAGGGCGTGATAGATGCCCCACACGGTGCCGAACAGGCCGACGAAGGGCGCCGTCGAACCCACCGTCGCCAGGAAGGCCAGCCCACCCTGCAGGCGGCTCTGGATGCGCTCGATGGCGCGCTGGATCGACAGGGTCACCCACTCGTTGAAGCCCACGTGCTGGAGCAGGCCATCATGCTTCTTGGTGGCCTCGATGCCCGCCTCGGCAATGAAGCGGAAGGGGCTGGAACCCTCCAGGTTCTCGGCCCCCTGCTGCACGGAGCCGGCATTCCAGAACTGGCTGGTGGTCTTCTTGGCCTGGCGGCCGATCTTGGTCTGTTCCAGCAGCTTCACGATGATCACGTACCAGCTGCCGACGCTCATCACCAGCAGCAGCAGGAGCACGGTCTTGGCCACCGCATCGCTGCCCTTCCACAGGGCTTCGATGCCATAGGGATTCTCGACGCTGGTGGTGGCAGCGGCCTTGGCCGCCGAATTGCCGGCTTCCGTCGCCGCAGGAGCAGGCGCGGCCTCGGCGGCGGCACTCACCGCGGGCGCCGGCTGGGCCTGGGCCAGCGCAGCCCCGGTGAAAGTCGCCCCGGAAAGGGCGATCAGCCCCGAGGCCAGCACGGCCGAAATACGGGAACGACCGCGGTTTATATCGAAATTGAACATGCTAATTCTCCGGACAGATAAGCAGAAAGGCAGAAATGCGGCGGAAGGCGTCGAAACGACAATGAATTCCGTCGATTCACCGGCACCCTGAAAAGTGGGGCACCAGTTCGGACTGGGCGCCGGAAGCAAGCCGACGCATCCACACAAAGGCCATTGCACAGCCCGTGCCAGAATAAAAAACAACGCGTATTCAGTCCCTTGCCATTCATTCCGGAGAAACATCCAGGCATTCTGCTGGAGCCCATGCAGAATAGCTGCTGATATTCCAGCAGAACTGCTGACGAATAAGCAGAAATCCCCGAGATATAGATAGAAGAAATTCTTTGTTTCAGACCGGGAACCGTATTCTTACAATTCGCTCACCCCATCCGGTCTCGCGAGAAAAATGAACTATTCACCGCACATCATTACATTCCCGGACCCGCGTTCCGTATCCCTGTCCATCCGGGCCAGCGCGGTGGTCTTCGCGGACCCCAAATCACTGCAACTGCTGTCACTCATCGACAGGGTGGCCCCCAGCAACGCCAACATCCTGATCATCGGCGAGACCGGCACCGGCAAGGAACTCGTGGCCCGTCAGGTCCACCTGTCGAGCCTGCGGGCGTCGCAGCCCTTCCTCGCCATCAATTGCGGCGCCTTTTCCGAAACCCTGTTCGAGAGCGAGCTGTTCGGTTTCGAAAAGGGCGCCTTCACCGGCGCCATGAACTCCAAGGCCGGCTGGTTCGAGGCGGCCAATGGCGGGACCCTCTTCCTCGATGAGATCGGCGACCTGCCCCTGCCGATGCAGGTCAAGCTCCTGCGTGTGCTGCAGGAGGGAGAGGTGGTGCGCATCGGCGCCCGCAAACCGGTGAAGGTGGACGTCCGCCTGATTGCCGCCACCAACGTGGACCTGGAAAAGGCCGTTGCCGAAGGGCGCTTCCGCGAGGATCTGTATTACCGCCTCAAGGTGGTGGCACTGGAACTGCCTATCCTGCGCGAGCGTCCCCGCGACATCGTTCCGCTCGCCCGCCATTTCATCAGCAAATATGCCCACCGCCTGGACATCGTCGAACCGGGGCTGTCGCCGCAGGCAGAAAGAGCCCTGCTCGACTATCCCTGGCCGGGCAATATCCGGGAACTCGAAAACGTATTGCACCGCGCCCTGCTGGTCTTCCATGGCAAGCAGATCGAAGCGGAGGATCTGCATCTGTTGCCCACCCAGATCGACAAACCCGCCCGCGAGCAAGCGACCTCCCCTGCCGAATTGCAGGACTGCTTCACGCGCCACCTGAAAAGCCTCTTCGAAGAGGGGCGCGAGGGCATCTTTGATCACATCGTGGACCAGACCATCCATGCTGCCTACCAATGGGAACACCTCAACCAGGTCCGCACCGCACGGCTGCTCGGCATCTCCCGCAACGTGCTGCGCACTCACCTGAAGCGCATGAAGCTGATCGACTGACCATTGGGGGCGGCTGCACGCCCGCAAGCGCCAGATCGAAGTCCGCGGGCGGATGAATCCGCCCCTACGTCCCCCTCAAGCAGATCTTCAAGCCATGGCCGGAAAACCCTGGGTCGACGCCAACTACCGCTTCATCGCCGCCTACCAGGAGGTCAATGCGCGGATCGCCCAGCGCCAGCAGGCACTGGCCCTCTATGTGACTCTGGTGGTCAGCATCCTGGCCGCCCTGGTAGCCCTCAAGCCGGGGGCCGGCGCCGGCCATGTGCCGGTGGAGTGGCTCCTGCTCGGCTTTCCGGTGGCCTCCACCTGCCTGGCCTTCCTCAATTACAAGGCCGAACGGGCCATCACCAACCTACGCCAGTTCCTCACCACGCTGGAGCGCCTCGAGCGCGAGGTGCATGGACTACCCAGCTACAACACCGACCCCCGCTGGTCGGCCCGCGCCAACCATGCCCGGCGCTTCCATGACCTGGCGGCGGCGGTGCTGGTCGCCGGCGGCAACGGCATCGGCCTGGCCGCCGCGAACAGCATCTACCCGGAGCGGATCGCCGAGAACCGCGCCATCCTGTTGATGGCCATCGCCGCCAGCCTGGTCTCGCTGGCCATCCTGTTGCTCAGCCCGCGCTGGAGCTTCCGGCCGGAGACCTGACGGATCGGCTGGTGGCGCTCAGCCCTCGTCGCCGATGAAGCGATAGGCCAGCGCGCCGAGGGCCGCACCGACAATCGGCGCCAGCCAGAACAGCCACAACTGCTCCACCGCCCAGCCCCCGGCAAAGATCGCCACGCCCGTGCTGCGCGCCGGATTGACCGAGGTGTTGGTCACCGGGATGCTCACCAGGTGGATCAGGGTCAGGGCCAGGCCGATGGCGATCGGCGCCAGGCCGGCCGGCGCTCGCCTGTCGGTGGCGCCAAGGATGACGATCAGGAAGAACATGGTCATCACCACCTCGGTGACGAGGGCTGCCAGCATGGAATAGCCACCGGGGGAATGCAGGCCGAAGCCGTTGGAGGCAAAGCCCTTGGTCACGTCGAAGCCCGGTGCGCCGCTGGCGATCACGTAGAGCACCGCCCCCGCAGTGATGGCGCCGAGCACCTGGGCCACGATGTAGGGCAGCAGGCCCGACGCCGGAAAGCGCCCGCCCAACCACAAACCGATGGACACCGCCGGATTGAGATGGCAGCCCGAGATGTGACCGATGGCAAAGGCCATGGTCAGCACCGTCAGGCCGAAGGCCAGGGACACGCCGTGCAGGCCGATACCCACCTGCGGAAATGCCGCGGCAAGCACGGCGCTGCCGCAGCCCCCCAGGACGAGCCAGAAAGTGCCGAGGAATTCGGCGCTGAATTTCTTCATGATCTTCTCCACGAAAAATGCTGGAATCGTCTCCAGACAGGGCGCCGAGACTACGCCAACACCTCACCGGCCAGCTCATGCACTTTGCAAAACTTGGTCACCCCGGGGCCGCCCCCCGCCCACCGCAAGCTGCTGATGGCCCAACAGGGCGACAACAGCGGTGCTGGCAAATCAACCCTTCGCCGCCCGCGGTCCGCGCGTCGCGCCCGTTCTCCTGAGCGGAGAATCCCTCACGTCATTTGCCCACCGGTCCGGCACGGTGTAAATCCTTTTTCAATTCAATTCCTTGATTCCTTATTCGCAGGACCGCGCCGCTTATTCAAAAAAAAGAATTGAAAAGGGCACGGAATCTGCAATGCAGGTAGCAAAGAGGGCGGCGTTTCCATCCCGCCCCGCACGGCCGTGCGCCACGCCTTTTCGAGTCATTCAAATCCCATGAAGAAAAGCCATATCTGGACCTCCATTGCCCTGCTCGCGGCAGCCACCGCCGGCGGCGCGATCTATTACCGGGGCAGCCCCGCCCCCGAAGCCAAGGCCGCCGACAGCGCCCCCCGTGGCGACGGCCCCCAGCGCGGCAAGGGTGGCCGCCGCGACTTCGCCAACCGCCCGGTCCCCGTGCAGACCGCAGCCAGCCGCAGCGGCAACATCGACATCAGCCTCAACGCCATCGGCACCGTCACAGCCCTGAACACGGTCACCATCAAGCCCCGGGTGGATGGCCAGCTGCAGCGCGTGATCTTCCGTGACGGCCAGACCGTGAAGGCCGGCGACCTGCTCGCCGAGATCGACCCCCGCCCCTTCGCCGCAGCACTCGAACAGGCCAGCGGCCAGCTCAAGCGTGACGAGGCCCTGCTGGCCAACGCCCGCCTCGACCTGGAGCGCTACAAGGGCCTGCTCGCCAAGGACTCCATCGCCCGCCAGCAGGTGGACGCCCAGGAGGCCCAGGTGCGCCAGCTGGAAGGCACGGTGCAGACCGACAAGGCCCTGGTGGATACCGCCCGCCTGAACCTGGGCTTCACCCGGGTGACCGCTCCGGTGCCCGGCACCCTCGGCCTGCGCCAGGTGGACGCCGGCAACATGGTGCGGGCCAGCGATACCACCGGTCTGGTGATCCTCACCCAGACCCGGCCGATCACCGTGCTGTTCTCCATCCCCGCCGCCCATCTGCCCGCCATCCAGGCCCAGGCCGGCAAGGGCCTCGGTGTCGAGGCCTGGGACCGGGACGGACGGCGGCGCCTGGCCAGCGGTCGCCTGATCAGCACCGACAACCTGATCGACACCAGCACCGGCACGGTGAAGCTGAAGGCCCAGTTCGACAACGCCGACGGCACCCTCTTCCCCAATCAGTTCGTCAGCGCCCGGCTGCGCGTCGACTCGCGCCAGGACGCGGTGCTGGTGCCCTCGGCGGCGATCCTCAAGGGCGCCCAGGGCAGCTTCGTGTACGTCATCAACGAGAAGGACAAGACCGCCAGCATGCGCCCGGTGGTCCTCGGCCCGGCCACCAGCGACACGGTGGCCATCGAGTCCGGGCTCAGTGCCGGCGAGAAGATCGTGATCGAAGGCGTGGACCGCCTGCGCGACGGTGCCCAGGTCGAGCTCGCTTCACCGGAATCCCGCCAGCGGGGCGAGGGACATGGGGGACCGGGTGGCCCGAACGGTGAGCGCCGCGAGCGCAAGAAGCCGGCATGAACCTCTCCCGCCCCTTCATCCTCCGGCCGGTCGCCACCTCCCTGCTGATGCTGGCCCTCCTGCTGGTGGGCCTGATCGCCATGCGCCTGCTGCCGGTCTCGGCCCTGCCCGAGGTCGAATACCCCACCATCCAGATCGCCACCCGCTACCCGGGTGCCAGCCCGGAGGTCACCACCTCGGCCATCACCGCCCCGCTTGAGCGCCAGTTCGGCCAGATGCCGGGCCTCAAGCGCATGTCGTCCACCAGCGGCGAAGGCATCTCGGTGATCACCCTGCAGTTCGACCTGTCGCTGGCCATGGACGTGGCCGAGCAACAGGTCCAGGCGGCCATCTCGACCGCCGGCAGCTTCCTGCCCCAGGACCTGCCGATGCCGCCGGTGTACAGCAAGATCAACCCGGCCGACGCCCCCATCCTGACCCTCGCGGTCAGCTCCAACAGCCAGCCTCTGGCCCGCCTGGCCGACCTGGTGGACACCCGCGTCGCCATGAAGATCTCCCAGCTTCCCGGCGTCGGCCTGGTGACCATCGGCGGCGGCCTGCGCCCCGCCGTGCGCGTGCAGGTCAATCCCCAGGCTCTGGCCTCGGCCGGTCTCAGCCTGGAGGACGTGCGCACGGCCATCGCCAATGCCAATGTGAACATGGCCAAAGGCAGCTTCGACGGCCCGGTCAAGGCCACCACCCTGGACGCCAACGACCAGCTCAAGTCCGCCGAGGACTACCGCAAGCTCACCCTGGCCTGGCGCAACGGCGCGCCGATCCGCCTCGGTGACGTGGCCGCCACCGTGGAGGGCGTGGAGAACACCCGCCTCGCCGCCTGGGCCGACAAGAGCCCGGCGGTGATCATCAACATCCACCGCCAGCCCGGCGCCAATGTCATCGACACCGCCGACCGGGTGCGTGCCCTGCTGCCACAGCTGGCCGACGACCTGCCCACCTCGGTGGACCTGCGCCTGCTCACCGACCGCACCACATCGATCCGCGCCTCGGTGGCCGACGTGCAGTTCGAGCTCGTCCTGGCGGTGGCCCTCGTGGTGGGCGTGATCTTCCTGTTCTTGCGCAGCTTCACCGCCACCCTGATTCCGGCGGTGGCCGTGCCCCTGTCCCTGGTGGGCACCTTCGCGGTGATGTACGCCGCCGGCTTCAGCATCAACAACCTGACCCTGATGGCCCTCACCATCGCCACCGGCTTCGTGGTGGACGACGCCATCGTGATGATCGAGAACATCAGCCGCCATGTGGAAGACGGCGAGACGCCCCTGGAGGCCGCCCTCAAGGGCGCCAAGCAGATCGGCTTCACCATCCTGTCCCTCACCGTGTCGCTGATCGCAGTGCTGATCCCGCTGATCTTCATGGGCGACGTGGTCGGCCGGCTGTTCCGCGAATTCGCCATCACCCTGGCGGTGTCCATCCTGATCTCGGCAGTGGTGTCCCTGACCCTCACCCCGATGATGTCGGCGCGCCTGCTGCGCCCCACCGGGCATCACCACGACCGTAACGGCGCCCTCTTCCAGGCCATCGTGGACCGCTACGCGGCGATGCTCCAATGGGTGCTCGACCGCCAGGGCCTGACCCTGCTGGCCGCCTTCGGCACCCTGGCCCTGACCGTGCTGCTCTACCTGTTCATCCCCAAGGGCTTCTTCCCGGTGCAGGACACCGGGCTGATCCAGGCCATCTCGGACGCCCCCCAGGACATCTCCTTTCCGGCCATGGCCGAGCGCCAGCAGACCCTCGCCGGGATCGTGCTTGAAGACCCGGCGGTGGACAGCCTGTCTTCCTTCATCGGCGTGGACGGCACCAACACCACCCTCAACAGCGGGCGCATGCTGATCAAGCTGAAGCCGAAGGAGGAGCGCAACATCAGTGCCGACGAGGTGATCCGCCGCCTGCAGGAGCGCCTTGAACTGCGCCGGGTGGACACCCGCCTGTTCATGCAGCCGGTGCAGGACCTCACCATCGAGGACCGGGCCAGCCGCACCCAGTACCAGTTCAGCCTGGAAGGCGCCAACGAGGTACAGCTCGCCGAGTGGTCGGCCCGCCTTACCGACAAGCTGCGCAGCCTGCCCCAACTCGCCGACGTGACCAGCGACCTGCAGGACCAGGGCGCGCTGGCCTTCATCGATATCGACCGGGACAGCGCCGGCCGGCTGGGCATCACCCCCGCCGCCATCGACAACGCCCTCTACAGCGCCTTCGGCCAGCGGCAGGTGTCCAACATCTTCACCCAGTCCGCCCTGTACCGGGTGGTGCTGGAGGTGGGGCCGGACTTCCAGCAGAGCCCCGCCGCGCTGGAGCACATCCACGTGCCCGCCGCCGGTGGCCGAAGCGTGCCCCTGTCGTCGGTGGCGCGGATCAGCGAGCGCCGCACCATGCTCGCCATCAACCACCTCGGCCAGTTTCCGGCGGTCACCCTGTCCTTCAACCTCGCCCCGGGCGTGGCCCTGGGCGATGCGGTCAAGGCGATCCGCGCCGCCGAGGCCGAGCTGGGCTTGCCCCGGGGCATCCGCAGCAACTTCCAGGGCGCTGCGCTGGCTTTCCAGGCCTCGCTCGACAACACCCTGCTGCTGATCCTCGCCGCGGTGGTCACGATGTACATCGTCCTCGGCGTGCTTTACGAGAGCACCATCCACCCGGTCACCATCCTCTCGACCCTGCCCTCAGCCGGCGTCGGCGCCCTGCTGGCGCTGCTGGTGTCCGGCCACGAGCTGGGGATGATCGGCATCATCGGGATCATCCTGCTCATCGGCATCGTCAAGAAGAACGCCATCATGATGATCGACTTCGCCCTGGAGGCCGAGCGCGAGCAGGGCAAGTCGCCCCGGGATGCGATCTTTGATGCCTGCCTGCTGCGCTTCCGGCCGATCCTGATGACGACCCTCGCCGCCCTGCTGGGCGCCCTGCCGCTGATGCTGGGTGACGGCGTCGGCTCGGAGCTGCGCCGGCCGCTGGGCATCACCATGGTCGGCGGGCTACTGGTGAGCCAGCTCCTCACCATCTTCACCACCCCGGTGATCTACCTGGCCTTCGACCGCCTCGCCCGCCGCCTGGGTGGCGCCGAGGATGCAGGGGCGGCTTCAGCCGCCCACGGAGGTTCAGATAACGACGGGCGGCTGAAGCCGCCCCTGCAAACCGCAGAAGGCGAGCAGCCTTGAACCTCTCCGCGCTGTTCATCCGCCGGCCGGTGGCC
>JAFLDU010000190.1 GCA_017309145.1 Zoogloea sp. | reverse complement strand
TTAAAGATGCTTCTGAAGGCGCACGCAATGCGATCCAGTCTTTACAAACCATCTTAAAGAAAACCCTGCTGGATGCCTCACGCGGACTCATCCTCCCTCCCATGCACGGTCTGCGTGGATGAGCTGTCGGGCTTCCTGCGCGACATCCGGGCAGCCCGGGCGGCGGCCGGCACCCCCGCGGTGCAGGCCCGCATCGCCTGGACCGAGGCCTACCCGGGCGGGCGCGGCGGCCTGCAGGCCACCACCACCCAGAGCCTGGGCATTCTCTCCGGCGCGGGATGGACCCTGGCCGCCCCGGCCAGCGGCCTACCGCCCAACGACAATGCCTGGGCCGCGCAGGTGCACGTGGAACCGCTGTAAGCTTGTCCCCGTTCTTCCACTCGAGACCCTCGTGCCCGTCCCGTCCTTCCTCAACAGCGTCCTGGGTGGCGCCTGGACCCTCCGCCCGCTCGACGTCAGCGACTTCTCGGCCACCTGGCGGGCCGACGGTCCCGACGGTCCCCTGTTCGTCAAGACGGTGCCCCTGGCCCGGGCCCCGATGCTGGAGGCAGAGGCCGACGGTCTGGAGGCCCTGGCCGCCAGCGGTACCCTGCGGACCCCTCAGCTGGCCGGCTGCTGGCGGGACGAGGAACGCGGCCAGACCATCCTCGCCATGGAATGGCTTGATCTGGCCCGCCCCGACCATGGCTTCGGCGCACGCTTCGGCCGTGCGCTGGCCGCGCTGCACAATACGCCGCCCCCCGACGGTGGTGGCCGCTTCGGCTGGCACCGCCACAATGTGCTCGGCGCCACCCCCCAGCTCAACACCTGGAGCCCCCAGGGCGGTCGCGAGGGATGGCTGCGCTTCCTTACCGACCAGCGCCTGGGTGCCCTGCGCGAAAGACTGGCCCGACGCGGCGCTCCGCCCGCGCTGCTGATGGTCCTGGACCCGTTGATCGACGGGCTGGAGTGCTTCTTCCCGGCCGACTTCAGCCCCCGTGCAAGCCTCATCCATGGTGATCTGTGGTCCGGCAACCGGGCCATGCTGAAGGACGGGAACCCGGTCGTCTTCGACCCGGCGGTGTCCATTTCCGACCCCGAAGCCGAGCTGGCCATGCTGGAGCTCTTCGGCCCCGCCCCTGCCGGTTTTGCAGAGGCCTATGCGGAGGCCGGTCTGCTCCCCGACGCGTCGGACGAAGGTGCGGTGCAGCGCCGCAAGGTGTACCAGCTGTACCATCTGCTCAATCATGCGCTGCTGTATGGCGGTGGCTACATGGACCAGGCAGAGCGGGTGGCCCGGGCCCTGCTGCCCCGCTGAGGCGCACACCGACCCCGGCACCGGATGCCGGACTGGCCCCTTCTCCCATGCGCACGCCCTCCTCCACGCCCGAGCCCGCCTGGCACGCCCTCTCCGCCGAACAGGCGAGCGAGGCGCTGGGCTGCGACCTCGCCCGTGGGTTATCAAACGACGAGGCGGCCGCCCGGCTGGCCCGGATCGGACCCAACGCCCTCGCCGAGGCGCCACGCCGACCCGGCTGGCGACGCTTCCTCGACCAGTTCGCCAGCCTGCTGATCCTGATCCTGATCGCCGCCGCGGTGCTGGCCGGCCTGCTCGGCGACATCGAGGACGCCGTGGTGATCGGGATCGTGGTGCTGCTCAACGCGAGCCTCGGCTTCATCCAGGAGAACCGGGCCGAGCGGGCGCTGGCGGCCCTGCGCGACATGCTGTCGCCTTCCGCGCGGGTCCGGCGTGACGGGGAAGAGCAGGTAGTCGATGCGGCCAGCCTGGTCCCCGGCGATGTGCTGCTGCTCGAGGCCGGTGAGCGCATCGCGGCCGACGCCCGGGTGGTGGTGGCGATCTCCGCCGAAGTGGCCGAGGCGGCGCTGACCGGGGAATCCGCCCCGGTGCCCAAGCAGGTCGAGGCCAACGATGCCGGCGCCGGGTTGGGTGATCGTCACGCCATGCTGTTCATGAACACGGTCGTCACCCGGGGCCGCCTGGAGGCCGTGGTGACGGCCACCGGCATGGCCACCGCGATGGGCCAGCTGGCCGGCCTGCTGGAACGGGCCGGCGAGCCGCCCACCCCGCTGCAGGTCCAGCTGGATGTGCTGGGCAAGCGCCTGGCCCTGATCGCCGGCGTGGTCGTCAGCCTGATGTTCGCTGCCGGCATGGCCAGGGGCGGCGACCTGATGGACACCGCGCTCACCGCCATCGCCCTGGCCGTGGCGGCGATTCCCGAGGGCCTGCCGGCGGTGGTCACCGTCACCCTGGCTCTGGGCATGCACCGGATGGCCGGCCGCAAGGCCATCGTCAAAAAGCTGGCGGCCGTGGAAACCCTGGGCTGCACCACGGTGATCTGCTCCGACAAGACCGGCACCCTGACCCTCAACCGGATGACCGCCCGGGCCCTCGTCAGCGGCGGACGACGCTTCACCCTGGATGCCGACGGCAAGGGCCCGGCGGAGCTGCGGGTCGACGACGGAGGCCACCCACCCGACCTGCAGGCCCTGCTGACGCCGGCCGTGCTGTGCAGTGACGCCCACTGGCATGAGGGTGAGCTGATCGGCGACCCGACCGAGGGCGCCCTGCTGGCCCTGGCCAGCCAGGCCGGCATCGACGGCGACGCCCTGCGTGCGGACAGCCCACGGATCGCCGAGATCCCCTTCGACTCGTCCCGCAAGTTCATGGCCACCTTCCACCGGGAGGGCGGGCAGATCCGGATGTGGGTCAAGGGGGCGCCGGACGTGCTCCTGGGCCTTAGCTCGCACCAGCAGACCGAAGCCGGCAGGGCCGCCCTCGACGACGCGGCCCGGCAGCATCTGCAGGCCACCAACGAAGCCCTCGCCGGCCAGGCCCTGAGGGTGCTGGCGCTGGCCGGACGCTGCCTGCCCGCCGCAGACTTCGATCCGGAGGGTGACCTGCTGGCCTGGGTCCACGGGCTGGACCTGGTGGCGCTGGTCGGCATCATCGACCCACCCCGCCCGGAGGCCCGGAGCGCCATCGCCACCTGCCAGCGTGCGGGGATCGCGGTGAAGATGATCACCGGCGACCACCGCAGCACCGCCGCGGCGATCGCCGCCGAGCTGGGCCTGCACGGCAAGGTCCGCGAGGGGCGAGAACTGGACGGCCTGTCGCCGACCGACCTGCAGGCTGCGGTGGCCGACACCGCCGTCTTCGCCCGCGTCTCGCCAGCCCACAAGACCCGCATCGTCGAGGCCCTGCAGGCCAGCGGCCAGGTGGTGGCCATGACCGGTGACGGCGTCAACGACGCCCCGGCCCTGAAGGCGGCCGACATCGGCGTGGCGATGGGCATCACCGGCACGGCGGTCAGCCGCGAGGCCGCCACCCTGGTGCTGGCGGACGACAATTTCGCCACGATCGTGGAGGCCGTCGAGGAAGGCCGCACCATCTACGACAACATCGTCAAATTCGTGCGCTTCCAGCTGTCCACCAACATCGGCGCCATCCTGACCGTGCTGGCAGCCCCCTTTCTGGGCTTTGCGACGCCCTTCACGGCCATCCAGATCCTGTGGGTGAACATCATCATGGACGGACCACCGGCCATGACCCTGGGCCTCGAGCCCGCGCGGCCGGGCCTCATGGAACGCCCACCCCGCCCGGTCGGCGCGGCGATCCTGTCGTGGCCGCGCCTGGCCCGCATCGGAGCCTACGGCCTGACCATGGCGGCCGGCACCCTGGGGATTTATGCCTGGGGGCTGGAACGGGGCGGTGCCGACCTGGCCGGCACCCTGGCCTTCACCACCTTCGTGCTGTTCCAGCTCTTCAACATCTTCAACGCCCGGGCCGAGCACGAATCGGCCTTCAACAGCCAGTTCTTCTGCAACGGCCGCCTGTGGGCAGCCCTCGCCGGTGTCCTGAGCCTGCAGGTTCTGGTGGTGCACTGGGGGCCGGCCCGGCAGATCTTCGACACGGTGGAACTGGGCGCGCAGGAATGGGGCCTGGCCATCCTGGTCGCCTCCGGTACCCTGCTGCTCGACGAAGCCCGGAAGCTGGCTCTGCGTGTCCTTGGCAAGGCCGCAGAAGTGCGCCGATGAACACGTCAGGCGGAAATTTGTCACCCTCTGCCCCGCACAGGCTGTCCCACCCGGCTTAGACTCGCGGTTTTACCTGATTGCGCCCCCGACCTTTCCGACGGGCCGGGTCTCCGCCTTGAAGAACTCGATCCTGCTTGAATCCGGCCGCAGCCTCGGCATCGCCCTGAGCTACCTCGCGCTGGGCAGCCTGGGGCTGATCTTCGCCATCGCCCCGGGATACGCCAGCCCGATCTTCCCCGCCTCGGGCCTGGCCCTGGCGGTGGCCCTGGTGATGGGCCGGCGGGCGCTGCCTGGCATCTGGGCCGGGTCGGCGGGCATGAACGGCCTGCTGGCCCTTCTCAACGGCACCGCCTCCCAGGCGACGCTGACGGCGGCGGTCCTGATCGCCACCGGAGCAACCCTGCAGGCCTGGATCGGCAGCCGCCTGATCCGCGTGCTGGAGGCACATCGCTGGCGAAGGCTGGAACAGGAGCGCGACGTGGTCGTCTTCCTGCTCATGGGCGGGCCCCTGGCCTGCCTGGTGTCGGCCACCATCGGAATCGGCAGCCTGTATGTCCTCGAGGTGCTGCCTCCGGCGGCCATCCTGTTCGCCTGGTGGAACTGGTTCGTCGGCGACACCCTCGGCGTGCTCACCTTCACCCCCCTGTGCCTGTCCCTGCTGCTGCGCGACTCGCCCCTGTGGGCCTCGCGCCTTCGCCAGGTCGGGATCCCCATGGTGCTCACCCTGCTCTGCGTGGGCGTGGCCATCTATTTCACCGGCCGCTGGGAACAGCAGGGTCAGCTCAACCGCCTGAAGGCCGACTCCCTGGCCATCCAAGGGCACATCACCGACCGCCTGCTGAGCCATCGCGAGGCGCTGCAGGCCCTGCGCCGGCTGATCGAGATCGACCCGGAGCTGTCGCCGGAACATTTTGCCCGCTACACGCTCTCGACCTTGCAGGACAACCCGGACATCTCGGCGCTGAGCTTCAGCCGGAACATCAGCGCGTCCCAGCGCAGCCGCTTCGAGCACGACATGGCCCTGCGCCTCGGCCAGCCGGGTTTCCGGATCACCGAGCGGAATGACAAAGGCCAGTTGGTGCCCGCCGACGAGCGGCCTTTCCACGTGGCGGTGACCCATATCGTGCCCCGCACGGGGAATGGACCGGCGCTGGGGTTCGACCTCAATTCGGAGGCCGTGCGACGCGAGGCCCTGACCCTGGCCATGGACGGCCAGACCCCGGTCAGCCTCACCGCGCCGATACAGCTGGTGCAGGATGGTGCCGAACGACGCGCGGTACTGATGATGGCGCCAGTACATCGCCACGAGAGCATGGCCGGCTCACCGGGTGATCGCCTGCTGGGGGTGGCAGGCGCGATCATCCGGCTGGAGATCCTGCTTGAGACCTCCATCCGCACGCACTTGCCGGCGGGACTGTCCCTGGAGCTCTACGACACCCGCGGCGGCCTGCTGGCCCGCCACCACCGCCTGGAGGCCGAAAAGAACGACCGGATCGCCTGGCAGGGCGATTTTCCGGTGGGGCAGCGCACCTGGACGCTGAAGGTCTATGCCGAAGACGCCTATCTGGAACAGAACCGCCTGTGGGTGGCCTGGGCGGTGGGCGTGGTCGGCCTGCTCTTCGCCTCCCTGCTGCAGACCCTGATGCTGGGCATGAGCGGACGGGCCGCCATCATCCAGCGCAAGGTCGAAGAACAGACCGCCGACATCGCCGCCAAGAATCAGGAACTGGCCCTCATCAAGATCTCCACCGATCGCTCGGCCGACGGCACCTACTGGATGGACACCCACGGCCGGACCGTGCGGGTCAACCCCGCCGCCTGCCGGATGCTCGGCTACAGGGAGGAAGAGCTGACCCGCCTGCGCGTCCCCGAGATCGACCCCCTGGTGAATGAGGCCGTGTGGCAGGATCACCTGCGGCACCTGACCGAGGGAGCCAGCAGCCGCTTCGAGACCCTGCACCAGCGCAAGGACGGCAGCCGCTTCCCGGTGGCCATCTCGGCCGCCATGGTGCATGCCGGCGGGCAGGACTACGTCTATGCGACGGCGCGGGACATCACCGAGAGACGCCTCGCCGACGACGAGCTGCGACGCCACCGGGACCACCTCGAGGAGCTGGTGGCCATCCGCACCGCCGACCTGAACATGGCCAAGGAAGCCGCCGAGAGTGCCAACCGGGCCAAGAGCAGCTTCCTCGCCAACATGAGCCACGAACTGCGCACACCGATGAACGCCATCATCGGATTGACCCACATCCTGACCCGCCGCAACACCGACCCGGAACAGAAGGAACGCCTCACCAGCGTCAGCCGGGCCGCTCACCACCTCATGCAACTGCTCAACGACGTGCTCGAGCTGTCACGCATCGAGGCCGAACGCCTGCCCCTGGAGGAACAGGACTTCATCATCGACAGCGTCATCAACGGGGTACGGGGCCTCATGTCCACGGATGCCGCCAACAAGGGCCTCCACCTCGACTTTGCCGTGGCACCGCCCCTGATCGGCCAAGCGCTGCATGGAGACCCCCTGCGCCTGCAGCAGATCCTCATCAATCTGGTCGGCAACGCGATCAAGTTCACCCCGACCGGTGGCGTGCGGGTGCGGATCGGGATGACGCCCGGCGAGGGCCGGGAGATCCTGCTGCGGGTGGAGGTGGACGACGACGGGATCGGCATTCCGCCCGACGCACGGGAACGGATCTTCGAACCCTTCGAACAGGCCGACGGCTCCACCACCCGCCAGTTCGGCGGCACCGGGCTCGGCCTCGCCATCTGCAAGCGCCTGGTGCACATGATGGGCGGACAGATCGGCGTGGCTGACCACCAGGGCCCGGGTACCACCCTGTGGTTCACCGCCAGGCTGCAGTGGGCCGCAGAGGGAAGCCGGCCCCATGGCGGCGGCGTCCATCACGATGGCCATGAAGCCGAGCAGCAGCTGCGGGCCCGCCATCGCCAGCGCCGCATCCTGTTCGTGGAGGACGACGCGGTCAATCAGATGGTCGGACTGGAACTGCTGCGGGAGATCCTCGGCCTGCACACCGAGCTGGCCTGCAATGGCCTTGAGGCCGTGCACAAGGCCAAGACCACGTCCTATGACCTGATCCTGATGGACATCCAGATGCCGGTGATGGACGGCCTCACCGCCACCCGGCTGATCCGCGCGCTGCCGGGCCATGCACGGACTCCCATCGTGGCGATGACCGCCAATGCCTTCGAGGAGGACCGCCGGGCCTGCCGCGAAGGCGGGCTCGACGACTTCATCCCCAAGCCGGTCGCCCCCGACCGGCTGTATGCCACCTTGCTGCAGTGGTTCGACGCTTCGGCCGGCACGGCTCCTGCCGCCCCTCAACGCCCCGGGACGGAACTCGTCTGACGCGCCGGCGGCCCCGTTCACTTGCCCGATTTCCATGCCCGGCCTAGCATCCAGCCCGGCATGCCTGCCACACCGGAGACACCGATGCCCCCCGACCACGCAACGCGCCCGCGCGTTGGCTTGTTCGCCACCTGCCTGATGAACCTGTTCCGTCCGAATGTCGGCTTCGCCGCGGTGCGCCTGCTCGAGGACGCCGGCTGCGAGGTCGAGGTGCCCCTGGCCCAGACCTGCTGCGGCCAGCCCGGCTACAACAGTGGCGACTTCGAGGCCGCCCGGGCCCTGGCGCGGCAGGTCATCGAGACCTTCGAGGGCTTCGACTACGTGGTCGGCCCCTCCGGGTCGTGCATGGCCACCCTGCGCCACGACTACCCGAAGCTGCTCGCCGACGACCCCGCCTGGCGGGCCCGAGCCGAGACCGTGGCGGCAAAGAGCCACGAGCTGCTGTCCTTCCTGACGGACCTGCGCGGTGTCCACGGCGTGGCCGCCCACTACGCCGGCACGGTCACCTACCACGACTCTTGCTCCTCCCTGCGCGGTCTGGGCGTCGAGGCCCAGCCCCGCCTGCTGCTCGGCTCCGTGTCCGGGCTGAGCCTGGCCGAGATGGACGACCGTGAAGTCTGCTGCGGTTTCGGCGGAAGTTTCTGCGTCAAGTATCCGGCCATCTCCGGCCGCCTGGCCGACGACAAGACCACCGCGGTGGCCGCCAGTGGCGCGGACACCCTGCTCGGCGGCGACCTGGGCTGCCTGCTCCACCTGGCCGGCAAACTGCGTCGCGACGGCCAGCCGGTAAAGGTCTTCCATGCCGCCGAGGTCCTGGCCGGCATGGCCGATGGCCCCGGCATCGGCGGGGAGGCCTGAGCCATGCAGGTGGACAGCCCGAACTTCAAGGCAAAGGCCGATGCCGCCCTGGCCGACCCCCACCTGCGGGAAGCCCTGGGCAAGACCCGCATCATGTTCGTCAACAAGCGCGCCGAGCTGGCCGCTGCCCTGCCCGAATTCGAACGCCTGCGCGACGAGGCTCGCGACCGCAAGAACCACATCCTGGCCCACCTGGACCACTACCTGGAACGCTTCGACGAAGCCGTGACCCGGGCTGGAGGCCAGGTGCACTGGTGCGCCGACGCGGCGGAGGCACGCCGGGTCATCCTCGACATCTGCCAGCGGGTCGGCGCGAAGTCCATCACCAAGGGCAAGTCGATGGTGTCGGAGGAGATCGGCCTCAACGACGCCCTGGAAGCCGAGGGCTACCGGGTGCGGGAGACCGACCTGGGCGAGTACATCATCCAGCTCGCCCACGAGCCCCCCTCCCACATCATCGCCCCGGCCGCCCACAAGACCCGGGAGCAAGTGGCAGACCTCTTCCATGCGGCCCACGGCGGCGAGCGCAAGACCAGCGTGGCCGAACTGGTCACCGAGGCCCGTCTGGTGCTGCGCGACGAATACTTCAAGGCCGACGTGGGCATCACCGGCGGCAACTTCCTGGTGGCGGAGACCGGCTCCACGGTGATCGTCACCAATGAAGGCAATGGCGACCTGACCCAGACCCTCGCCCGGGTGCACATCGTCACCAGCGGCATCGAGCGCATCGTGCCGACCCTCGAGGACGTGAGCCTGTTCCTGCGCATCCTGGCCCGCAGCGCCACCGGCCAGGAGACCGAGACCTACACCACCTTCTCCACCGGCCCGCGGCGCCCCGGCGACCCGGACGGTCCCGAGGAATTCCACGTGGTCCTGGTGGACAACGGGCGCTCCGGCATGCTCGGTGGTCCTTTCCAGGACATGCTGCGCTGCATCCGCTGCGGCGCCTGCATGAACCACTGCCCGGTATATGGGGCGGTGGGCGGCCATGCCTACGGCTGGGTCTATCCCGGCCCGATGGGGGCGGTGCTGACCCCGCTGTTCGCCGGCCTGGACGCCACCACCGACCTGCCCAATGCATGCACCCTCAATGGCCGTTGCCAATCGGTCTGCCCGGTGCGCATCCCCCTGCCCGAGCTGCTTCGCGAGCTGCGCCACCAGCAGCACCAACGGGGCCTCCGCCCATCCGCCGAGCGCCGAGCGCTGGCCGTCTGGCGCTTCGTGGCGGAGCGGCCGCGGCTCTACCAATTCACCAACCGGCTGGCCACCCGGGCCCTCAAGGGCCTGGCCGGTGACACCGGTCGCCTGCGCAGCCTGCCCTTCGCCGAGGGCTGGACGGCCTTCCGCGATCTGCCGGCCCCCGAGGGCCGGACCTTCCTCGAACTGTGGCAGGCCCGCCACCCCGAAGCGCGCTGACACATGCCCGACTCCCGCGACACCGTCCTCGCCCGCATCCGCGCCGGCCTCGGCCGAGGCCCCT
>JAFLDU010000189.1 GCA_017309145.1 Zoogloea sp. | reverse complement strand
CGCGAAGTCGTCATCCGGTGGCGCCTGGATGTCCAGCTCATGGCCGTCGGGGTGGCGCAGCTGCAGGCGGGTGCAGGCGAGGAGCATCCGGGTGCTGCCGAACAGGGTCTGGAAAAGCCGGTTATGGCGCCCCTTGCCGAAGGTGGCATCGCCGATGATCGGGTGGGCGATGTGCTTGAGATGGCGCCGCAGCTGATGGCGCCGCCCGGTCTGCGGGTAGAGCTCGACCAGGGCATAGCGGCTGGTGGGGTAGCGGTCCACCGCGTGGGGCAGTTCGCAGGTGGCGAGGCGGCGGAAGTCGGTGACGGCGGGCTGGGCCTCGTCGGAGGCGTCCTTGCCGACCCACTCGGCGTCGTCCCGGCGGCGGCTCAGGGCGTGGTCGATGTGGCCCCTTTCCGGCGGGTGGCCGCGCACCACGGCGAGGTAGGTCTTGGCCACCTCCTGGCGCTCGAACTGGCCACCCACGATGCGCGCGGTGTCCCGGTCGAGGGCGAACAGCAGTACGCCCGAAGTGCCCCGGTCGAGGCGGTGGGCCGGATAGACGTGGCGGCCCAGCTGGTCGCGCAGCAGTTGCACGGCGAAGCGGGTTTCGTGGCGGTCCAGCTCGCTGCGATGGACGAGCAGGCCCGAGGGTTTGTGGATGGCGACCAGGCGGTCGTCCTGGAAGAGGATGGGCAGCATGGGCGGATGGTACCTGCCGGTCGGGGGCGGACGAACCAAATATCCGCGTGTCTGGTCATAATTCGCCTATGCAAAAAGAAACGACTTTCTCTACAGATGCACTGCTCGACTGCATCCGCGCGATTCTGCCCGCCCATCGGCAGGCTCAGCGCGACCTGCCGCGGCTGGCCCGGCGCCTGCATGACCTGATCAACGCCGACCAGCTGCCCGACAGCCTGGACGCCTGGCGGGCGCTCAATGCCTGGCTCGCCGGTGGCGCGTTGTGGAACGATGTCTACATCGATTCCGCCGATGTGCACGGCTCCGCCACCCAGCGCTTCGCGGTGCTGATGGATGTGCTGGCCGCCCATCCCGACCTGGCCGCCGCGGTGCGCGGCGCCCTGCGGCGGATTCTCGATGAGACCGAGGGCGGCAACCTTTTCGGCGAGGTCGGGATCCCCAGCGATCGGGGTTTCCTGTCGGAGTTCGGCGACCGGCTCACGTCCAAGCTGATCCCCTTGCCCCGCGATGATCACGACCTGGGCCACCTGATGGGGCGCAGCTACGGGCGTCGGCGCGACCTGACCCTGATCCGCGGCCTGCAGCCTTCCACGCTGCAGCGGGCGGTGGACCTGCTGTTCCCTGAGCATGAGCCGGAGATGACGGCCGCGCTGGGGCGGGCCATGGCCGATGGTTTCCGGCTGCTGCTGGCGCGGCTGCAGGGGCAGGGGCTGTCCCTCAAGCTGCGGGCCCGCAGTCAGCCTGGCCCGGTGGCCCGTTCGCCCTTCCGGCGGCTTGCCGCCAGTGGCGAGAACCTGTTGTGCGCCTGGGAGCAGGGGCGGTTGTCCGGGCAGTTGCTGGACAGCTGGAAAGGCGATGTGGAGTCCTGCCGGGAGGAGATGCACCTGATCTCAACCCGGCTGGAGTCGGAAGGCATCAGCGTGGACATCGTCTATGGGCTGGATGTGCTCGATCGTTGCCTGGGTCGCATGGAAGCCATCGTCGCCGTGATGGCCGCCGGGCGCGAGTCGCCGGGGCCGGTGCTGGCCCTGCTGCAGCAGCTGGCCTATGCAGCGCACGACAGCACCAGCCTGCGTCACCTGGTGCGCAGCAATCTGCAGCGTCTGCAGCGTCGCATCGTCGACCGGGCCGGCAAGACCGGCGAGCACTATATCGCCGAGACGCCGGCCGACTACCGCCACATCTGGGCGGCGGCGGCGGGGGGCGGCCTGCTCACGGTGGGAACGGCGGCCATGAAGATGGCAATCGCCGGGGCCGGGCTGGCGCTGTTCCTGGAAGGCCTGGCCTCGGGCCTCAACTATGCGGTGAGCTTTCTGATCCTGCAGGCTCTCGGTCTGATCCTCGCCACCAAGCAGCCGGCCATGACGGCGGCCGCCTTTGCGGCGATCATCCGCGACCGCAAGGGCAGCGAGCGCCTCGATGTGATCGTCGATGCGGCTGCGGCGATCTGCCATTCGCAATTGGCGGCGACCATCGCCAACGTGGTGGTGGTGGCCAGCGGGGCCTATGCCTTCGATGCGGTGTGGCATTGGATCACCGGCCACTCCTACCTCAGCACGGCGGAGGCGACCTATGTGTTCCATGCGCTGAGCCCGGTGGATAGCGGCACCGTCTTCTACGCTGCGCTGACCGGCTGCATCCTCTATCTCGCCGCTCTGGTCGGTGGCTGGGTCGACAACTGGGCGGTCTATCACCGCCTGCCCCAGGCCATCGCTGAGCATCGCCTCGGCCAGCGCTTCGGCCAGTTGCGCATGATCCGCCTGGCGGGCGTGGTATCACGCAACATGTCGGGCTGGGCCACCAACATCTCCCTGGGCTTGATGCTCGGCATGACCCCGGTGCTGGGCAAGTTCTTCGGCCTGCCTCTGGATGTGCGCCACGTCACCCTCAACTCGGGGATCCTCAGCCTCGCCACGTCCTCCCTTGAGGTGGAGTGGATCGGCACCGGGCTGCTCACCCTGGCGGTGCTGGGCGTGGCGGTGATGTTCGTGCTGAACTTGGGCGTCAGCTTTGCTTTGTCCCTGCTCACTGCGGTACGTGCCTACGACCTGTCCGGTGACGATCTGAAGGAGTTGCGCCGTCGCCTGTGGCAACGCATGCGCACACGTCCCCGTGATTTCCTGATGCCTCCGCGCCGTCCGGCGCCGGCGCACGAGGCCCACTGAGCCCCTTCTCGGCGCCCCCGGCGTGGCACCGCCGGGGCAGGGCCTCAAGCTTGGCGAGGCTCCGCCGTTAAGCTTCGCAGCCATCGGCACTGCCCCCGTCGCCACGGGGGAGCGCCGGATGCCTGCAAGAGCTTGCCGTCAACGATTCCCACTGCGGCCGATGTCGCCCGAGAGTCCCCATGAACGCGCCCCAACCCAATCTACACGTCAAGGCCCGCGGCTCCAGCGAACTGGCCCGCATCGTTCGCGTGAACGAGGAGATCAAGGCCATCGTCGCCACCGCCTTCCGCATCAACCTGATGGCCCTCAATGCCATCTTCCTGGCCAAGCGGGCAGGTAATGCGGCCCTCGGCTTCGGCGTCCTGTCCAACGAGCTGCGCCGTTTTGCCCAGGACCTGACCCGCAACATGTCGTCCCTGCGGGACATGACCTCCGGCTCCGTCGGCAGCGTCACCGGGGTGGTCCAGTACCAGCGCAATTCCGCGATCATGGCCGAGGCCATCCGGCTCAGCGGCGGCGGAGTGCCCGGCGCCCGGGAGGCGTGTCGTCGCGGTGCGGCCCGCCTGTCGGCCCAGCAGGCCAAGCTGCGCGCGCTGGACATCCGCCTGCGCTCGGCGGTGGAGGAGACCCAGCAGCTCGTCGAACTGGGCGGGGTGCTGGCCCGGTCGGCCAAGATCGAGGCGGCCTACGGGGGTACGTTCAGCCCGGCACTGATGCAGGTATCGACCGATTTTGCGGAAGTGATCGCCCAGATCAAGCGCTCACTGGAAATTCTCGGCAAGGAACGCCTCGTTAAGGACTAGGAAAGACCATGAAGCAGGCCCACTGCATTTTCGAAGAAGACGACCACCGCTGGCTGGCGATCGCCCGCGACCCGAGCAAGCCCGGCCACATCATCGATACCAACGAGTACGTGGTGGTCAAGGGCAAGGAGGCCCTGCTCTGTGATCCGGGCGGCATCGAGATCTTTCCGTCGGTGTTCTCGGCCCTGTCGGCGGAGTGCGACCCGACCCGCCTGGCAGGGCTCTTCTCGTCCCACCAGGACCCGGACATCATCTCTTCGCTGGCCTTGTGGCTGGAGTTCAAGCCTGAGCTCAAGTGCTACATCAGCTGGTTGTGGCAGTCCTTCCTGCCCCACTTCGGCGGGGAGGAGAGCACCTTCGTGCCGATCCCCGACCCAGGCATGACGATCCCGCTCGGTGGCCTGGAGCTGCAGGCCATTCCGGCCCATTACCTGCACTCGTCGGGCAATTTCCACCTGTACGACCCGAAGGCGAAGATCCTCTTCTCGGGGGATGTGGGCGCGGCGCTGCTGCCGGCGGATCACAATGGCCTGTACGTGGAGGACTTCGGTCGCCACATCCGCCATGCCGAGGCCTTCCACAAGCGCTGGATGGGCTCCGACAAGGCCAAGCGTGACTGGTGCGAGCGGGTCTCCCGTCTGGATATCGACATGATGGTGCCCCAGCATGGCGCCATCTACCGGGGGGCGGATGTGCAGCGCTTCATCAATTGGTTTTCGGCACTGGAAGTCGGCGTCCTGCGCAGCTAAAGTCGGGAGCCCCGTCCTGGCGGGGACCGGTCGCCCATCCCGCGGTTGCCGGCTTACGCGGACTCGAGGCGACATGTACCTGATTCTCAAGCATCTTCACGTCACCTGCGTCGCCCTCAGCGGCGCGGGCTTTCTGCTTCGCGGCATCTGGTCGCTGAGCGGTTCAGCGCTGCTGCGGGCCCGCTTGACCCGTGTGCTGCCCCACCTCATCGATTCCTGCCTGTTGGCCAGCGCCATCGCGCTGGCCTGGATGGCCGGACAGGCGCCTTTCGTGAATGGTTGGCTGACGGCCAAGGTGATGGGCCTGCTGGCCTACATCGGCCTGGGCATGGTGGCGCTCAAGCCAGGCCGACCGCGCGGTGTGCGCCTGCTGGCGTTTGTCGCCGCGCTGGCCGCCTTTGCCTATATCGTGTCGGTGGCGCTGACCAAGAACCCGCTGGGCTGGCTGGCCGCCCTTGGGGGCGCGGCCTGACGGCTCAGTTGCTGGCGTGATGGTTGAGGATGCGCTTGAGGCCCGGCGTGTCGAGGATGCGGATGTGCTTCTGCTGCACGGCCACCAGGCCTTCGTCCTGAAAGCGTGAAAAGGCCCGGGAGACGGTTTCGAGCTTGAGCCCCAGGTAGGAGCCGATCTCGTCGCGGGTCATGCGCAGGTGGAATTCGGAGGGCGAGAAGCCCCGTGCCGTGAAGCGCTGCGACAGGTTGAGCAGGAAGGCGGCCAGGCGTTCCTCGGCGCGCATCGAGCCCAGCAGCATCATCACGCCGTGGTCGCGCACGATCTCGCGGCTCATGATCTTGTGGAACTGGTGCTGCAGGCTCTCCACCTGGCGGGACAGTTCCTCGAGGCGCAGGAAGGGGATGACGCAGACCTCGCTATCCTCCAGGGCGATGGCATTGCACGAGTGGTGCTCGCTGCTGATGCCGTCCAGGCCCAGCACTTCGCCGGTCATCTGGAAGCCGGTCACCTGATCGCGGCCGTCCTCGAGGATCACGTCGGTCTTGAAGGACCCGGCGCGGATCGCGTAGATCGCCTCGAAGGGGTCGCCAGAACGATAGAGATGCTGCTGGCGCTTGATCTTGCGACGGCTGCCGACCAGTTCGTCGAGCTGGTCCACCTCACGCGGATCGAGGCCGAACGGAAGGCAGAGTTCACGCAGATTGCACTGGGAACAGGCCGTCTTGATCTCCAACACCGTTGCCGGAACTGCCGATTTCATCTGCACGCGCATCACCTGAACAGGGGCTGTGTATCAACGTTTGGACCCCTTTGATCCACGTCAATACGATTTTTGGACGATTCTGCGATTGTTCGACGCAACCCACAGAAGCACATCCATGAACACAATCCAAAAAGACCTGATTTTCGATCCGGAACTCATTCGCAAGTTCGATGTGAATGGACCCCGGTATACGTCCTACCCGACCGCGGACCGCTTTGTCGAGGCCTTCAACTCCGAAGCGTTGAGCGACTGGCTCGGCAAAAGGACCATTGGCGGAATCGGCAAACCGCTCTCATTATACTTCCACATCCCGTTCTGCAATACGATCTGCTACTACTGCGCCTGTAACAAGATCATCACCAAGGATCACGGGCGTTCGGCCAAGTACCTGAATTACCTCGAGAAGGAAGTCGATCTGCAGGTGGCCAGCCTGGAGGGGCCGCGGGAGGTGCTGCAGCTGCACCTGGGGGGCGGCACGCCCACCTTCCTGTCCCACGACGAGCTTCGCCAGCTCATGGCGATCGTGCGCAAGCACTTCACCCTGGTGCCGGACGGCGAGTATTCGATCGAGGTGGATCCCCGCAAGGTGGATGAGCCCACCGTGGCGCTGCTGGCCGAACTGGGCTTCAACCGCATGAGCGTCGGCATCCAGGACTTCAACCCGGATGTGCAGAAGGCTGTGAACCGGGTGCAGAGCGAGGAAGAGACCCGCCTGGTGATCGATGCCGCGCGGGCGCACGGTTTCAAGTCGATCAGCGTGGACCTGATCTACGGGCTGCCCAAGCAGAACGTGATCAGCTTCAACCGGACCCTCGAGCAGATCCTCAGCCTGTCGCCGGATCGCCTGTCGATCTACAACTATGCGCACCTGCCGAGCCTGTTCAAGCCGCAGCGGCGCATCATCGATGCCCAGCTGCCTTCCGGCGAGACCAAGCTGCAGATCCTGCAGTTGGCGATCCGCCGCCTGACCGAGGCCGGCTATGTGTACATCGGCATGGATCACTTCGCCAAGCCGACCGACGAGCTCACCACGGCCCAGCGCCAGGGGCGGCTGCACCGCAACTTCCAGGGTTACTCCACCTACGCGGAGTGCGACCTGATGGCCTTCGGCGTGTCCGCGATCGGCAAGGTCGGCCCCACCTACGCCCAGAACGTCAAGACCCTGGACGAGTACTACGACATCCTCGATACGGGACGCCTGCCGGTGCTGCGCGGCATCGAGCTGACCCCGGACGACCTGCTGCGGCGGGCCATCATCCAGGCCCTGATGTGCCATTTCGAGCTGTCCATCGAGTCCATCGAGATCGCCCATCTGATCGACTTCAAGAGGTACTTCGCGGCCGAGCTGGCCGACCTGCGCGAGATGGAGAAGGGTGGTCTGCTGCGCATCGACGACCAGTGGATTTCCGTGCTGCCCGCCGGGCGCATGCTGGTCCGGGCAATCGCCATGGTGTTCGACCGGTATCTGCGTGCCGACCGGGAACGCACCCGTTACTCCAAGGTAATCTGAGCGCTGTCGGCCCGTCTGCATCGCGGCGGGCTAGAATGGCGGTCGAAACGGTCTTTCCCGCGCCCCGCGACTCCGTGGGGCGCTTTGCTTTTTGCAGGTCCTGAGCCCATGCCCGAAACCGGCTACCTCGCAGTCTTCCTCATCGGTCTCCTCGGTGGTACCCACTGTGTGGGGATGTGCGGCGGCATCGTCAGCGCGCTCACGGTGCAGATGCCCGGCCAGAAGCGGCGGGAGTGGCCGCTCCACCTGGCCTACAACATCGGGCGCATCACCAGCTACACGGTGGCCGGTGCGGCGATGGGGGCCATCGGGACGGTGGGCATGCTGTTCAACGACCTGCTGCCGATCCAGCTCGGGCTCTACGTGGCGGCCAATCTGATGCTGGTGGCGCTGGGGCTGTACCTCACCGGCTTCACCCGCGCCCTGGCCCCGGTGGAGCGCCTGGGTCAGCGCCTGTGGTCGCACATCCAGCCCCTGACCCGGCGTTTTCTGCCGGCCCGCAGCGTGGCCCAGGCTCTGCCGCTGGGCATGTTGTGGGGCTTCCTGCCCTGCGGTCTGGTGTATAGCGTGCTGGCCACCGCCCTGGTGACCGGTGCGGCCGAGCGGGGGGCCGGCCTGATGCTGGCCTTCGGCCTTGGCACCCTGCCCAACCTGATGCTGGCCGGCTTGTTGCTCAAGCGTCTGCGCGATGTGGTGCGGAACCAAGCGGTGCGTACCGGGTCTGGTCTGGTGGTGCTGGGGTTCGGCGTTTACGGCCTGGTCACCGCGCCGACTCTGGGCAGCAACCTCTGGAATGGCGTGGTGTGCCATTTCTGAGGATGGTGCGGGGATGGGCGGGATGGCAGGGGCGGAAGGCGCGGATCGCTATGATCTTCCGGTAACGGGCATGAGCTGCGCCGCCTGCGCGGTGCGTCTCGAAAAGGTCCTCAATCGTCTCCCCGGTGTGCAGGCCGAGGTCAATTTCGCCACCGGCAAGGCGAGGCTCCGGGCGGCAGCCGAGGCCGCGCCGCCGGGCGACATCCTGGCAGCGATCCGCAAGGCCGGCTTCGACGTGGCCCCGTCGGTGCTCGATCTGGACCTCGGCGGCATGAGCTGCGCAGCCTGCGCCGCGCGCATCGAGAAAGTGCTGAACCGTCTGCCGGGGGTCGAGGCGAGCGTCAATTTTGCGGCCGAGACGGCACGGGTGGGCTACACCCCGGGGCTGGCCGATCCGGCCACCATCGTTGCCGCCGTGGTGCGTGCCGGCTTCAGCGCCACGCCCATCGCCGGGCGTGACCGTGAGGCCGACAAGGCGCGCAAGGCCGAAGCCCTCAAGGCGGAGGCCAGGGGCTTCCTGGTCGCCGCGGTGCTCACGCTGCCCTTCCTGGCGCAGATGATCTGGATGTTCGCCGGTGACCCGGCGGCTCATCACGACGAGCTGCTGCCCCGCTGGCTGCAGTGCCTGCTGGCGACGCCGGTGCAGTTCTGGATCGGCCGTCGCTTCTATGCGGGGGCGTGGTCGTCCCTGCGCGGAGGTGGCGCCAACATGGACGTGCTGGTGGCCCTGGGCACCAGCGTGGCCTATTTCTTCAGTCTGGCTGTGGTGGTACTGGGGCGTCACGACCTGCACGTGTATTTCGAGGCGTCGGCCAGCATCGTCACCCTCGTCCTGCTCGGCAAGCTGCTCGAGGCGCGGGCCAAGGCCGGCACGTCGGCGGCCATCGAGGCCTTGCTGCGCCTGCAGCCGGCCACCGCCCGCGTCGAGCGGGATGGCCGGTGGGTCGAGGTGCCGGTGGCGCAGGTGGTGGCCGGCATGGTCTTCATGCTGCGTCCGGGGGATGCCGTGCCGGTGGATGGCGACGTGCTTGAGGGTGACTCCTCGGCCGATGAGGCCATGCTGACCGGCGAAAGTGTGCCGGTGGCCAAGCATCCCGGCGACAAGGTCTTCGCGGCTACCGTGAATGGCGACGGCGTGTTGCGCTGCCGTGCCACCGGGGTGGGGGCCGAGACCCTGCTCGCCGGCATCGTACGCCTGGTCGAGCAGGCCCAGGGCGGCAAGCCGGCGGTGCAGCGGCTGGCCGACCGGATCGCTGCGGTGTTCGTGCCGGTGGTGGTGGGGATCGCGCTGCTGACCTTCGGAGCCTGGTGGTGGCTGGGCGGCGAGCTTGCGCCGGCCCTGGTGAATGGTGTGGCGGTGCTGGTGATTGCCTGTCCGTGCGCCCTCGGCCTGGCCACGCCCACGGCGGTGATGGTCGGTACCGGGCAGGGCGCTCGGGCCGGCATCCTGGTGCGCAATGCGGAGGCTCTGGAGCTGGCCGAGAAGATCGTCGTGCTGGTGGTGGACAAGACCGGCACCCTGACCGAAGGGCGTCCGGCGGTGCTGGATGTGCGCACGGCCGCCGGTGTGGCGCGCGACATGCTGCTGCGCCTGGCCGCCAGCCTGGAGCAGACCAGTCATCATCCGCTGGCCCGCGCCGTGGTGGAGTGTGCGAGCGAGAGCGGGCCTGACCTGGCCGCGGCCGAGGCCGTGCGCGCGGTGGCCGGGCGCGGGGTGAGCGGCAACGTGGAAGGGCGGGCGGTGCTGGTCGGCTCGCCGGAGTTCCTGGCGGAGGAGGGCATGCCCGTGCCGCCGGCGTTGCTGGAGCCCCTGCTGGC
>JAFLDU010000188.1 GCA_017309145.1 Zoogloea sp. | reverse complement strand
CCTGGGTGATGACCAGTTCGCCCACCAGGTTGATCATCTGATCCACCTTCTCGACGCTGACGCGGATCGAACCGCTGTCGCCACCGCCGGCCGATCGCACGGCGGGCTTTCTGGCCGCGGGGGCCGGGGCTGGCGCAGGAGCGTCGACGACCACCGCTGGCTCGGGTGCGGCATTGGCGGCAACCGGCGCCGCCTGGGGAAGGGGCTCGAAGAAACCATAAGCCGTTTCGGCAGGGGCCGCGGCGGCGAGTTCCGGATCGGTGAACAGCCCGTAGGGCTCGGGCGCAGCCTGAACCTTGGGCTGGGCCGGCAGATCCGTGAAGAAGCCGTAGGCTTCGCCACCATCGGCCGAGAACGCCGCGGGCGCGTCGCCGGACGTCGGCAGCGGATCGAAGAAACCGTAGGCCTCCTCGAGCGGCTGGAGCATGTCGTGGAAGAATCCGTAGGCTTCGTTCGCGTCATCGGCCAGTTGGCCGAAGGGCTCGATGCGCACCGTCTCGCCATCGGCCACGAAGTCGATCACCCCGCGGAGCGTGTCAGCCCCGACCTCGGTCGTGATCCGCAGGTGACACTCCGGGTTGTCGGCGGTCGGCATGGCAACCGTGCTCACCACCCCGAAGCTGCCCAGTTCCTCGATGAGATTGTCCAGGCGCGCCTCGGGCGATGCGCCGAGCAGCGAAAAGTACAGGTCAAATCCGGTGACACACACCGGCACGCCGGCCGCAACGGGTTCCGGCACCGGGATCGCGGGCACCGAGGGCGCATCCAGGGCGTTGCACAGGCCCTGCAGGCGATGGCAGATGGCCTCTGCCGCCTCCCGGTCAGCCTCGTCCTCACCCCTGTGGGCGGCAAGCAGGTTCTTGAGCACATCCCCCGCAACCAGCGAGGCATCCACCATGTCGTCGGTGAGCGGAGCTTCGCCCTTGCGAACCCGGTCGAGCATGGTCTCGAGGATGTGGGTGACCTCCATCATGTCCTGGAAGCCGAAGGTTCCGCTCGACCCCTTGATCGAGTGGGCCGCGCGGAACAGCGCGTTCACCTCCTCCTCGTCGGGCGCGGCCGGATCGATCGCCAGCAGCAACGCCTCCATACTCGCCAGGTGCTCGGCGGCTTCCTCGAAAAACACCTGGTAGAACTGGCTCATGTCTATGGCCATGCCTGTCTCCCTGACGCGCGAATGTCAGCCTCGGCTTAGCCGATCACCTTCTTGACCACCTCGATGAGCTTCTGCGGGTCGAAGGGCTTGACCAGCCAGCCGGTCGCGCCGGCGGCACGTCCCTGGGACTTCATCGCGTCGGACGATTCGGTGGTGAGCATCAGGATCGGCACCGTGCGGTACTGGGGCATCGCACGCAGCGACTTGATGAGGGACAGACCGTCCATGCGCGGCATGTTCTGGTCGGTGAGGACCAGGTTGCAGCCACGGGACTTGGCCTTGTCGAGGCCATCCATGCCATCGACGGCCTCGACGACCTCGTAGCCGGCGCTTTTAAGGGTGAAGGACACCATCTGCCGGATGGAGGCAGAATCATCAACGGTGAGTACGGTCTTGGCCATTGTCATTTCCTAAGGTTCTGAAACTAAAACAAGTCGATTTCGCCATGCGAGACATCCTGCTGGCTCACCGGATTGCCCCCGACGCGCTGCTCGAGCGTCGCCAGCGACGACTGGATTGCCGTGGCGGCACTGCGCAGCGGACCGAAATCACCCACCGCAATGGCGTGCTGGATGCCATCGGTGAGGGTGTCGAACTCGGCCATCAGCTCTTCGAGCCCTTCCACCCGCCGATCCACGTGCCCGATGAGCTGGGACACCAGATCCTGGAACTGCAGCGCGGTGACGGCCCGGTTGACCTCCACGTCCATCTCGGCGGCCTGCTGGCCGAGCCGGACGATGGCCTTGCCTCGTTGCTGGTTGATCTGCTCGATCGACGCAAGCACCTGCTCCACCTGCTGCTTCGATTCGAGGGCGAAGTTCATGTCGGTGGAGGCCAGGCGCTCGATCGCGTCCTCCGCACCTTCCACGCCTTCGCGCATCGACTTCATGACGACGCTGATCTGCTGGCTGAACTGGGCAGTGCGGGTGGAGAGCTCGCGCACTTCGTCGGCCACCACCGCGAAGCCGCGGCCCGCCTCACCGGCCCGCGCTGCCTCGATGGCGGCATTGAGGGCCAGCAGGTTGGTCTGCTTGGAGATGCTGCTGATCTCGCCGAGGATGCTTTCCACGTCATTGGCCCGCTGGGAGATGCGGTCGGTCATCTCGACCAGCTCCATGCCCAGCTTGCTGTTGAGGATCACGCTATCGACCACGCGCTGCATCACCGACGACGTATTGGACACGAACAGATCGAAGCGCGAACCGGAATCACCATCCTCGTCGTCCTGCGCGAGGCCGACCGCCACGTTCTGCTGGGCCTGCGTTGCCGCAAGCAGGCCGTGAAAGCTGGCCATCAGCGTGCCGATGGCGGTGGAGAGCATTTCCTGAACACGATCCACCTCGCTCTTGATCGCCTGGTGCTGACCGCGGAAGGCCTGGGTCGACTCCCTCAGCACGCCCTCGATCGAGGTCAGTTCATCCGGCGGAATGCCCTGGTTTCGCATGCGGACGTCGTCCTTCACCTGATCGGTCGACACCACCAGCAGCAAGACGCCCCACCCGAATGCCAGTAGGCCGGCACTCACCAGGGTCGCCGTCACGCCCGCCAGGAAGTAGGCGCTGACGCCCACTATCACACCCGACCACAGAAGGCCGAGGAGTATCGCGGTGGTTCGAGAGGGTTTCATTTTGGTTGGTACGATTCAAAAGCTGTCGCGGTCATATCGTCACGAGCACGCTTATTCTTTAGGGCGCCCGGGTAGCCGGATCGCCGGCCCGGCACCAAGGCCGCTGCGGATATCGCCCGCATCGACACCGCTTTCAGTGCTCACATCGAGTTTCTTGTTGCCACCACGCAGCGCTGCCTCGGCTTGCTTGTTAAGCACGATGATGCTGATCCGGCGGTTGATCGGCCCGCCCGGATTGTCGGGATCAAGGGGTAGCGTGTCGGCCAACCCCACAACCCGGACCATCTTTCCTTCCGCCAGCCCACCGGCCACCAGCTCCCGCCGCGAGGCGTTGGCGCGGTTGGCCGAAAGCTCCCAGTTGGAGAACCCTCGCTCACCGCCGGCGTAACGCGTCGAGTCGGTATGCCCCGACAGGCTCACGTTGTTATCCACGCTGTTGAGCGTCGCGCCAATCGAGCGCAACAGCTCCTGGGTATAGGGCTTGAGAGACGCGCTGGACGAGTCGAACATCGGCCGGTTCTGCTCATCGACGATCTGGATGCGCAGGCCTTCGGTGGTGATGTCCAGCAGCAGCTGGTTCTTGAACGGGCGCAGGCTCGGGCTCGCTTCGATGATGGCCTCGATCTGGCCCTTCAGGTCTTCGAGCTTGGCGCGCTCCTTGCGCTCCTCGGCCTTCTTGACGGCCTCCGCATCGTCGTCGCCCACGGGCTTGGTGGCACCCTTGGCCGCCTCGATGTTCATGGAGCGCCGGCCGTCCACGTCGCCGCGCTTCACCTGGCCCACCGAGCGGGTCAGATCCTGGCCGCCGCCGGCGATCGGGCTGGTCGCATCACCCGCGCCCGAGCCGCCGCTCATCGCCACCTTGAGGGGTGAGTTGAAGAAATCCGCAATCCCCTGCAGGTCACCCTGGGCGGTCGAGCCGAGCAGCCACATCAGCAGGAAGAAGGCCATCATCGCGGTCACGAAGTCGGCGTAGGCGATCTTCCACGCGCCACCGTGGGCACCGCCGCCGCCCTTCTTGATCTTCTTGACGACGATTGGCTGTTGGGTATCGTCACTCATGGCATCGATCCAGCACGCAAGGGAATCCGCGACGCGTCACGCCGCATCACCGGGACGCGCATCACTTCTTGCTCTTGATCGCTTCTTCGAGCTCGGCAAAGCCCGGCCGATCGGTCGAGAACAGCACCTTGCGCCCGAACTCCACCGCCACCTGGGGCGCGTAGCCGTTCATGCTCGCCAGCAGCACCGCCTTCATGCACTGGTAGATCTTGCCGCCCTCTTCCACCTTCTGCTCCAGCTGGCCAGCCACCGGCGCCACGAAACCGTAGGAAATGAGAATACCGAGGAAGGTCCCCACCAGCGCGCCGCCGATCATCTTGCCGAGCACCGCCGGCGGCTGGCCCACCGAGCCCATCACGTTCACCACGCCCATCACCGCCACGACGATACCGAATGCCGGCACGGCGTCACCCACCTTGGAGACCACGTGGGCCGGCGTATGGGCCTCGTGATGGTGGGTTTCCATCTCGATGTCCATCAGGTTCTCGATCTCGAAGGCATTGAGGTTGCCGCCGACCATCATCCGCAGGTAGTCGCACAGGAAATCCACCGCGTGGTGGTCGGCCGTGAACGCCGGATATTTGGAGAGGATCGGGCTGCCTTCAGGATTCTCGATGTCACCCTCGATGGACATCAGGCCTTCCTTGCGCACCTTGGCAAGGATCTCGTAGAGCATGCACAGCACATCGGTGTAAAAGGCCTTGTTGTACGGCGAACCCTTGAAGATCGTCGGCAACGCGGCGATCGTGCCCTTGATGGCCTTCGGTCCGTTGCCCGCAACGAAGCCACCGATGGTCAGACCGACGATCGCGATGTACTCGGTGGGCACCCACAGGGCCGCCAGACTGCCGTGCACGGCATAGGTGCCCAGGGATGCCGCCAGGATGATGACGTAGCCGATGATCAGAAACATCGCCGAAACCTCATTGGGTTGGCGGGCCGCAAGGACGCCCGCCGGATGCGTTAATCTTCACCGGCGATATCGGCCCTGCCTGAAGAAACTTGAGCACCTGACGCAAGCCTGTCGTCGCCCGAATTCACGCAAAAAAATGCCGCCTGACAAAACCGGCGGCATAACCTCATCGTCAATCGAGAGGGAGGTCAGGGCATGGCAACTTCGTTCGCCTGGGCCCGCCGGGTCTTGCCGGCGCGGGACGGCACATGGCACAGGCCGCAGACGTAATCGTGGGTCGGGTCGAAGCCGTGAGAAACAAAGTGCCCGCCGCAGCAGGTGCAACGGGCCAGTTGCAGCAGCTTGGCGTCGAAGAAACGGATCAGCGTCCAGGCCCGGGTGAGGGACAGCACCTGTTCCATCTCGAAGGATTCGATGTGCTCGTTATACAGGCGGTAAGCCTGGATGATGGCGTCGAGCCCTTCGAGGTGCGCGTTGGTCTGGACGAAACGGTACAGGGCCATGAACAGCGAGGCATGGATGTTCGGCTGCCACGACATGAACCAGTCAGTCGAAAACGGCAGCATGCCTTTCGGGGGTGAGACGCCCCTTACTTCCTTGTAGAGCTTGAGCAGACGTTCCCGGCTCAGGGCGGTCTCGGCTTCAAGCATCTGCATGCGCGCACCCAGGCGGATCAGCTCGACCGCCTTCTGGATGTCCTGCGCTTCCTGCAGCACGCTCTTGTTTCGCACGATGGTCTCCCTCAGCCGATGGCCGGATCAGGCCAGATGGGCAACAGGCCGCCCGGCAGCAAGGATCGCCGCGTGCAGATGCGCCGCGCCGCGCTCACGGCCATGGGACGACAGCAGATCGACCAGCATGGTGTCGTTGAAGCGGAACTGGCAGAGCAGCATGTTCGAATTGGCCATCCGCAGCACCTGGGCGGAACTCAGCCCTTCCAGCACTTCGGCCACTTCTTCGCCAATCCCCAGGCGGTAGATGGCTGCCGCGCGGTCGTCGCGCAGCATCTGCTGAGCAAGCATCAGGTAAGCCAGATTCAGTTCCCTGATCTCGTCATGCATCGTGTTCATGTTCATTTTTGTCTCCTCGACAGACCCTTCGTTATCTGCGGCAAATTCTGCCGTTCACCGGCAAGTCTCGCCATGCGAGGGCTTCGGAAAATTGCGTAGGAGCAAACACGTAAACGCAAGTAAGAAAATGGCCTACGCATACGCCCAAACTGGGCATTGCGCAGGCCATTTTTTGGCTGCAGAACGGCTGACGCAGTAGTTGTCACCACTGCGTCGTGCGCGCTAACGGGGCGGAATCAGCGGCCCCGGGCGCAGGGACTGCGCAGTCATGATGCGGTTCCGGCCCTTGTTCTTGGCGAGGTAGAGTGCCTGATCGGCCCGCTTCACCAGCGCATCCGGATCGGTCATCACCGTGTCGCGGGTTGCCACGCCGATACTCACCGACATGTTGAGGGGCTGACCCGAAACCGTGAGCGGCGCGCTCTCGACCGCAAAACGCACCCGCTCGGCGCACGCCAGCGCCGCGTCAAGGCCGGTGTCCGGACAGATCACCAGGAACTCGTCACCGCCCGTGCGCGCCACGATGTCCTGGGCCCGCAGTGCGCCCTTGATCGAAGTCGCCACCTGCCGCAGCACCGCATCCCCCACGTCGTGGCCGTGGGAGTCGTTGTAGGTCTTGAACTGATCCACATCGATGACCATCCCGGACAGCGGGCGGCGCGTGCGCGACGACACCGACCACTCCTGCTGCATCCGTTCGATGGCGTAGCGACGATTCGGAAAGCCGGTCAGCGAATCGGTCAGCGCCACTTCCTGCAGGCGCCGGTTGGACACGGCAAGTTCGGCGGCAAACCGGCGGATCTCCTCCCGGTCGCGGTCGAGCTCCTGCTGCAGGCGGATCACCCGCTGGCCGGCGCGCAGCCGGGCAGCCAGCACCCGGGGGTTGATCGGCTTGTTCATGAAGTCATCGACGCCGTTCTCGAAGGCTTCGATCAGCCGGTCGTCGTCGTCGAGGCTGGTCATGATCAGCATGTAGATGCCGCGACCGATCTTCGTCTGGCGCAGCGCCCGGGTGAGTTCGAGCCCGCTCATCTCGGGCATGATCCAGTCGACGATCATCAGCTGGGGCTGGAACTCCAGCGCCATCTCCATGCCGACGCGCCCATCCGACGCCTCGAGCACCTGGTGACCGACCGTCTCGAGCACCTTGCGGACCAGCGCCCGCATCGACGCATCGTCATCCACGATCAGCACGCGCATGGCCTGGGACATGCCCAGCGGCAGCGTGAGCGGGTTCGTGCCGCCGGGCATCGACTGCTGTTCGGCCGGCAGCTCTTGCGCCTGCCCGGGCACCTGCTGGACACGCGCCTTCGCCTCGGTGGCCAGCGTGGCGGCAATCGCTTCGCCCCGGCTCGCCAGTTCGCTGAACGGAGGAATATCCAGGGTCTCGAGCTCCAGGAGCGAACCCCAAGCCTGCCATTCCCGCACGACACCATCGCACAGCTCATTGATCGCCACTGGATCGAAGGCCAGCCGCCCGCCAATCTCGAACAGGCGACTCATCAGATTGGGCCGCTCGGCCTCCTCCGCCAGGAAGACCTCGGCGATGAACGACGCCAGATGCAGCGAATGGGCGATCACGAACTCCCGCGAGCCATCCGCATAACCCGACTCCTCCGGCACCTCCGAAAAGAACGCCGGCTCGTGGAAGATCCGCGGCAATCCCCAGTCGGCCAGCATCGCCGAGGTGAGCTCCCGGTGATTGAGCGCAAAAGCCCGCTGCTCCAGCGCCACCAGCGGCAAATCGCGATATTCGAGCGTCTGCTGCAGCACCTTGCAGTAATCCTGCGGATAGAGCGTCGCCAGCGCGAGCTCCCCGATCCGCGCCAGCAGGCCCAGGCAGAAGGTCTCCTCGGCGGCAGCAACGCGGGTTCGCTGGGTAATGGCCTGCATCGCCAGCGCATAGACGAGACAGCTCGTCCAGTAGCGCCCATAGTCGAAGCTCTTGCAGTTGCCGTCCCGATAGCTCGACAGCAGGGAAAAACCCAGCGCCAGCGTGCGCACTGCCGGCAGGCCGAGCACCATCAGCGCCTCCTGCACTGACGCGATCGCCCGACGGTTGTAGCCGGTCAGACCGTTGGCCGCCTTGATCAGCCGTCCGACAAAGGCCGGGTCAGTCTTGATGACCCGGGCAAGATCGCCCATCGAACTTTCTTCCTGCTGGATCAAGCGGATGATCGCCAGCGCCACCCCCTTGGGCGACGGAAGATCTCCCGAAGCTTTCAGTTGCTCGAACTTCGTAACGTCGATTGACACAACCATGTAAGTTCCAATTTTTGCCGCAGTCAGGGACTGCACTACTCCGTTTTATCGGTCCTGCCCAGTCACTCTTGAATGTGCGCCAGGTGCACCGCAGCACAGGCGGCAATGGCGACACCTTGAATTAGAATGGCGGAACTGTCCACGCGCACTCTTCGGCCATGAACTTCTGCTCCCACTGTGGCGCCCCTGTCAGCCTCAAAGTTCCCCCCGGCGACAATCTTCCCCGCCATGTCTGCGACCAGTGCGGGACAATCCACTACCAGAACCCCAAGGTCGTTGTCGGCGCAATCGCCACCTGGGAAGACAGGATCCTGATGTGCAAGCGGGCCATCGAACCTCGCTATGGCAAGTGGACGCTCCCTGCCGGCTTCATGGAGAACAGCGAGACCTGCGGCGAAGCCGCGCTTCGTGAGACCCTCGAAGAAGCCGGCGCCCGGGTCGCCCTGGGCCCGATGTTCAGCTTCGTGGACATCCCCCACATCAGCCAGATTCACATCATCTACCGCGCCGAACTGCTGCACCTTGATTTTCAACCAGGTGAGGAGTCCCTCGAAGCCACGCTGATGACCGAATCCGAGATTCCCTGGGATGAGATCGCATTCCGCTCGATCGATTACACACTCAGGTGTTTCTTCGACGACCGCCGACGCGATCGATTCGAACTCCACACGACCAGCCTCACACTGCCAATGACGGGTCTTGTCAGCCCTACATCCAGCGAGCGGAAGCCCTGAGCGCCCGTCTCACGAATCATCCGTCGAAAAGACAACCGGCAGCCGGATGGACGCCTCGGACAGTGTGTCACCAACCGGAGCCGGCACCACCCTGACAGCCCTGCCCAGCAGCGCAAGCGCCTTGCGATCGAGCGTCTCGACACCACTGGATGTCGCCAGATGCACCTGAGGCCCGCCGCCACCCAAGCGGATGTCCACCACCGCCGTACCCGTCATTCCAGCGGTCTCAGCCTCCAGCGCCTGCATGCGGACAGCGGCTACAGCGAGCGCGATGCGATACCGGGACAGCGAATGCGCCTTTGCACCCTCATTCTCAAGCAGAACGGATGAAGCTGTCCGCTCAGGCGAGTCCGGCCGCCCACCCGACTTCAACATGTCTGGCGGCGCCTCCTGGTCAGCTTGAACAGCAATATCACTCGACAGCGACCGACCCCGTCTTTCCAAGGACTTGCCTGAAACAGACTGACGGGGAGGTTGATCAACGATCGCCGGTTTCGGCACATCAGCTTCAACCGGGACAGCGTTCTCTTGAGCATCTCTCGCCCCCCGCAAGAGCTGGCGAGGCTCAGCCAGCACTTGCGAAGGAGGAAGCCGGACCAACAGGGCCTGGGAGACGGATCTACTAACGTCGTCAGGAGCCGGCCAGAAGAGCGCCATGTGCAAAAGAACCGATAGCGAGACAAGCAACGACCAATACCGCCAACGCATTCGAGTCTCCTTCTGCATTAGGCAGATTCTATCCCTCTTTTAATTCATGGACTTTAAAGCGTAACACCCCCTGAGGCGTATTGCCTGAGGGGGTGTTGAATGGTGAGTCTGACGATGACCTACTTTCACGCACGCGTGTGCACTATCATTGGCGCGGTCTCGTTTCACGGTCCTGTTC
>JAFLDU010000187.1 GCA_017309145.1 Zoogloea sp. | reverse complement strand
GTCAAGCTCAAGGCGGGTGAAACCTTCGTGCGTGACAACGTGACGGCCACCACCAAGGCGATCAGTGATCGCCTTGGCAATGCGGGCTATGCGTTTGCCAACGTCAATGCGGCACCGGAAGTGGACAAGGCGAAACGCGAGGTGGCCTTCACCTTCTTCGTCGATCCGGGGCGGCGCGTGTATGTGCGCAAGATCAACTTCGCTGGCAACGTGCGGACCCGCGACGAGGTGCTGCGTCGGGAAATGCGTCAAATGGAAGGTGCCTGGTACGATGGCCAGGCGCTCAACCGCTCCAAGGTCCGCCTCGATCGCCTCGGGTACTTCGAGGAGGTCACCATCGAGACGCCGGCGGTGACAGGTTCGACCGATCAGGTCGATGCCAATTTCACGGTCAAGGAACGTGCCACCGGCAACCTGATGCTGGGGGCGGGTTTCTCCAGCGCCGAGAAGATCATCCTGTCCGCCTCGATCTCGCAGCAGAACCTGTTTGGTACGGGTAATGCGATGACCCTGCAGCTCAATACGGGCAGGATCAACAAGACCGTTGCGTTGTCCTTCACCAATCCTTACTGGACCATCGACGGTGTCAGCGTGGGCTGGGACATCTACCAGCGCAACGTCGATCCCACCTCATTGTCCGTGGCGACCTACAAGAGTTCGTCCATCGGGGGGGGAGTCCGCTTCGGTTATCCGATCGCCGAAGATGACCGGATCAACTTTGGCCTGTCGATCGATCAGACCACCATCAAGGTCTATGACTCGAGTCCCGCGCCGTACGTGAGTTTCGTCAACACTTTCGGGGACACGGCCAGGAGCCTGTTGTTCACGGCAGGCTGGGCACGTGACCGGCGCGACAGTTTCCTGTACCCCACGTCAGGCGTGTACCAGCGCGCCTCTGTGGAGGTGGCGACGCCGGTGCTCGACATGCGTTACGTCCGCGGGAGTTACCAGCACCAGTACTGGATTCCGTTCGGCGGTGGCTACGCCCTGATGCTCAACGGCGACCTCGGCTACGCCCATGGCTACGATGGCAAGGAGCTCCCGTTCTACAAGAACTTCTATGCGGGCGGCATCGGCTCCGTGCGTGGCTACGAGCAGAGCACCTTGGGTCCGCGCTACACCGACACCAATGGCTATGTCCGTGCTCTGGGCGGCAACCGGCGCGTGGTGGGCAATGCGGAGTATTATTTCCCGATGCCCGGTACCCAGAAGGACAAGTCCATGCGGCTGTCGCTGTTTGCTGACGCGGGCTACGTGTGGGCCGCCGATGACAAGGTCCGCGCATCGGATTTGCGCTACAGTGCCGGGCTGGCGTTCTCCTGGAGCTCCCCGGTGGGGCCGCTCAAGTTCAGCCTGGGCCAGGCACTCAAGAAAGAAGAAGGCGACAAGACCCAGAAATTCCAGTTCCAGTTGGGCACGGTTTTCTGATGGTCGCCGCACATAGCTTGCAGATGGAGGTTTGAGTGAAAGGTATTGGTATTTCCACCCTGGCGGCACTCCTGCTGGCCGGGTTTGCCCAGGTGGCCGCGGCGGATACAGTCAAGGTCGGCTTCGTCAATTCCGACCGGGTCATGAAAGAGGCGACGCCCGCCAAGAAGGCCCAGCAGAAGCTGGAGAAGGAATTCGAGAAGCGCGACCAGGATCTGCAGCGTCTGGCCAAGCAGCTCCAGGGCATGCAGGAAGCTCTGGAAAAGAACGGCATGACCATGGGTGAGGCCGAGCGCCGCAACAAGGAGCGCGAGTTCAACGACCTGAACCGCGATTTCCAGCGCAAGCAGCGCGAGTTCCGGGAAGATCTCAACCAGCGTCGTAACGAAGAGCTGGCCAGTGTGCTTGAGCGTGCCAACCGCACCATCAAGCAGATCGCCGAGGCCGACAAGTACGACATCATCTTCCAGGAGGCGGTTTATGCCAGCCCCCGGATCGACATCACCGACAAGGTGATCAAGGCACTCAGCGAAGCCAGCAAGTAAGGCGGCGCGGATGGAACTGTCCCTTGACGAGCTCGTAAGCCGGCTCGGTGGTGAGCTTGTCGGCGATCCCTCGGTGCGGATCCGGCAGATCGCCTCCATCGAGGCCGCCACCGAAGGTGAGCTGGCCTTCCTGTCGAACCCCAAGTTGGGGGGCGGTCTGGCCAGCAGCAGGGCGTCGGCCTTCATCCTGACGCCCAAGGCGGCCGGGCTGACCGACAAGCCTCGCATCCTCACCGCGGATCCCTATCTGTACTTCGCCCGGGCGGCCCAGTTGTTCAACCCGTCCAAGCGACCTGCTGCTGGGCTGCAGCAGGGTGCCGTGACCTCCTCCGAACTCCCCGCATCGGTCTCTGTCGGTGCCAACGCGGTGATCGGACGTGATTGCCAGATCGGCGAGAACTGCGTGATCGGGGCCGGCTGCGTGATCGGCGACGGTGTGCTCATCGGTGCGGATTCGCTTCTCCATGCCGGGGTCAAGATCTACGACGGTTGTGTGATCGGGGCCCGCGCCATCCTGCACTCGGGCGCGGTCATCGGTGCGGACGGCCTGGGCTTTGCCCGCGACGGCGAGCGCCGCTGGGTCAAGATCCCGCAGATCGGCCGGGTGGTGCTGGGTGATGACGTGGAGGTCGGTGCCAACACGACCATCGACCGGGGGGCGCTGGATGACACGCTGATCGGCAACGGGGTCAAGCTCGACAACCTGATCCACGTGGCGCACAACTGCCGGGTGGGCGACGACACGATCATGGCCGCCATGGCGGGCCTGGCCGGGAGCACCCGGGTGGGCAAGCGCGTGATGGTCGGGGGCAAGGCCGGCTTCTCGGGGCATCTCGAGGTGGCGGACGATGTCGTGGTGTCTGCCGACACCAATGTGACCAAGTCCATCGACAAGGCGGGTGTATACACCTCCATAGTCCCCATGCAGACCCACGCCGACTGGGTCCGGAATTTTGCCCACTTGCGCCGCCTCGATGCGATGGCCGAGCGGGTGCGCGAGCTCGAGAAGAAGCTCGCCGAACTGGAAAAGAAATCATGAGCGAAATCATCGACATCAACGAGATCAAGCGTTATCTCCCGCACCGTTATCCCTTCCTGCTGGTGGATCGGATCACCGAGCTGGAGCTGGGCAAGCGGGTGGTGGGTCTGAAGAACGTGACGATCAACGAACCCTTCTTCCCCGGCCATTTTCCGCACAACCCGGTCATGCCCGGAGTGCTGATCATCGAAGCGATGGCCCAGACCGCCGCGATCCTGGCCTTCAAGACCGATGGCTCTGCACCGGACGATGATTCCACGGTGTATTTCGCTTCCGTCGACAATGTGCGCTTCAAGCGCCCGGTGGTGCCGGGTGACCAGCTGGTCATGGAAGCCGAGATCGTGCGCAAGATGCGCAACATCTGGAAGTTCAAGGCGGTGGCGCGGGTCGACGGTGAACTGGCCACCGAAGCTGAATTCATGTGCGCGATCAAGCGATGAGCATTCATCCGACCGCCATCGTTCATCCGGCGGCGCGCCTTGCGGAGGGCGTGCAGGTCGGTCCTTACTCGATCGTCGGCGAACATGTCGAGATCGGCGAGGGGACGACCGTCGGCCCTCATGTGGTGATCGAGGGGCACACCCGGATCGGCCGCAACAACCGGATCTTTCAGTTCTGCTCCCTTGGTTCAGAGCCCCAGGACAAGAAGTATGCGAACGAGCCGACCCGTCTCGAGATCGGCGACGGCAACACCATCCGCGAGTTCTGCAGCTTCAGTACCGGGACCATCCAGGACGGTGGCCTGACCCGGGTCGGCAACGGCAACTGGATCATGGCCTATGTGCACGTGGCCCACGACTGCATCGTCGGCGACAACACCATTTTCGCCAACAATGCGACCCTGGCGGGGCACGTCACGGTGGGTGATTGGGCCATCCTCGGCGGCTTCACCGGTGTGCACCAGTTCGTGCGCGTCGGCGCCCACAGTTTCTGTGGTGTCGGCACGGTGCTGCTGCAGGATCTGCCGCCCTTCGTGACAGTCTCCGGCAACCCTGCATCGCCCCATGGCATCAACAGCGAGGGGCTGAAGCGCCGTGGCTACAGCGCAGAGGGTATCGCCGCCATCAAGCGGGCTTACAAGACCCTCTACCGCAATGGCCTGAGTCTCGACGAGGCCCGCCGGCAGATCGCCGAGGCGGCGGCTTCGGTTCCCGAGTTGCAGCTCTTCTCCGACTTCATCGCCGACTCCGGGCGTGGCATCGTCCGCTAGTCCATGGGGGTGCGCATCGCCATGGTGGCGGGCGAGGCGTCCAGCGACCTCCTCGCCAGCCACCTGATCCAGGCGCTCAAGCGCCATCTTCCCGATGCGGAGTTCTTCGGCATCGGCGGGCCCAAGATGCAGGCCATGGGCTTCAAGGCCCTGTGGCCAGCCGAAAAGCTGTCGGTCCACGGTTACGTGGATGCCCTGAAGAACTACCGCGAGCTCTCCGGGATCCGCCGCAGCCTGCTCAAGCAGCTGCTTGCCGATCCTCCGTCGGCCTTCATCGGCGTGGATGCGCCGGACTTCAGCCTGTGGCTGGAGAAGCGCCTGAAGGACCGCGGCATCCCGGCCATCCATTTCGTGAGTCCGTCGATCTGGGCCTGGCGGCGGGGGCGTCTGAAGGGCATCGCCCGCTCGGTCAGCCACATGCTGTGCTTGTTTCCCTTCGAGCCTGAGCTCTACAAGACGGCGGGGGTGCCGGTGAGCTATGTCGGCCATCCGCTGGCCGACGTGTTTCCGCTCCAGCCGGATCGGGCCGGGGCCAGGGAGATGCTGCAGATCCCCGAGGAGGTGCCGGTCTTCGCCTTTCTGCCGGGAAGCCGTCAGTCGGAAGTGCGGAACCTGGCGGACATCTACATCGCCACGGCAGCCAAGCTGCATGAGCGCCATCCCGAGGCGCGCTTCCTGGTTCCGCTGACCACCCGCGAGACGCGCCTGTTGTTCGAGGACGCGCTGACCCGCCACGCCCATCTGGATCTGCCCATCCGCATCCTCTTCGGCCACGCCGTCGACGCCATGACTGCCGCCGATGTGGTGCTGGTGGCGAGCGGCACCGCGACCCTTGAAGCCGCGCTGCTCAAGCGGCCGATGGTCATCACCTACCGCATCGGCAAGTGGTCCTACCGCTTGATGCGGCGCATGGCCTACCTGCCGTGGGTGGGGCTGCCCAACGTGCTGGCCGGGCGCGAAGTGGTGCCCGAGCTGCTGCAGGACGCGGCGACGCCCCAGGCTTTGGCCGATGCCCTGGACACCTGGTTGACCGACAAGGAGAAGGCCGGGGAGTTGGTCCGGACCTTCACCGAGATGCACCAGACCCTGCGCCAGGACACCGCTGCCCGCGCCGCGGCCGCGGTCCTGCCCTACATCCGCGGAGCGGGCCGGTGAGTCTGCTGTGCGGCGTGGATGAGGCGGGCCGCGGGCCCCTGTGCGGGCCGGTGGTGGCCGCTGCGGTGATCCTCGATCCGGCCCGGCCCATCGAAGGGCTGGCCGACTCCAAGAAGCTCTCCGACAAGCGCCGTGACAAGCTGGCCCTGGAGATCCGCGAGAAGGCGCTGGCCTGGGCCATCGCCGAGGCCAGTGTCGAGGAAATCGATCGCCTCAACATCCTGCATGCCTCCATGCTGGCCATGCAACGGGCGGTGGCCGGCCTGGCCCGTCGGCCGGACCGGGTGGTGGTGGATGGCAACCGGTGCCCGCAGCTGGATCTGCCCTGCGAGGCCATCGTCAAGGGTGATGCGCTGGTGCAGGAGATCTCGGCCGCTTCCATCCTGGCCAAGACGGCCAGGGATGCCCAGCTGGTCGAACTGGACAGGCTGTATCCACAGTACGGTCTGGCCGGCCACAAGGGCTATCCCACCGCGGCGCACCTCAAAGCCCTGCGGGCCCACGGCGCTTGTGAGATCTACCGCCGGAGCTTTGCTCCAGTGAGGGACATCATCGCCAATCCCCCCCTGTGGACCGACGAGGACCTGATATGAAGTTTCATCACGTGCTGCTGTTCGCGCACCTTGCCGGCGTGATCCTGTGGGTCGGTGGCATGGCCTTCGCCCATTTCTGCCTGCGTCCGGCGGCCCTGGCTTTACCGCCGGCCCAGCGCCTGCCCCTGTGGTGTGGTGTGCTTGGTCGTTTCTTCCGGGTGGTGTGGCTGGCCATCGGGCTGATCGTAGGGTCCGGCTTTGCCATGCTGGGCGCCACCGGCTTTGCTCAGGCGCCGGTGGCCTGGCATGTGATGGCAGGCATCGGACTGGTGATGGTGGCCGTCTTTGCCAGCATCTGGTTCGGCCCGTGGCAGGCGTTGCAGCAGGCGGTGGCCGCCGAGAACTGGGCCGGGGGCGCGGCGGCCCTCAACCGGATCCGCCAACGTGTCGGCCTCAACCTGTTGCTGGGCGTGTTCACAGTGGCCGTGGCCACCCTCGGTCTGGCCGTCTGATCGTGAAGCACATCAGCTCCCGGGATAATCCGTCGATCAAGCACTTCCAGGCGCTGGCCGGGTCGGCCCGGGATCGTCGCAAGGCGGGGGAAACCCTGCTGGACGGCGCCCATCTGCTGGAGGTCGCGCTGCAGCACGGAGTGAGTCCGCTGCAGGTAGTGGTCAGCGAGAGTGGGCGCGAGCAGCCCGAGATCGCAGCGCTGCTGGCTCTTTGCCTGCCGGAGAGTCTGGTCGAGGTGCCGGATCGACTGTTTGCGCAGATCAGCCCGGTCGACTCACCCAGCGGGGTGTTGGCCCGGGTGGCGATTCCCGACCCGTCGGTAATGTCGGTGACGGGCAGCTGCGTGCTGCTCGATGCGGTGCAGGACCCGGGCAATCTCGGCACCATCCTGCGCACCGCCGCGGCGGTGGGCCTGCGTGACGTGCTGCTGACCCCCGGCTGTGCCCAGGCTTGGTCGCCGCGGGTGCTGCGGGCGGCGATGGGCGCGCATTTTCATCTGGACATCCGAGAGGGCGTCGAGCCCGCCACGGCACTGGCCGGCTATCCGGGCCAGATCCTGGCGGCTGATCTGGTCGAGGCCACGGATCTTTACGACACCGATCTGCGTGGGCCGGTGGCCTGGTTGTTCGGGTCTGAAGGGCAGGGGCTGTCCGATCCGGTGGCGGCGCTGGCCACCCGCCGCATCATCATTCCGATGCCCGGCGGGATAGAGTCCCTCAACGTGGGGGTGGCGGCGGCCGTGTGCCTCTTCGAGCAGCTCCGCCAGATGCGCGCGTCAGGCAGGTAGGCGCAGGCTGCTGGCGGCCTTGGCCGCATCCCCGTCCGCCTGGAAAGGCACCACGCCGAGCAGGGGCGCGGGCATCCGGCGGATCAGTGCTTCCAGATTCTGCTCGAAACGCAGCATGGCCGGATCCACCTGATTGGCCACCCAGCCGACCAACTGGAGGCCGCGCGCGGCGATGGCCTCGGCGGTGAGCAGGGCGTGGTTGATGCAGCCCAGGCGCATGCCCACCACCAGGATCACCGGCAGGCCCAGGTCCCGGGCCAGGTCGGCGGTGTCGTAATCGTCATCGAGCGGCACCCGGAAGCCACCTACACCCTCCACCAGCAGTACATCCGCCTGGACCCTCAGGGCTTCGAAGGCCTCGAGGATGGGCCCCACCTCGAGCCGGACGCCTTCTTCGGCGGCCGCGATGTGGGGGGCGATCGGGCTGGCCAGGCAATAGGGGTTGAGCAGGCCCAGGCCCGGGTCGAAGCTCCCTGCCGCCCGCAGCCGGGCGGCGTCTTCGTTGAGGAATTCTCCGTTGATGCTTTCCGCGCCGGCGGCGATGGGCTTCATGCCCAGGGCCCGCAGGCCTTGCTGGCGTGCGCTGTGGAGCAGGGTGCAGGTGACGAAGGTCTTGCCGATCTCGGTGTCGGTGCCGGTGATGAAGTAGGCGGTCATGTCTTTTCGGCGATGATCCATAGAGTGTCGTAGGACGCAGGCAGGCCAGCCGGCGTGCGGTGAGCTTCATAGGCCGCGGCCAGCCGGTTCCAGGCCTGCCTGCCCAGGGGCGCGCGACGGCGCGGGGCGCCGGTCTGATGGGCGCCCAGGGTCTTGATGTCGCGCAGCAGGCTGCGCAGGTCGGGTGCCCAGGCGTGCAGGGTGTCCCGTTCGCTGGTCAGGATGCGCAGGCCGGCGTCCTCGGCGGCGTCTTCGAGGACCTCCGGCGGCTGGAAGCGGAGCACGTGCTCTTCCTGGTCCACGTGGCGGAAGGCGTCCCTCAGTTCCTGCAGCGTGCCGGGGCCCAAGGTGGCGAGCCACAGCTGGCCGCCCGGGCGCAGGCTGCGTGCCAGTTCCGGAAGGGCCTGGCGCGGCGCGCACCATTGCAGCGCATAGCTGGACCACAGGGCATCCAGGCTGGCTTCCGCCAGCGGCAGGTGTTCGAGGTCGGCGCACAGGGGCAGGGCCAGGCCGGCGGGCTGGCGCTTGAGCATGGCGGGTGCGAAATCCAGGGAGATCAGTGCCGCGTCGGGGAACAGGCGACGGAGTCCGGGCAGGGCGTAGCCGGTGCCGCTGCCAGCGTCGAGGATGCGTGCCGGCTGGCAGCCTGGGGTGGCCGCGACGAGCTCGAGCAGCCGGTCGCAGGCGCTGCGTTGCACCGCCGCGACGGCATCGTAGGCATCGGCGGCCTTGTCAAAGGCGGCACGCACGGCATGCTTCGCTGCGGGCGCGTCACTCATCGGCAAAGCCTTCGATCAGTCCGGCACAGTCGGCGGGGCGTGACAGGAAGGGGGCGTGCCCCGACTGGCCGAAGACACTGAGGCGGCCACCCGGAAGCTGGTCGGCCAACCATTCGGCGGCCGCCAGAGGCATGAGCTTGTCTTCACGGCCATGCAGCAGGCGAACCGGCTGGGTGATCCCGGAGATCAACGCGCGCAGATCCGTGTCGGCCAGCAGCTGGAGGCCGTTGGCCAGGGCTGCCTGGTGGGCGCCGTCGGCCGGGGTCAGGCTGCCGCTGAGGGCGGCGGATACAGACTTGCGGGCCCGGTCGCCGAGACTCTGGAGGGCCACGAAGCGGCGTTGGGTGGCTTCCGGCGCGCTATCGAACTGCGCGCGGAAGTCATCGAGGGTGGCACCTGGCAGGCCGTGCGGCCAATCTTCGCCTGCCGTGAAACGGGGCGACGCGCCGATGAGCATCAGGCGGGCGATCCTTTCCGGGTGCCGGTGGGCCAGCTCAAGGGCGAGCTGGGCGCCCAAGGACCAGCCAACCAGGACACAGTGGCCGGGCAGGGTAGGGAGGAGGGCATCGGCCCAGCCGGCAAGGGTGCTGCCGGCCGGTGCGGCCTTACCGTGCCCCGGCAGGTCGGGTACGCATACGGAACGCCGCGGATCGAGGTGCTCAAGCAGGGGCTGCCAGACGGCGGCCGACAGGCCCCAGCCGTGCAGCAGCACAAGGGGGCGGAGGGGGGGCGATGCGATGTTCATGTGCCCTGGGCCTCCAGGCGGTTCAGCGCGTCGGCCAAGCGGTCCACCTGCGCCAGGCTGTGGGCGGCCGACAGGGTGATGCGCAGGCGGGCCGCGCCCTTGGGCACCGTGGGCGGGCGGATGGCCGGCACCCAAAGGCCTTCGGCATCGAGGGCGCGGGAGATGGCGGCGACCTGGGGGAGGGTATAGCGATGGCGGATGGCGTGCATGCCATCGCGGAGGGTGACGTCCTGGATATAGAGGCGCTGCGAGGTTTCCATGGGATCTCCTGGGGCTCTGGTGGGGTTAGCGGGCGGCGAGGCGTTCGCCGGTTTGGAGCGCGGCCGAGGTCATGATGTCGAGGTTGCCGGCGTAGGTCGGGAGGTAGTGTCCGGCGCCTTCGACT
>JAFLDU010000186.1 GCA_017309145.1 Zoogloea sp. | reverse complement strand
CGCGACCACACCAAGATGACGGTCAACGGCTTCACCAGCCTCGGCCTGGTGGAAATGACCCGCAAGCGCACCCGGGAATCCCTCGCCCACCTGCTGTGCGAGCCCTGTCCCACCTGTGGCGGGCGCGGCGAGGTCAAGACCGCCCGCACCGTGGCCTACGAGATCCTCCGCGAGCTGCTGCGGGAGGCCCGCCAGTTCAACGCCCGGGAGTTCCGCGTGCTGGCCGCCCCCAATGTGATCGACCTCTTCCTCGAAGAAGAATCCCAATCCCTGGCGATGCTATCGGACTTCATCGACAAGACGATCTCCCTGCATCCCGAGGCCAGCTACGCCCAGGAGCAATTCGACATCGTCCTGCTCTGATGTCATCCGAATAATCGCACCAATACAGTGCAAGCCCAGTATTGGTGCGGCTTTCCAAGGTTTCACGCCCTCACTCGGTGCATCCAAAAATTCAATCGCCCAAAGATTGACGCTGCCATCGGCCGGCCCTCAGAATCCGCGACCTCGCATTCCAGCAGGATTCCCCCATGAGCACGTTCCAGACCCTCCAGGCCCCTCACAACGCCGCCTCCAGCGCCATCCGCATCGGCTTCGAACACGGCTACGCCTTCGACGGCGACCGCGTCCGCCTCGACGCGGAGCTGCGCGTTGACGACCCCGTGGCCGCGCGCGGCCAGGAATGGGCCCTGCAGCTGTGGGCCTGCGAAACGCCTTTCGACGGCCACCCCGTGCCCGCCGCCAAGATCGCCGAAGTGCCGGTGGCGGCCCCTGGCGACAGTGGCAGCACCTGGTTCAGCGCCTCCACCGACGCCTTCCCGCCGGCCGGCCGCGCCGACCACAATCTGGTGCTGATCCTCGCCGCCGGCCAGGCCGGCCGCTTCGAGCAGGTTCAGGACTATGTGAACTTCCCCCGCGCCGAGAGCTTCATGCAGCCGCGCCTGGACGGCACCAGCAGCTTCAGCCTGGCGGACGACAAGGTCACCGTGACCGTCGAGCGCGTTGGCAACCCCCGCAGCCAGGACAACCTGAGCGGCACCCTGGCCCTGGAGCTGTGGGCCCTGCCGGCCCCCTACCAAGCCGGCGAACCGGACGGCTGGCAGCTCAGCGCCACCGCCCTGGGCAGCCTGGCCGGCCAGCAGGCCTGGCAGGACCTGTCCTTCACCCAGCCCCTCGCCACCCGCCCCGCCGGCACCTGGTGCATCGCCCTGCTGCTGCGCGAATGGTCTGCCAACGGCTACGTCACCCGGGACTTCAGCAACTTCCCGCTGCCGGTCAGCTGGAGCGCGGAAGCGCCGGCTGCGGCCTTGCCGACCGAAAACGCTGCCGCCGCAGTCGAACCCGCGGCCGAGCCGGCTACCGTCAAGCCCGCCACCAAGGCGAAGCCGGCTGCCAAGCCCAAGGCGGCGGCCGTCGCCGCACCGGCCAGCGTGTCCATCAACACCGCCACGGCCGCCGAGTTGGCCGCCGTGAAGGGCCTCTCCAAGGTCGTCGCCGCCGCCATCGTGGCCGCCCGCCCCTTCAAGAGCCTCGATGAACTCATCAAGGTGAAGGGCATGGGCGTGAAGAGCTTCGACAAGCTCAAGGGCAACCTCAGCCTCTGAGCCATCCCCCCATGCGCCCGCATGGGGGCTAAACCAGCTGCCCGCCTCAGCCTGGCGCGGGTAGCTGCGCGCCTTCCGGAACCCACAGCCGCTGGCCCTGGATCTCCTCCCAGCTCAGCCACACCCGCACGTCGAACTCCAGCTGGTGGTAATCCGGCTCCATCCGGCAACACAGCTGATAGAAGGCCTTGTCGTGCTGCCGTTCCTTCAGATGCGCCAGCTCGTGCACCACGATCATGCGCAGGAACTCCGGCGGCGCCTCGCGGAACAGGGTCGCCACCCGGATCTCCCGCTTGGTGCGGATCTTTCCGCCCTGCACCCGCGCCACCGTGGTGTGGGTGCCCAGCGCGTTGTGGATGCTCTGCAGCTTGCCATCGAAACCAACCTTGCTGAGAGGCTCGGCATTGCGCAGATAGCGTGATTTGAGATCGGTCACGTACTCGTACAAGGCCGTATCGTTGCGCACCGCGTGCAGGACGGGATACCGGGCCTGCAGCCAAGGGGCTAGCGTGCCCTGCTCCAGCAGGATCCTCACCTGCGAGACCAGTGACTCGGGGTAGCCATGGAGATATTTCAAGGCAAGCGGACTCGGCATGGGCGATACTTCGACGGAAGATCACGGATTCTATCGCCCGATCCGGCTGCTGCCTTCCCTTCGCCCACGGAAGCCGTATCGGAACACCAGCCGACCCACACACTCCGCTGCCCGATATCGACCGATGACCCGCTCCATCAACAAGACCGGCAGTAAGCCGACACCTCACCTGCTAGCGGCACGCCTGATTGCCTGGTGCCTGCTGTGCTTCGGCCTCCTGGGCCCGGCCGCCGGACAGGGCGCCGGGCCGGGCAGCCCGGCGCGCATCCTGCACATCGACTCCTACGACCCGGGCAATGCCTGGGGACACGATGTCAGCGAAGGCATCCGCGACACACTCGGCGGCCAGGCCCGGCCCGTGGAGCTGTCGGTGGAGTACCTGGACAGCCGCCGCTTTCCAGAGCGCAAGCAGGAGGCGATCATCGCCGACGCGCTGGCCGCCAAGTACCGCAACTTCCGGCACGACCTGATCATCGCCTCCGACAACGCAGCCTTCGACTTTGCCCTGCGCTACCGTGATCGGCTGTTTCCCGGCCAACCGATCGTCTTCTGCGGCTACAACAACTTCTCACCCGAGGTGATCCGCAATGTGGCGAACATCACCGGGGTCAACGAGGAGATCGACATCCCGGCCGCCGTCGACCTCGCCCTCCGGGTGCATAGCGGGATCAGGAAGCTCGTCTTCATCGTGTCCACGGGGGACACCAGCAGCGCCATGAACACCCGCGACGCGGAGGAGCGGGTTTTCCCGATGCTGCGCCAGAAGCACGAACTGATCGTGCTCAAGGACGCGAGCATGGCCGAGATCCGCACCCGCCTCGCCCCCCTGGGCAAGGACAGCCTGGTGTTCCTGGTCGGCCAGACTGCCGACCAGGGCATCGGGCGCGCCCTGACCCCGGCCGAGAATGGCCAGCTGGTTTCCGCAGCGAGCCCCGTGCCTGTCTATGCGTTCTGGGATTTCCACCTGGGCACCGGGGTGATCGGCGGCCACGTCCTCAACGGGCGCGACCAGGGCCGCGAGGCCGCCGCCATGGCCCTGCGCATCCTCAATGGTGAAGCCGCCAACGCCATCCCCGTGAAGATGCGTTCGCCAGCCCGCGACGTCTTCGACTACACCGTGCTGCAACGCTTTGGCATCGACACGGGTAGCCTGCCCAAGGGCAGCACCCTCATCAACGCCCCTTTCGGTTTCTGGGACCGCTATCGCACCGAGATCCTGCTCATCGCGCTGGTCTTGGCCCTGCAGAGCGGGCTGATCCTGTCCCTGGTCCGGGTCGCCCGCCAGCGCCGCCAGGCCCTCGCCGACCTCAACCAGGAGCGCGACCGGCTGGAGCAGCGGGTCTCCGAGCGCACGGCCGAGCTGGCCGACTTCAACAACCGCCTCAAGGCCGAGGTGGATGAACGCCGGCTGGCCGAAAGCCACCTGCAGGAGGCCGTGCGCTTCAGCGACGCGGTGCTACAGGCCTCGCCGGTCCCCATCGGCGTATTCAAGGCGGCCGGCACCTGCGTGATGGCCAACGACGCCTACGCCCAGCTGGTCGGCTCCGGCAAGGCCCAGCTGCTGGGCCAGGACTTCCACCAGATCGAAGCCTGGCAGCGCACAGGCCTGCTGGATGACTGCCTACGCGCCCTCGACAAGGAGACCCGGCAGCAAAGGCAAATCCATGTGGTCACCTCCTTCGGCCGGGAGATCTGGGCCGACTGCCTGATCCTGCCCGTGCGGATCCGGGCCGAACGTCACCTGCTGATCCAGTTCGTGGACCAGACCGAAAAGATGCGCATGCTCCACGAGCTCGAACAGAACCGGCTGCACCTGGAGGAGCAGGTCAACCTGCGCACCGCCGAACTGCAAGCCGCCAAGGAACTCGCCGAAGCCGCCAACCGGGCCAAGAGCTGCTTCCTGGCCAACATGAGCCACGAGATCCACACCCCGCTCAATGCCATCCTCGGCTTCAGCACGGTGATCCGCAGCAAGATCGACGACGCCGGGCTGCAGCTGCGCCTGGACAAGGTCATCGGCGCGGCCCGTCAGCTGCACCTGGTGCTCGACGACATCCTCGACCTGGCCCAGATCGAAGCCCGGCGGATGCAGATCCTCGAGCAGGATTTCCAGGTAACGGACCTGCTGCAGGATGTACTCGACGCCACTGGCGAGAGCCTGCGCGACAAGGCCCTGGACTACCGGGTGGACACCACCGGCCTGCCCTCCAGGCTGCGCGGCGACCGGGCCCGGCTCGCCCAGATGCTGGTCAATTACGTCAGCAACTCGGTCAAGTTCACACCCGCCGGCTTCGTCGCCCTGCGCATCCGCGTGCAGGACCACCGCGGCAAACGCGTGCTGGTACGCTTCGAAGTCGAGGACTCAGGCATCGGCGTACCCCTTGCAGACCAGGAGCGCATCTTCCTCAGCTTCGAGCAGGGCGACGCCTCCCCCACCCGCCGGCACGGCGGCAACGGCCTCGGCCTGGCCATCAACCGCCAACTGGCCGAGTTGATGGGCGGCCGCACCGGCGTGACCAGCACCCCGGGCGAAGGCAGCACCTTCTGGTTCACCGCCCTGCTCGGGCAGGTCGCCGACACATGATGTAGGGGCGATGTAGGGGCGGCTGAAGCCGCCCCTACACCCCCTACAGCCAATCCACCAGCGACACCCCAATCCCAAAGGTCGTCTGGCGGTGGTTATAGTCGATCAGGGTCTCGCCGTAGCCGCTGAACAACTGCACATAACCCTTCAGATTGCGATGGATCGGAAAGCTCCAGTCGAGCTGGGCCGAGCCCCGGCTGTCGAACAGGTTGCCGCGCAGGTTGAGGCCGAGGCCATGCTCACCCAACCTCCACATGGCCTGGATGTCGCCATTGCCCAGGTAGCGGGTGATGTCCGGGTTGTCGTCGTTGCTGAGCTTCTCCTCGAAACGGTGCCAGCCCCGCAACAGCAGCGCAAAATCACCCCGCTCGACCCCTACCTGGGCCATCAAGCGATTCCAGCTGCGTGACAGGGGCTGAGCCCGCCCGTTGGACTGGTGGTTGATACCCACCGACAGCATCCTCACCTTGAAACCCAGGCCCGCATCCATATTGCTGCGGAACACCGCCATCAGTTCCGGCTCATAATCCGTCTCACGGAAGGGCGAGGAGTTGCTCTTGTTGTACACCTGCCAGTTGGACTGCTGGGTATAACCCAGCCACAGGTCCCCATGGTGGCCCACCAGCCCCTCCCACAGCTTGGTCTTGAAGCTGATCTGGTACTTCGCCTCCACCGGCGTCACATCCATCGGTTCGGTCACCGTATGGTTGCGCGCCGGCGAAGCGGGCAGGCGGTTCGGCGAATCGGTCCAGCGCCCCAGCAGCATGTAGGTCGGCCGGTAAGGGCGGATCAGAAAGGTGCCGCGCTTGTCCTCGGCATCCAGCTCCCAGCGGGCGCTGAAGGCCGTATCCCGCTCGCTGGCCGATGGGGGTGGTGCCTCCTGGTGGGGCCGCCCGACCGCATTGTCATAGCAGGCCAGACGCTCGGTGTTGTCACCGATGGCCGCGCAGGCAGACGGATCACCCGCCTGGGCAGGCAGCACAAAGCCCGCCAGGATGGAGAACAGCGCGCAGCCAGCACCCTTGGACCGATAGCCATGCAACATCGAGAACGCCTCCAGAGCGGATCAGGGCCCCGAATTGTCGGCGACACGCTCCATACTGTCGAGCCGTAGCATCCCGTAAGCGGAGACCCCATGAAGTCCATCCGGGCCCTCGAGCGCGGACTCGAAGTCCTGCGCCTGCTGGAACAACACGAAGGCCGCGCCCTGCAGGACCTGCACCTGCGCACCGCCCTGCCCAAACCCACCCTGCTGCGCATCCTGCACACCCTGGAAGCAGCCGGCCTGGCCTGGCGCGCCATCGGCGACGGGCGCTGGCGGCGCAGCGTGTCCCTGCACATCGGCCACCGCCCCGCCGAACGCAATCTGCGCTTCGCCGAACTCGCCGCCCCACACCTGGCCACCCTGCAACGCAAGGCCCTGTGGCCCTCCGACCTGCTCATCTACGACAACTTCCAGATGGAACTGGCCGAAAGCTCCCGGCGCCTCTCCGGCCTGGCCATGAACCCGCGCTACCAGATCGGCTTCCGCGTCGACCTCTTCCTCTCCGCCCCCGGCCGCGCCTGGCTGGCCTTCTGCCCCGACGCAGACCGCGAGGCCGCCCTCGCCCACTACGCCGAACATCCCCCCGCCAACCCCCTCAGCGCCCGCTTCCTCGCCCAGGGCCACCTGCCCGAAGTCCTCGAAGAAACCCGCCGCCAAGGCTACGCCGCCCGCGACCCCGGCTTCGGCGGCGCGATGGAAGACATCAGCATCTTCGACGACGGCTTCGACGCCATCGCCGTGCCCATCCTCACCCCCACCGGAGTGCCTGGCTGTATCAACCTGGTATGGCCGAGGCGGTACAAGCTGCGCGGAAAGGTGGTGGAGGCGCATCTGGAGGATCTGCAGGGTACGGCGAGGGCGATTGCGGAGGGGTTGGGGGAGGGTCGGGGGGACTGATTAATAACTGCAAAAATAGGGGCTATTCATCAGCAGTCAAGGAAACCATCCCCTCAAGCTGGCATTTACACTTTCGCCCAACCATCCCCAACGCATAGACATCAGTCGACCTGCATAAGCAGCGTCACCATCATTGCTGAAAACCTCGATGGCGGCATTCCACATGCTTCACGTCGGATTCGGCTACCCTGGATTCAGGGCGAGGAGATGCGTTGCCCTAAAGAGCGAGTCCAACTCCGTTTCCTAGCAACCAACGCCCAGCAGCCAGTGCCTACCGCCGCTTCTTTTAAGCAGTCTTTTTCTTTATTTTGACATCACTACCGTGAACCTCCATTAATTCAGCAAACTGCGTCCAGGACAAACGCTTTTTATTCACATGATTACCAGAAGGAACCCACTCAACATTTCCTTTACTAACAAGAACTGTTCCAAGCTTCCCATCCGTGGTTTTGACGAAAATCTTCACATCCTTGTTCAGGACAAATTTGGTTGCAATGTCTAGCGTAACTTCATGTGCCATTGATTTCTCCTGTCGAGCGTCAAATACATTAAACCCATCAAGATCGAATAAAGAGCTTCCAACAGAACTCTAAACTACAGGGAAAATCCTCTGATGGTAAATTTTGTCGCGACAGCGTCAGGCGATAGCCATCAAAACATATATCACCACGAATCATTTTCTCAATCGCCGCCACACGTTCATCTGACCAACTTGGCCACTTTGGCGAGGTAGTCCGCATTCCCATGTAAACGGTACGCGTTTCATAACAGTGATGCAACATGAGTGAATCGGCCAGATCGAGCTTTCGATCACTTGAACGAAAATACACTTTTCCTCGCCCATTGCGAAACGTCATTTCAACGGACGGAGGCCAAAGATCCAAACCACGCTTTGTCATTTTTTTTGGGCTCTCGATTGAGGTTATTCAGTCAAGCCGAATAATTGCGCCTCCATACTCAGAGTGGAAGCCTGACCAACAAATCATGGCGTTTCAAGATAGCGAGCACTTCGCCATCTCCAGTAAGGATGGACTGCAAGCGCTGGAGCAACAGATAAATCTGATCCATCCAGAACCCAGTCAGAGCAATAAGTGTTTGCGCTATCGCCTTGCCTTTTTGATGATCAATGATTTCGTCATCTTCCGGAAAGCCCAAAAACACGGCCTCCAGGCTTTCCATCAAAAAGTCGTCTGCGTTTAAACGACAGGCTATAACACGACGGACGTCAATATCGTCGCCCCCATCACCATCATATCCATCTTCAAGAACATCCCGAACCTCCGACACATATCCACCCACCATTTCAAGCCATTTCTTGTGGCTCTGAATTGACCTTAACGACTCACTTCCAAAATGGCTTCTTGCATGACTCACCCATGCCTCAATTTCATCGAGCGTTATCAGCAGGGCTTGCGTTTGCATCAAAGGAAAATCTTCGGAATATGATTCAATATCAGCCAACTCGCCTTCAACACCAAACAACATTGGTCTCTTCATCCGCTCCATCTTTTTCCTCAGATATCAAACGTCTGACTTAGCAAGCACACGTTGTTGTGACTTTTCAACCTCCAACAACAATCCAAATGAGATCAATATTTTTGAGCCAGATGACGTCACTCATGAGAAGCCCTAAACTAAATGCTGATATTTATGACAACAACGGCTCAGAAACATGGGACTTTAGCCGGTAAACTTCGTCAAGTCGCAAGCAGGCCCTTGATTCAGTGCCCGCAGGCGACTGAAACACTCGTCATTCTGTACGGCGAGCGCTTCATCCCCGCGGTGACCAGATGAAGGCCACCGAGTGATCACGCCCATGGGCAGAGCCACTCGAAAAACCGCCTCGAACACAAAATTACTGACACTCCCTGACACTCCCGAATCTGCGGCTTGTTAACTGAGTTAACGCCTTGCGGATGTGAGTTAACCTGCTCGTGATCTCAGTTAACGCGGCTCGGATGTCAGTTAACGCGTTTGTTAACTCAGTTAACGGGCCGCGGATTTGAGTTCTTCGACTGCGGAATTGAGTTCACGGGCGCCGAAACTCAAATCCGGACCGCCGGATGTCAAATCCGCCACCCGTTAACTGAGTAAACCGGCGCCAGAAGCGAGATCAGGCCCCCAAGGAGCCTGATCTCGCAGGGGAGCACGGCGTGCCCCACCCGGTTAAGCGACTAGAACCTCAGCGCACTGCGCGCGGCTGCATCTTTACCTCGATGGACAAGTCCTCGTAGTACTTGCCGCCGTTGCTGTAGCCGGGCCGGTTGGCCAGGTTGTCGATTTCCAGGGTACCGGTCTCGGCGACGTATTGTTTCCAGTCGGCCAGCAGTTCCTTGAGCTTGGCCGGTTGGGTGGTGGCGAGGTTGCGGCTCTCGGTGCGGTCCGTGGCGACGTTGTAGAGCTCCCAGGTGCCTTCGCCCCAGGGGGTGTTGGCGTAGACGATCTTCCAGTCGCCCTTGCGCAGGGCCTTGCGGCCGCCCAGTTCCCAGCCCACCACGTCGTTCTTGCCGCGTACGCCGGGGGCCTTGCCTTGCAGGTAGGGCAGCATGGACTTGCCACGCAGGGGGAGCACTTCGCGACCCTGGTACTCGGTGCCCGGGTGGCTCACGCCGGCGATCTGGTAGATGGTGGGGGCCACGTCCATCACGTGGGCGAATTCGCGCTTGATGGTGCCGCCGCCGATGCCCGGCCCCCAGGCGATGGCCGGCACGGAGATGCCGCCCTCGTACATGAAGGACTTGTAGAGTTTGAAGGGGGTGGAGCCGACCTGGGCCCAGCCCGGTCCGTACTCGATGAAGGAGCCCGGCTTGCCGATGTTGGCGGTGCTGTTGTCCATGTCCTTGTGGATCCATTCGCGGGTGCGGCCCACGTCGTACACCGAGTTGCCATCGGCGCCGTTGTCGGACATGAAGAACACGAAGGTGTTGTCCAGCTCGCCCTTCTGCTTGAGGTAGTCGAGCACGCGGCCGATCTGGCGGTCCATGTTGTCGATCATGGCGGCATAAACCGTCATGCGGCGGGCTTCTGAGGCTTGCTGCTCGGGGGTCAGGCTGTCCCAGCGGGGCCAGTAGGGATGACCTTCGTACACAGGCGTGTCGGCGGGGATGAGACCGAGCTTCTTCATGCGCTCGAGGCGCTCCTTGCGCAGGCGATCGTAGCCTTCCTTGTAGCGGCCTTCGTACTTGGCGATGTCTTCGTCGGGGGCGTGCAGCGGCCAGTGGGGCGCAGTGAAGGCCAGGTAGGCAAAGAAGGGCTTGCCGGAGGATTCGCCGTTCTTCATGTACTCCAGGAGCTTGTCGGTGAAGGCCACCGAGGAATAGAAGCCATCACGGGGGATGTCGATGGCCTTGTCGACGCCCGCCATGATGCGCAGCACAGTCGACTTTCCTGAGCCGTTGAGACCGAGTAGGCCGATCTTGGCGCCGGGGAAAA
>JAFLDU010000185.1 GCA_017309145.1 Zoogloea sp. | reverse complement strand
GACGACCTGCTGCTTGTCGTCGTAGTAGGAGAAGGGGATGGAGGACTCCCGGTGTCCCAGGGCGATGGTGCCGCTGTCCTTGATCTTCTTCAGGGTCGGGGACTCCTGGGCCAAGGCCGGCTGGGCGCCAAGCAGGGCACAGGTGGCCGCCAGCGCGGCGAGGGTGGCGAGGGTGGCGTTGGGCATGGGGCGCATGGGCAATTCCTCCAGAGGTGGCGAAGCGCAAGGATTGGCGCGGATCGGGAAGCGGGCCGCTGATCGCGGCCACCCGATGGCAGGAGCATTGTAGCGCTGCGGCAGGCCGGTACAGGCATTCTGCCTTGATCACTATGGCAGAGCGCTGGTCAGCGCAGCCCTCGGCTGACTTTTGTGGTCAGCGGAGATTTATGTCACGTGCCGTGGCGGCGCCATCCTTTATAACCAAAGTCATACATTGATTCTGGTTGTGCCGCCCATGTCCTCACGTTTCCGCTTGTACCGGCTTCCGTCTTCCGGTTCCCTCGCAGCAGGGGTCCTGCTATGGGCACTGCTCGGTGGAACGGCGCAGGCTGCCCTGAGCGCCACCAACGTGCAGGCGCAACGCTACTTGCAGGACGCGCAGCAGCGGCTGGAGCGGAGCGATGCGGCGGGGGCCGTCATCCAGGCCCGCAACGCGCTGCAGCAGGACCCGGCGATGCTGGCGGCGCGGCTCCTGCTCGCCCGCGCCCTGCTGCGGGATGGGCAGGTTCCGGCCGCCCAGGCGGAGTTCGAGCGGGCCCTCGAGGCGGGGGCACGTCTCGAGGATGTGGCGCAGCCCTATGGCACATCCCTGCTGCTTTTCGGCAAGAGCGACCGGTTGCTGGAGCGGATCCGGCCGACCGGCCTCAAACCCGCTGCGCAGGCCGAAGTCTTTGCCCTGCGCGCGGCCGCCCATGCGGACCTGGGTGACATGCCTGCGGCCTTCAAGGCGGTGGAGGCGGGCAGGCAGGTGGATCCGACCGCGCTTGCCCCGGTGCGTACCGAGATCGAACTGGCGATGCGGGTGGGCGAGACCGCGCGGGCCAGGCAGGCACTCGATGCCGCCCTCAGGCTAGCCCCGCGGGATCCTCATCTGATTCACCTTCAGGGCATGTTCAGGCAGAGCGACGGTGATACAAAGGCTGCTTTGTCCTTCTACGCACAGGCGCTTGCGCTGGACCCACAGCTTCTGGATGCACGGATCGCCCGTGGGGCGCTGAATATCGACATGGGGCGCCTGGACGATGCGCTGCCCGACCTCGACAAGGCGGCGAGCCTGGATCCGCAGGAACCCCGCGTGGCCTACCTGCGCAGCCTCATCTATCTTGCGAAGGGAGACGCCAAGGCCTCACGGGCCCAGCTTGAACAGGTCACCCGCCTGGTCGATGCCCTGCCCGAGCCTTTCCTGGCCCGTCAGCCCTCCCTACTGATGCTTGGCGCGCTGGCCAGTCAGTCCCTCGGGCGCCAGGAGCGAGCGAAGGCCTTGCTGGAGCAATATGTGCTGCGCCTGCCCAACGATCCTGCAGGCCGAAAGCTCCTGGCGAGCATCTACATGGCAGGCGGCGATACGCGCCGGGTTGCGGATCTGCTGGATCCCTTGCTTCGATCGGGCGAGTCCGATGTGCAGGTGCTGACCACCCTGGCGGCCCTGCGTCTGCAACAGCGACGCTACCGGGAGGCGACGGAGGCTCTGGAGCAGGCTGCCAGGAAGAGCGACGACGATCCGGGCATCCGGGCCCAGATCGGCTTTCTGCGCCTGGCGACCCAGCAGACCGAGCTGGGTTTTGCCGCACTTCGCGCGGCCTTCGATCGCCAGCCCGCCCAGCCCAACGTCGCATCCGCCCTGGCGACCCTGTACCTGCGGCGGGGGGACGGCAAGAACGCGCTGGCAGTGGTGGACACGCTGGTCCGGCGGATGCCCGGCGAGCCGGTGGTGCATAACCTCCAGGGGGCCGTGCGGGCGGCCCTTGGGCGAACGGAGGAGGCCCGGTCGGCCTATCAGAAGGCCCTCGACCTGATGCCCGGCTATACGCCGGCCCGCCTCAACATGGCCCGCCTCGAAGCGAGCACGGGGCAGCTCGATCAGGCCCGCAAGCGCCTGCGGGCGATGATGCGGGACGAGCCGCAGAACTTCCAGCCGGTCATGGAGCTGGCCCGCCTCGAACGCAAGGCTGGTCGGCCGCTGGAGGCGCTGCCGCTGGCCGAGCAGGCCCGGCGCATGGCGCCCGAAGAAGGGGCGGTGGGCCTGGAGTTGCTGGCCAGCTACGAGGCGCTGGGTCAGCTGGGGGCGGCCATCGACGTGGCGCGCAAGCTCGAGCAGCAGCGGCCCGACGATCCGCTGGTGCTCGATGCGCTGGCCCGCTGTGCCCTTGCGGTGAGGGACACCTCGCTGGCGCGCGGCGCCCTGGCCAAGATGGCACGCATGGCGGGTTCCGATCCGGAGCGGCTGCTGGCCATCGGCCGCCTGCAGCTGCGCGCGGGTGCGGCCAACGACGCCGGTGCCAGCGCGGAAAAGGCCATGGCCGTCAAGCCGGGGATGATCGAAGCCCGGATCCTGCAGATCGACGCCGAGGTGCTCGCTGGCAATCTGCCCCGGGCGGAGTCTTTGCTCAAGCAGCTTCCGGCCAAGGCCGGGCCGGCGGAGGGGCTGCGGATCACGGGGGATATCGCGATGGTGCGCAACCGGCCGGCAGAGGCGATCAGGGCGTATCAGGCGGCACTGGCGCAGGCCCCCACCACGGTCCTGGCTTTGCGCGCGTACCAGGCGGCATTCCGTGCCGGCATGGGGGATAAAGGCGTGGCCCAGCTCGAGGACTGGCTGGTCCGGCAGCCTGGCGATGTGCTGGCGCGCAATGCCCTCGCCGAAGGCTATTTGCGTTTGGGTCAGCTGCCCAAGGCCCGCTCCGCCTATGAAGCCGTATTGAAGCAGGAGCCGCGCAATGCGGCGGCCATGAACAACCTGGCGCAGGTCCTGATGCGCTTGAACGAGCCGAAAGCGGTGGAGCTGGCCGAACAGGCCGTCGGACTCGCACCGGGAGATCCCAACCTGCTGGACACCCTGGGGTGGCTGCAGGTTCGGCGCGGCGATCTGGATCAAGGCTTGGCGCGCCTGCGGGAGGCGCGTGAGCGCGCTCCGGGGGGACGGGACATCCGCTATCACCTGGCCTGGGCGCTTGCCCGCAAGGGACTCAAGGAAGAGGCCAGGGCCGAGCTGGCCGCCGCATTCCGGGCGTCGGGAGAGTTCGAGAGCGAACCCGAGGCACGACGCCTTCATCAGGAGATCGGGGGTTAGGATTTGTCGGCGAAATTTACATTTTTGTAAGTCAATGTTGATTTGAATATTTTATTTGTTTTGTTTCATGTGCTTGTTGTTTTGGCTCGATTTTTGCAAATAATCGTGTAAATCCGATTCTGCAGGCAATTTTGAAAGTCCTATCCATGAAAAAAACCTTCGCATGTGCTCTGGTGGTGCTGTCGGCCTCTGTCGGAGGCCTCGGGCAGGCTCACGCGGCAACCAACTGGTCATTCCTGGGGACGGGAACGGAAACCGGAGCCGGGGCAGCAGGCAATACGCTGACCTACGCGGGTACGGGTGATGGCGGTCAGGTGACCCTGAGTGCCTGGTCCAACTCCAAGGACAACGCCGCCACCGGGGCCAAGTACGGCTATATCGAGAGTGCCTACCTGGGGAGCTACCCGGGCGGGCTCGGGGTGCGCAACAACGACGCCACCACCGCCAGCGGGGATGCCAGCGAGGCGAAATCTCCTGGCCACACGATGGACAACGCGAGCTACAACGCGACGACCAGCAGCGGCAACTACACCAGTGGCTCGAAGACGGCCGATGTGGGGTTGCGTTCCGATTCCATCCTGCTGGATTTCGGTGTGGGCAACCTCGCCAAGCTCAGCAGCGTGACCATCGGCTGGTGGAAGGGCGATTCCGATATCTTCGTGCTGGCTTACACCGGGACGGGCACGCCCAACTTCACCACGCCGAGTTCCAGCCTGGGCTATGCAGATCTGCTCAACAATGGCTGGCGCGTGGTCCGTTCCGATCAGTCGGCCAACTACATGGACATGGGTAAGGGCATTCAGGCTTCCACGAACTCTGCCACCTATGCGGCCGCCTCGGTCAACAACGCCAACGTCTCGGCCCGGTACTGGCTGGTAGGGGCCTTGAGCTCGGCCTTCTACTCAGGCGCTGATGTCACCGCCGACAACGTGAAACTGGCCGGTGTGAGCGCTCAGGTCACCCGGATTCCCGAGCCGGGCAACTTGGCCTTGCTGGTGGGTGCGCTGATGAGCGGGGTCTGGCTGCGCCGCCGCAGCAAGGGCTGACGCCACGGCCTGGCGGGCAACCAACAAAAACGGCACCCATCGAGGTGCCGTTTTTGTTGGTTTGCGGCCTATCGGCCGCAGCGCGTTCAGCGGTTGTTGTTGTGCCCACCTCGCGGGCCGAACAAGGCCGCCGGCTTGATGTCGCCAGGCTTGCGGCCAGTGAGGGTCACGACCGGGCGAGTGGCTTCCGCCAGTGCGGCGGGAGACCCCTGGTTGGGGTTGCCACGGCCGCCCTTGTTCTGGCCGCCTGACTTGTCGTTGCCGTAGCGGACGCGATTGAAGGCGGCCTCCGGGTCGCGATACTCGCTGCGGGCCTTGGGCTGATAGTCCACCCGGTTGCCGAAGTCGTCGTCCACCGGCTGGCCGCTGTTCTGGCGGCCCTGGCGTTGCCCTTGGCGCTGCCCCTGGGCCCCCGCGTTGCCTTGCGGCTGGCCGCCGTTGCCTTGACGACGGCCCGTGCGCGGCTGGCTTTGTTCGCCGGAGCGGCTTTGTCCCTGGGAAGCCTGGGCGCCGGTGCCTTGGCCCTTCTGCTTGCCTTGGCCTTGCTTCTGGCCCTGGCCCTGCCGCTGAGGTTGAGCCTGGGCTGCCTGTCCTTGGCTCTGTCCCTGGGGCTGCTTCTGCCCTTGTTTCTGGCCTTGACGATCGTTGCGCCGGCCGCGCTGGCCGTCATGGGCGCCGCGGGGCTCACGTGGCGGACGCTCATCGGCTTCGGGCGGTGCGGCAGACGGCACGAAGTCGGGGACTTCGACCTTGTCGATCAGGCGCTTCATGACGCGCTCGATGTCCTTCAGCAGCGGCAGTTCCTCACGATCCACCAGGGACACCGCGGCGCCGCTGGAGCCGGCACGGCCGGTGCGACCGATGCGGTGGACGTAGTCTTCGGGCACGTTGGGCAGTTCGAAGTTGACCACCTGCGGAAGCTGGTCGATGTCCAGACCGCGGGCTGCGATGTCGGTGGCCACCAGCACCTGCAGCTTGGCGTCCTTGAAGTCGGACAGGGCGCGGGTGCGGGCCGACTGGCTCTTGTTGCCGTGGATGGCCGCCGACGGGATGCCGTGCTTGCCCAGGTACTCGGCCAGTTTGTTGGCGCCGTGCTTGGTGCGGGTGAATACCAGCACCTGGAACCACTGATGCTTGTTGATCAGGAAGGCCAGGAGCTCACGCTTCTGCTTCTGCGGGCACAGGTGCACCGACTGCTGGACCAGTTCGGAAGCGGTGTTGCGCTTGGCGACTTCCACATAGCCGGGGTTGTGCAGCAAGCCATCGGCCAGGGCCTTGATCTCGTCGGAGAAGGTGGCGGAGAAGAGCAGGTTCTGGCGCTTCTTGGGCAGCAGGGCGAGGATCTTCTTGATGTCGCGGATGAAGCCCATGTCGAGCATGCGGTCCGCTTCGTCGAGCACCAGGATCTCTACGCCGGACAGGTCGATGGTCTTCTGGGTGCAGTGGTCGAGCAGGCGGCCAGGGGTGGCCACCAGGATGTCCACCCGCTTCTTGAGCTTGGCAATCTGCGGGTTGATGGCGACACCGCCGAACATGACCATGGAGGTCAGGGGCAGGTGCTTGCCGTAAGTCTGCACGGACTCCTCGACCTGGGCCGCGAGTTCGCGGGTGGGGGTCAGGATCAGGCAGCGCGGGCGGCCGGCCTTCTGGTTGTGGGCGTGGGCTTCGGACAGCAGATGCAGGATCGGCAGGGTGAAGCCGGCGGTCTTGCCGGTGCCCGTCTGGGCGGCGGCCATCAGGTCGCCGCCTGCCAGGACCAGGGGGATGGCCTGGGCCTGGATAGGGGTGGGGGCCGTGTAGCCGGTGTCGGCAATGGCTTGCTGGATCGGTGCGCTCAGCGCGAGATCGGCAAAAGTGATCGCAACCGCGGCAGGCGCGGCGGACGAGGCTTGAGTCATGGGTGTGTGTGCTCCTGCGACGGCCTGACTGCCTTTGGGAGGCAGCACCAATCGGGGCGGGCGCAACGAGAAGTCCGAGATCGCCGGGGATCTGTCGAAACTTGATATGGGATAGGCCGGTGCGCTGATTGGCAGGCGCACGGTTGGCGGATTGTACGGGGTTGCGGCGCTTCGTGCTGGCTTTTTTTGACGCAGAAGGGGCGGGAGGGAGAGGTTTCCCGCGTTTTTGCCGAGGGGCGGCAGGGCGGGGAGCCCTGTCCGTCCTTCAGCGCGGCATCGTCGGGCTCAAGGAAAAGAAGCCGCGTGCCTTGGCGTGTTCTCCGTGACGGATGATCACCCGATGGATCAGCCAGCGCCCGTCCCGCAGGCGCCAGGCCCTGAGGGTCTCGGCGTAGGCCAGCTCGCGGCAGCTGTCCGGTCTGGCGGGGTCGGGGTTCTCCTCCAGCACGTAGCAGCAGGCGCAGTAGCAGGGTTGGTCATCCTCATCCCGGCCAAGGATGCGTGCAGCCTTGACCAGGTACTCCTTGTAATGGTCGAAGTAGAGGGGGGCGATGACCTGCTCCTGCCATTCGGCGGGGAGCCCCTCATTCCACCGGATCGCCTGTTCGGGCCGGCGGGCGTGGCTCCCCTTGATGTCGAAATACTGGTGTGTGTAGAGCGCGTGATGAGGCACGGCGAAACCTCCTTTTCGATATTGATATATAGTCGACTATATAGCGAATAAAGCATAGGGCGTGCCTGCCGATCTGCATCCTTCCGTCTTCATCAAAGTGGCGCTTTCTTTCTGCTCGTCCGTGCGCCAGTTGGGTTGATCGAAAATGGCGGATTAATGTCATAAATACGCCAATTTGTAAGCATTTCTACACTGTTGTATGGATGGTTATATAACCGTTTTCCCGGCAGGCGGGGCGGCTCGGGGCGGCGGGGCCTGTCGTGCTTCGGCATGGAGGTTGCTAACCCTTGATCGAGCCTGGTGCATCTTCGCTATGTGCCAATTTATATAAGCGATGCGCTTTCTGGGAGAAGAGTGAAATGGGCAGGCAATCTGGGTGGCGGTGGTTGGGGGGCGCGTCGGTGCTGCTGGCGGGGGCTGTCAGTGCTGCAGATGGGGTCTTTGAGCTGGGTACCGTCGAGGTGGTGGGTAGTCCAGTGCCGTCTCCGGATCCGGCGGAAGCGGTGGTCAAGGCCGAGGCCTTGCGGCGTTTCAACCGGGATACCCTGGGGGAGGCCGTGGCCCTGACGCCCGGCATGAACCTCTCGCGCAACAGCCGCAACGAGGACATCGTCTATCTCCGTGGCTTCGATGTACGCCAGGTGCCCTTGTTCATCGACGGGATCCCGGCCTACGTGCCTTACGATGGCTATGTGGATTTCGGCCGCTTCGGTACCTTCGACCTGGCCGAGATCCGGGTGGCCAAGGGGGCGGCGTCGCTTCTGTATGGTCCGAACACCCTGGGCGGGGCCATCAACCTGGTCAGCCGCAAGCCGCGCACGGCGCTGGAAGGGGATCTGAGGGCGGGAGTCGGCACCGGCGGCCTGCAGAAGTACGCGCTCAATGTGGGGAGCAACCAGGGGCCATGGTACTTCCAGCTCGGAGCGTCCTACGTGGACAGCAAGTGGTATCCCCTGTCCAGCGACTTCCGCGCCCGCAGCATCCCCACCAGTGCGACCAACGCCACCCGCAACGTGCTGGAGGACGGGGGGCACCGGGAGAACTCCCAGGCTTCGGATTCCCGTCTGTCCTTCAAGCTGGGGCTCACGCCGAACGCCACCGATGAGTACGTCATCGGCTATGTGCATCAGGAGGGCAGCAAGGGCAACCCGCCCTACGCGGGCGACGCGCCGGGCCAGTACCTCAACATCGGTGGCGGCGCCAACAGCCGCTTCTGGCGCTGGCCCTACTGGAACCTGGAGAGCACCTACTTCATCGGCAACATCGCCCTGGGCCGCGACCACATGCTCAAGGCGCGGGTGTATCAGGACAACTACGACAACAAGATCCTGGCCTACACCAACGGCCGCTATACCACCCAGATCGGCAACACCACCAACTTCCCCAGCTGGTACAGCGATTCCACCACCGGTGCTTCGGTCGAGCTGGCCAGCTTTGCCTTCGGCGGTCACGAACTGGCGGTGGCCGCCCACTACAAGGAGGACAAGCACGCGGACAACGGCCTGAGTGGCACCAAGCGCTATCGTGACGTGACGACCTCCCTGGCCGCCGAGGACACCATCCAGGTGTCCGATTCGTGGCGCCTGCGCCTCGGCCTCAGTCATGACAAGCGGGATGCCCGCGAAGTCTATTACTGGCCGACCGGATCGACCTCCGGCACCAACTGGCTGGTGGAGGTGGTGCGTAGCCTGGAAGGGGGTAACGAGGCCTATGCCAGTGCAGCCCGCAAGACCCGCTTCCCGACCATCAAGGACCGCTACTCGGCCCGCCTCGGCAGTGCCCTGCCCAATCCCGACCTGAAGCCCGAGGAGGCGCTCAACTTCGAGACCGGCCTCAAGGGGCGGCCCTGGAGCGGCGCGCGCGGCCAGGCGGCCCTGTTCTACAGCCGCATCGACAACCTGATGCAGTCCATGAACATCCTGCCGGTGTCCCTGTGCAATCAGCCGGGCCTGTCGGCGGCGACCTCCTGCAGCCAGTTGCAGAACATCGCCAAGGCGCGCCACGCCGGCATCGAGCTGTCGATCGAGCAGGACCTCGGCCACGGCTGGCAGGTGGGCGGCAATTACACCTACCTGGACCGGGAGAACAGGAGTTCCGACAAGCCGCTGACCGACACGCCGCGCAACCGGGTGTTTGCCTACGCCAGCTGGAAGCCGTCCGAGCGCTGGGAATACCTGGGTTCGGTGGAGGCCGAGAACGGGCGCAGGGTGGCCTATGGCAGCGGCAATGCGGCCAGCTATGTGACGCTCTCCGGTTATGCCCTGGCCAACCTCAAGGTGGTCTTCAAACCGGTGCCTGCGGTCGCGCTGGAAGCGGGGGCCAGCAACCTCCTGGATGCCAACTATGCGCTGGCCGACGGCTACCCCATGCCAGGGCGCATGTGGTTTGCCAATGCCCGCTACCGTTTCTGAGGAGATCCACATGGCCTGCCGTCTTCCGCAGCCCGCCCGTCGGGCCTTCATCCGCAAGGCCGGCGCAGTGGTCGCCGCGACCGCTGCGTCGCCCCTGTGGGCGGCGGCCCGCCGCGATGTGGTGGTGCTGACCGCCTACCCGGACGCGGTGGTGTCCCGCTTCGAGGCCGCCTTCGAGAAGGCCTGGCCCCAGTACCGCCTGCGGGTGGTCTGGCGGATGCCCCATGACGCCTTGCCCTACCTCCGGCAGCCGGGGCAGGGGGGCGTGGATGTGTATTGGAGTGCCTCACCCCGGACCTACGCCCAGCTCAAGGCCGAGCAGGCCCTGCGCAAGCTGCCGGTCAGCCTGGCCGGCCTGCCGGGCCGGATTGGCGGCAGCGTGATTGATGATCCCGATGGCTATTTCGCGGCTTCCGAGGTGGCCGGCTACGGCTTTGCGGTGAATCCGGCCTACCTGGCTCGTCACGGCCTGCCCGTACCCGCGGATTGGAGCGACCTGGCCCAGCCGGCCTATGCCGGCCACCTGGTGGTCCCCGATCCGGTGGAGGTCGGTTTTGCGCCGGTGCTGGTGGATATTCCTCTGCAGGCCTACGGCTGGGACACCGGCTGGGCCCTGTGGAGCGCCATCGCCGCCAATGCCCGCTTCGTCGGACGGGGCGGAAGCTTCGTGTCCGACGAGATCGGCAGCGGGCGCAGTGGCGTGGGGCTGTCCATCGATTTCTTCGTGGCGGCGGCGATCGCCAACGGTGCGCCGCTGGACTTCGTCTACCCCCGTCAGGGAGGGGTGAATCCGGCGCATGTGGCGGTGACGGCGAACAGCCCCAACCCGGCGGGGGCCAAGGCCTTCGTCGAGTTCGTCCTGTCGGAAGGCGGGCAGCGCATCCTGGCGCATCCGGACATCCGCAAGCTGCCGGTGCGGCCCTCGGCCCGGTCTTATTTCTTTTACTCAAATATGCAGTTAATTCAATGTTTACTTTTTCTCCGGGTAAAAATGGATTATTTGGCTTAAAAATTATTTTTTTGTTTGTTT
>JAFLDU010000184.1 GCA_017309145.1 Zoogloea sp. | reverse complement strand
CTTGCTCCTGAACATGAGTCAGGAACCAGATGCTGGTCACGTCGACCTCGCCCCTCCATCAACAATCCGGAATCAGCCGCGCCCGCAAAAATGGACTTGTTTGTGGACTTAAAAGTCCCGGCTGTAGATGGATCGCAGTGGACCGCGGCAGAACGTCAAAGAGAGGAAAAGTCCTTGTGTGGCAACGACTTGCAGACTCTCTTGGACTTCTGCGGAAGTCCGCAGAATGATGCAGTGGAGCGGGCGATGGGAATCGAACCCACGGCTCTAGCTTGGGAAGCTAGGGTATTACCATTATACGACGCCCGCTCTGAATCCGTAATTCTACGCGGCGGGCGGCCTGAGGGCAACCGGGCGAGCGTGGTAAACTTCGTGCCATGACTACGACTGCTTCATCTTCGACCCTTTCCCTCACGATCAACGGCGAGGCCCGCGTGCTGGCGGGGCCGGCGACGGTGGCCTCCCTGCTCGACGAGATGGGGCTGGCCGGCAAGCGGCTGGCCGTGGAGCGCAATGGCGAGATCGTGCCGCGCGGGCTCCATGCGGCGACCGGGCTGGCCGATGGCGACCGGCTCGAGATCGTTGTGGCGGTGGGCGGCGGCTGAGGCCGTCCTGCCCCTTCTTTCATTTTTTCTGACTGGCGCTTCGATGGACGATTTGCTGACGATTGCAGGCAAGGCCTATTCCTCCCGGCTGCTGGTGGGCACGGGCAAGTACAAGGATTTCACCGAGACCCGCGAGGCTGTCGTGGCCAGCGGTGCGCAGATCGTCACCGTGGCGATCCGCCGGACCAACATCGGCCAGGACCCGAAGGCGCCCAGCCTGCTGGATGCGCTGCCGCCGTCCGAGTTCACCTACCTGCCCAACACCGCCGGCTGCTATAGCGCCGATGAGGCGGTGCGCACCCTGCGCCTGGCGCGGGAGCTGCTGGACGACCACCGGCTGGTGAAGCTGGAAGTGCTGGGCGATCTGCACACCCTCTTCCCCAACATGCCCGAGACCCTCAAGGCAGCCGAAACGCTGGTGAAGGAGGGCTTCGAGGTGATGGTGTACTGCTCCGACGACCCCATCCAGGCGAAGATGCTGGAAGACATCGGCTGCGTGGCGGTGATGCCCCTGGCCTCGCTGATCGGCTCAGGCATGGGCGTGCTCAACCCCTGGAACGTGCAGTTGGTGCGCGATGCGGTCAAGGTGCCGGTGCTGCTGGATGCGGGCGTGGGCACGGCCTCGGATGCGGCCATCGCCATGGAGCTGGGCTGTGACGGGGTGCTGATGAACACAGCGATCGCCCTGGCGAAGGATCCGGTGAAGATGGCCGGCGCCATGAAAAAGGGGGTCGAGGCGGGGCGGGAGGCTTTCCTGGCCGGCCGCATGCCCCGGAAGTTCTATACCGCCAGCCCGAGCTCTCCTACCACGGGGATGATCGGTAGTTGAGGCTTTGCAGGGGGGCTTCGGCCGCCCGCAGATGCCGCCACGGTATGCGGATGATTCAACGCATGGTGGGCGACTGAAGTCGCCCCTACATAGTTTTTGCGGCGCGCCTGGGGCGCGCCGTTTTGGGTTTACGGATTTAGCATGAGCGACGAACAACAGCCCCTCCCTACTGATCCAGCTGATTCCACCGATGGGCAGTCGGGTGCTGGCCGCCTGACCTCCCAGTCCATCCGCAGCTTCGTGCTGCGCCAGGGACGCATGTCGGAAGCCCAGCACCGTTTCCTGGACGACATGATGCCCAGGGTCGGCCTGCCGTTCCGGCCCGAGCCGGTGGATCTTGCTCAGGTATTCGGCCGCAAGGCGCCGCAGATCGTGGAGATCGGTTTCGGTATGGGGCAGGCCACGGCCCAGATCGCCCAGGCCCGGCCGGATGACGACTTTGTCGGCATCGAGGTGCATGCGCCCGGCGTCGGCAGCCTGTGCAAGCTGATCGACGAGGGCGGCATCACCAATCTGCGCATCGTCCAGCACGACGCGGTGGAGGTGCTGCGCGACATGATCCCGGAGGCCTCGCTGGCCGGTGTGCATATCTACTTCCCCGATCCGTGGCCGAAGAAGCGCCACCACAAGCGCCGCTTGGTGCAGGGGCCCTTCGTCAAGCTGATCGCCTCGCGCCTGGCCCCCGGGGGCTACCTGCATTGCGCCACCGACTGGGAGGAGTACGCCCAGCAGATGCTCGAGGTGCTGTCGGCCGAGCCTCTGCTGGCCAACACCGCCGAGGGTTTTGCGCCCAAGCCCGACTATCGCCCCCTCACCAAGTTCGAGAACCGCGGCATCAAGCTGGGCCACGGGGTGTGGGACGTGGTCTTCCGGAAGGTCTGAAGGTGGCACTGAGACGGCTGCCGGTGGGCGCCTGGCTGCTTGGCGTGCCGGGCCTGCTGTGCCTGGTTGCGGGCGGCCTGCTGCAGGCCGGCCTGGGGGCCGATCTGCATCCCCTGCTGCAGGAGTCGGGGGCCGGGTTGGTGCTGTTGGTGTCCGGTGTGGCGCTGGTCGGCAGCGCGGCGTTTCCGCTGGTGCTGGCCGAGCTGGCGGCAAAAGACGAGCTGTAGGGGTTTGTAGGGACCCGTTGGGGCCCGTAGAGGCGGCTCAGCCGCCCGTGGACCTCATTCAACCGACTGTGCTTCATCCACGCCTGAGGGCGGCTGAAGCCGCCCCTACAGGTTTGTTCAGTAGATCTTCGGTTCGCCGGGCGGGCGGGTCTTGAAGCGGCGGTGCACCCAGTAGTACTGGGCGGGCATGCTGCGCACCAGGTCTTCGATGCAGGCGTTCATGCGGCGGGTGTCGGCATCCACATCGCCACTGGGAAAGTCGGTCCAGGGTTCGCCCAGGGTCACCACATAGCCCTGGCCGCCGGGCAGCATGCGGGTCACGCAGGTGATCACCACCGCGCCGCCCAGGCGGGTCAAGCGAGGCAGGGCCGACAGGGTGGCCGCCTGAACACCGAAGAAGGGCGAGAAGATCGAGTCCTCGATCCCGTTGTCCATGTCCGGCAGGTAGTAGAACGGCCGCATCTCCTTCATGGCCTTGATCGATGCGCGCACGCTTTCGTCCCGCCGCAGCAGCACCTGGCTGCCGAAGCGGCTGCGGCCGTGGTAGAGCCAGCGGTCGATCACCGGGTCCCGCTGGCGGGCATAGATGCTCACGCAGTCGAAGTCGGTGGCGATGCGGGTGCCACCCAGGTCGAGGCCCAGGAAGTGGGGCGTCAGCATGATGATCGGCTGGCGCTGCTCGATCAGGCGGGTCAGCGTCTCTGCGCCCTCGATGCGCACCAGCCGGCGGATGCGTTCCTCAGGGGCGAACCAGGCCAGGCCCCGTTCGATCAGGCTGCGCCCGGCCAAAGCGAAGTGCTCCCTGGCCATGGCCCGGCGTTCGGCGTCGGACAGTTCGGGGAAGCACAGGCGCAGGTTGGTGTTTACCACCCGCCGCCGCGGCGCGATGACCCAGTAGAGCAGCAGGCCGATGCCGCGGCCGATGGGGGCCTGGACGGACAAGGGCAGCCAGTGGATCAGCCACAGGAAGGCAACAAGGAGACGGCTCATGCTTGGGGATTCCAGGATGCGGGCGCGGGCGGGGCGCCGGAGGGGCGTTTGTAGCGGTTGTAGCCCCACAGGTACTGGGCGGGATTTTCGCGGATCTGGGCTTCCAGTTCGCGGTTGATGGCGGAGGCGCGCTGCTCCGTGTCGCCCTCGAGGGGGTGCAGGGCGGGGCGCAGGTGCAGGTGGAAGCCACGCCCGCCGGGCAGGCGTTCGGCCCAGGCGAAGATCGTGGTCACACCGGCCACCTCGGAGAGCCGGGCGGCCAGTGTCATGGTATACGCAGCCCGCCCGAAGAAAGGTAGCCAGGCGCCTTCTCCAGCACCAGGCACCTGATCGGGCAGCATGCCGACCGCTTCGCCGGCGCGCAGGGCCTTGATCAGGCGGCGCACGCCACCCACATCGGCGGGGGCCAAGCGCATGTTGCCGCGGCTGCGGCCCGCATCGATCAGGGGCTGCAGGATGGCCTTTTTCGGGGCGCGGTAAAGCACAGTGATCGGCTTGTGCAGGGAGAAGTACTGGGCCGAGATCTCGAAGCAGCCCAGGTGTGGCGTGATGAAGAGGATGCCGCCGCCCCGGGCCTCGGCGGCCTCCACATGCTGCCAGCCGCTCACCTGGACCATCTTGGCGCGGAGGTCGTCCTGAGGACGCAGCAGCACCCAGGGGAGCTCGAGGGCCTGCTTGCCGATCTCGCTGACGGCCTTGCGCCACAGTTGGTCCGCCGCCTGCTGGCCCAGCCCCTGCTCAAGGTTGCTGCGCAGGCGCCGACGATAGGTGGGTGACAGGGCGTAGGTCGCCCAGCCCGCGAGAACGCCCAGAGCTTGAAGCAATCCAAGGGGAAGACTGGCCAGAAACTTGAAGATCATGGAGGCCATTGCAATAAACGGGTCATGGCCGCTTTGACGGCCGGATGCGTAAAGCTATAATTGTGATTCCGCCGAGTTAATCCGACAACTTGCAGGGCGGGGTAGCCTGGCTGTAAAGCTTCTGGCTGATCCAAAAAATACTGCTAAAGCGTCGCCGCTCCGAAAATCCCCCGAGACGGCAACGCCGATACACCGGGGGTTTTGTTTTTTGGAGCATTACCATGGCACGTGAATTCCTCTTTACTTCGGAATCTGTCTCCGAAGGCCATCCCGACAAGGTCGCCGACCAGATCTCCGATGCGGTGCTGGACGCCATCCTGGCCCAGGACCCCGTCGGCCGTGTCGCCTGCGAGACCCTCGTCTCCACCGGCTTGGTCGTGATCTCCGGCGAAATCACCACCAAGGCCGACATCAACTACATGGATATCGCCCGGGAGACCGTCAAGCGCATCGGCTATGACGACTCCGAGATCGGCTTCGACTACAAGAGCTGCGCGGTGCTCACCGCCATCAACCGCCAGTCCTCCGACATCGCCCAGGGCGTGAACGAGGGCGAAGGCCTGGATCTCGACCAGGGCGCCGGCGACCAGGGCCTGATGTTCGGCTACGCCACCAACGAAACGCCGAGCCTGATGCCCTTCCCGATCTACTACGCCCACCGCATCATGCAGCGTCAGGCGGAAGTGCGTAAGGACGGCCGTCTGCCCTGGCTGCGCCCGGATGCCAAGAGCCAGCTCACCGTCAAGTACGTGGACGGCAAGCCGGTGGCCATCGACACCGTGGTGGTGTCCACCCAGCATCACCCCGACATCTCCCATGCCGACCTCACCGAGGCCGTCATCGAGCAGGTGATCAAGCCCGTGCTGCCGAAGGAATTCCTCAGCGCCGAGACCCGCTACCTGATCAACCCCACCGGCCGTTTCGTGATCGGCGGCCCGAGCGGTGACTGCGGCCTGACCGGTCGCAAGATCATCGTCGACACCTACGGTGGCGCTGCCCACCATGGCGGTGGCGCGTTCTCCGGCAAGGATCCGTCCAAGGTGGACCGTTCCGCTGCCTATGCCGGCCGCTACGTGGCTAAGAACATCGTGGCCGCCGGTCTGGCCGACCGCTGCGAGGTGCAGGTGGCCTACGCCATCGGCGTGGCCAAGCCGGTGAGCCTGATGGTCGAGACCTTCGGCACCGGCAAGGTGTCCGACGAGAAGATCGTCGAGCTGGTGCAGAAGCACTTCGACCTGCGTCCGAAGGGCATCATCGCCTCCCTCAACCTGCTGCGCCCGATCTACTCCCGTACCGCCGCCTATGGCCACTTTGGCCGTGACGAGGTGGATTTCACCTGGGAGCAGACCGACAAGGCCGCCGCGCTGCGCGCTGACGCCGGCCTGTAAGTCCCGCTTCCGCGGGCAGCAAAAAAGGGCGACCTGCGGGTCGCCCTTTTCGTTTGGATGGAACGGGGGTCAGCGGTCGCTGCGGATCGGGCTGAACTCGACCGGCACCCAGGCGTAGCCCTTGCCTTCGCTGCGGACGTGGCCAAGGCCCGGGAAGGGCAGGTGCATGCCGGCCAGGGCCAGCTTCTCGCGGGCGGCCAGGGCGAAGAGCTTCTTGCGCGCGGCGATGGCCTTCTTCTTGTCGCTGTCGAACTCGATCGCCACCTCGGGGCGGGCGAACTGCACGGCATGGCTGTGCACCGCGTCGCCGACGATCAGCAGGCGCTGACCCTTGGACTCGACCATGTAGGCGGTGTGGCCGGGCGTATGGCCGTTGGCTTCCACGGCCTTCACGCCAGGGGCCAGCTCGGCCTCGCCCGCGAAGGGCTTCCACTTGCCGGCAGCCTGGTAGGGGGCGGCGGACTCCCGGGCCAGCTTGAAGAAGGGCTTGAAGCCGTCGGGTGCCTTGGCTGCGATCTCCTCGGACAGCCAGAAGTCATTGTCGGCCTGGGCCACGCGGATCTCGGCCTTGGGGAAGAGGGGCTTGCCGTCGGCGGAGAGCAAGCCGGCTGCGTGGTCGGCGTGCAGGTGGGTCAGTAGCACCACGTCCACCTGCTCAGGCGTGTAGCCGGCGGCCTTGAGGTTTTCGCCGATGTAGCCCAGGGTCGGACCGAAAGCCTTGGCGGCGCCGGCGTCCACCAGCACCAGCTTGCCGCCGGTATTGATCAGGAAGGCATTCACTGCGGTCTGCACCTTCTGGCCGCCGAGGAACATGCGGGTCAGCAGGCGCTGGATCTCGGCCGGGGTGGCGTTGTTGAGGACCTTGGTGTCCAGGTCGATGTAGCCGTCGTAGAGGGCAGTGACTTCCACATCCCCCACCGCCAAACGGTAGAACCCGGGTACCTGGGTCCTGACCTGGGGCGCTTCGGCCAGGGCCGGGACGGCGGGAACGAAGGTGGCGCCGAGCGCCAGGGCCAGGGCGATGCGGTTGAGCGTGCTGCGAATCATGGGCGACTCCGGGACGGTAAAGGACAAGAGAGTAGCGAATTATGCCGTGCAGGCGAAATCAGTCACCCAGGTGGAGGGCCAGCCACACCGTGTCAGGTCCGGTGGCGGCCACCCGGTGGCGTCGTCCGGCTGGAATCAGCAGCCAGTCCCCCGCTCGCAGGGCCAGGTGCTCCCCGTCTTCAAAGGCCAGTTCGGCCTGTCCCTTCAGGAGCGCCACCCACTCATCGTGAGTCTGGTCGTACCAGAAGTCGGGTGGGCTGGCGTGCCCGTGGGAGACGATGCGCTCAAGACGCAGCCCGGAATGGGACAGCAGGGTCTCGAAGTGCTCGTCGGCGCCTGGTGGGGGCAGGGGATGGAAGAGGTTCTGGAGGGGCATCTGGAAAATGGGTGAGCCGATCGGGCTCAACCGCATGCCTGTGCCTGCCGACAATGCAGGGGAGGGACAGGAAAAAAGGACCACGCCGGGGAGACATCTCTGTGGGGTCTTGTGGGGGTGTTGTAAGTGCCCCGGCGGGCCTTTCCTCACAATTGCCCTGCCATCCTACGGTGTGCGGGCGCCCTCCACAAATTGAATCAGGTGATGGCCTGGATAGCAAATGGCTATCGGAAGGATTGGCGACAGGAGAATTTGCCCATGTTGGGTAGAGGTGTCCCCCCGTGGATGCCCGGGCAGGCATAAGCTGCCCATCGTCAGGCAAGTGGGGGCGGATGTCCCCGGAACGCCCTGGGAGGGGTGATGGGACTGGGTTGGCGGCATGTGTTTGGATCCCTGCGCGCGCGGATGGCCGCAGGTTTACTGCTGGGCGTCATGCTGGCCGTGTGGGGCAGCACGATCAGCCTGGGTTATGTACTGCGGCAGGAGATGCTGAGCACCCTGTCGGCTCAGCAGTACTCGGTCGTCGGGCTGCTGGCCGACGAGATCGACCGGTCGGTCAACGAGCGGATACGCGCCCTCGAGGTGCTCGCCGAGATGATGGATGCGGCGGTGCTCGCCGACCCGGTGCAGCTCGACCGCTTGCTGCGTCATCAGCCGGTGCTCCTGTCGCTTTTCAACTGGGGGCTGATGGTCACCGACGATCAGGGTAACGCCCTGATCGACTTCCCCGAGTCCCTGCAGCGCAAGGGCAACAATTACGCGGATCAGGAAGTGGTGCAGCAGGCCCTGCGGAGTGGCCGGAGTGCGGTGGGGTCGGCGGTCATCGGGCGGACGACCCATCAGCCCCTGGTGCCGATGATCGCACCCATCAAGAATGGCAACGGCCGGGTGATCGGTACCGTGATCGGCTTCATCAACCTTGCCGCCCCGAACTTTCTCGACGAGATCGGGGCCAACCGGTTCGGCCGACAGGGGGGCTATCTGATCACGGAGCCCAAGCGGCGCCTCTTCATCGCCGGCACCGACAAGAGCCGGGTCATGCAGCCGGGGCCGCCGCCGGGCATCAACCCGGTTTATGACCGCTATATCGATGGCTACGAGGGCTCGGGGGTGGCCCGCAGTTCTCTGGGGGTGGTGGAGCTGTCGTCCAGCCGCAGGGTCCGCTCCACGGGCTGGCTGATGCAGTCCGTGTTGCCCGCCGAGGAGGCCTTTGCGCCCCTATACACGCTGGAGTGGCGTCTGCTGCTGGTGGCCAGCGTGTTGACGAGCCTGGCGGGAGGCCTCGTGTGGTGGTGGCTGCGGCGCGAACTCGAGCCGCTGGGAGAGGCATCCGACATGCTGGAGGCGATGCGTGACGGCGTGATCCCCCGGCAGGCCCTGCCGATCCGCCGGGACGACGAGATCGGTGCCCTGGCGGGGGCTTTCAACGGTTTGCTGGAGACCATCCAGGAGGCCGAGGCCCGTGCTGCGGAGAACACCTTCAACCAGCGCCTGAGGCGCATTGTCGCCCAGGTGCCCGGCGTCGTCTTCCAGTACCGGCTCGGGAGCGATGGGCACCATTCACTGCCCTACGTCAGCGATGCGGTGCGGGAGTCATGGGGTCTTGCGCCAGGGGCGCTGGCTCACGACGCTTCCATCCTGCAGCAGGTGGTCCATCAGGACGACCGGCAGGGTTTTGCCGAGACCTTGCGGGTCTCGGCGGAGTCGATGGGGCCCTGGCGGCAGGAGTTCCGCATCGATCACCCGACCCGCGGCGTCCGCTGGATGCGTCTGGACGCCTTGCCCGAGGCTGACGCGGAGGGCTGCATCACCTGGCAGGGTTTTGTCATGGACATCACCGATGTGAAGGCCAGCGAGAGTGAGCTGCGCATTGCCGCGGCCACCTTCGAGACTCAGGAAGGGATCTTCATCACCGATGCGGATGAGCGCATCGTTCGGGTGAATCAGGCCTTCACGGCCATGACCGGCTACACGGCCCGGGATGCGGTTGGCCAGACCCCCAGGATCCTCCGTTCCGGACGGCACGGCCCCGAGTTCTACCGGCGCCTGCGGGAGGGCCTGGCGAGGGACGGCTTCTGGCGTGGCGAGATGTGGAATCGCCGCAAGAACGGGGAAATCTTCGTTGAATGGGTCACGATCTCAACGGTTCGTGATCGATTGGGCCGGGTGACTCATTATGTGGCGGCCTTTTCGGATATCACCGAACACAAGAAGGCCGAGGAGCAGATCCACCAACTGGCCTTCTATGACCCCCTGACCCACCTGCCCAACCGCCGTCTGTTCCACGACCGATTCGAGCAGGCGCTGGCGGCGAGCGCCCGCAGCGGTAGCCGGGGCGCCCTGGTCTTCCTCGATCTCGATGGGTTCAAGGGGCTCAATGACAGCCGCGGCCACGTGGTGGGAGATCAGCTGCTGACCGAAGTGGCTCGCCGGCTGAGTCTCTGCGTACGTGAGTCGGACACGGTGGCGCGCCTGGGTGGCGACGAGTTCGTGGTGATCCTCGAAGACCTGGATGACGGTGAGCAGGCCGCCACGGCGCACGCCGACCGGGTGGCGGAGAAACTGCGGGCGGTGCTGGGCCAGCCCTACCTGCTGGCGTCTCCGGAGGGCGGGGAGGCGGTCACCCATCGCTGCACGGCCAGCATCGGTGTGTGCCTGTTCCAGGGGCACGGCCAGTCACGGGATGAGCTGATCCGCCGGGCTGACGTGGCCATGTACGACGCCAAGTCGGCCGGGCGGAATACGGTCAGGTTCTTCCGCCCGGAAACGGAAGCGCCCCAGGCGGATAGGCAGGGCTAGCCCTGTCCCGGACCCGTGTTCAGGGCACCAGCTTGTCGATGCTGAGCTGGAGGTTCCGGGCGCCGGGTTTCACCGGGGCCAGTTCGCCGCTCAGGTCGCCAGACTTGGGGATCGCATCGCCGGACTTGGAGACGCGGGCTTCGATGCGCAGCTCGCCCGCCGACGACAGCTTCATGTCCGGGCTCATCGCCATGCTGTCATCCAGGGTGAAGTCACGGGGCAGGTCGGCGACACGGATGCGCAGGACCGCCAGCGGCATGCGCGGCCCCTGGGCGGCGCGGGCGAAGATGAACACCACGTCGTCCGGGGCGGCCTTGCCGGCCAGGGCCGGGGCCAGGCTCACC
>JAFLDU010000020.1 GCA_017309145.1 Zoogloea sp. | reverse complement strand
GTGACGGGCCGCGCGGCGGTGGTCGCCCGGCCGCCCGCCAGCAGAACCGGGAACCCGCCATGGCCGGCTCCCTGGCCTCGGCCTTCGCCAAGGCGCTGAAGAAATAGCGGTTGTAGGGGCGGCTCGAGCCGCCCATCGGGCGTTGATCCGAGTCCCTGGGCGGCTGAAGCCGCCCCTGCATGCAACGGACACACCGCCGGGAATTCCCCGCCGGCTGCCATGGCCGGCTAGAATCCCGGCATCCCTTCGATCCGCCAGCGACGCCTCCCGGGGCGTCGCGCCGTTTCCAGCACCATGACCACCATCTACGGTATAAAAAACTGCGACACCATGAAGAAGGCCTTCGCCTGGCTCGATGAGCATGGCGTGAGCTACACCTTCCATGACTACAAGAAATCCGGCATCGACTCGGCCCGCCTGCATGCCTGGAGCAAGGCCATCGGCTGGAAGAGCCTGGTGAACACCCGTGGCACCACCTGGCGCAAGCTGCCCGCCGAACGCCAGGCCATCGAGACCCAGAGCGCCGCCGTGCAGTTGATGCAGGAATTCCCAAGCCTGATCCGCCGCCCGGTGATCGAGACCGATGGCGGCCAGTTGCTGGTCGGCCTCGACACCGCCCTCTACACCAGCTTCCTCGCCCCGGAAGGAAAAGCCGAATGAGCCAGTCCTACATCCGCCGCTTCCTGCTGGAAGACCTCGACATCCGCGGCGCCCTCGTCAAGCTCGACGACGTCTGGCAGGCCCTGCTGGAAAATCGCGACTACCCCGCCAATGTGCGCGACCTGCTCGGCGCCATGGCCGCGGTGGGGGGCGTGATCGGCGGCAACCTCAAGCAGGCGGGCCGTCTGACCATCCAGCTGCAGGGTCACGGCCCGGTCTCGCTGCTGGTGGTGGACATCACCGAAGCCCTCAACCTGCGCGGCTACGCCAAGGCTGGTGAAGACGCGGCCGGGCGCAGCGGCATCGCCGATCTGATCGGCGACGGCCGGCTGCTGCTGACCCTCGACCTGCCCGGCCTGCGCCAGCCCTATCAGAGCTATGTGCCGATCGAGGGTGACAGCGTCGCAGAGGTCTTCGAGCATTATCTGACCCAGTCCGAACAGCAGCCCGCCGCCCTGCACACCGCCTGCTCGGCCAGCACCGCAGCCTGCCTGTTCCTGCAGAAGCTCCCCGACGCCGACAAGAAGGACCCGGACGGCTGGGACCGGGTCACCCGCCTGGCCGCCACCATCCGCCCTGACGAACTGCTCGACCTGGAGCCGGAGGCGATCCTGACCCGCCTGTTCCACCAGGAGACCGTGCGCCTGCTCGATGCCCGTGAAGTGACCCACGACTGGCCCCAGGACTGGGACAAGGTGCGCGACATGCTGCGCTCTCTGGGCCGCGACGAGCTGGAGGCGATGCTGGCCGAGCATGGCGAGATCCTGATCCATGACGACCTGTCGAATCATGAATACCGCTTCGATGCCGACGACGTGGCCGCCCTGTTCACCGAGCCCGCGCCGGAACCCCGCACCCTGCATTGATCTCCGCCGATTTGGCCGGCAGGCTTGCCCGAAACCCCGCTGAAAAGTAGACTTCAGCGGTTTTAGTCCGCTCACCCGCATACCACTCCATGGCCGAAGCTTCCCTGCAGGGCAAACTGATCGAGTTCAAAGGTGCCAGCCTTGCTGTCATGACCGCCCATCTGCGGGAGACCGAGGCCGTGCGCCTCGCCGACGCACTGCACATGATGCTCGGCGGCATGCCCGACTTTTTCGCGGGCGAGCCCGCCATCCTGGACTTCGCCCAACTCACCAACACCCCCGACCGGGTGGACTGGACCGCCGTCATCAGCCTGCTGCGCCGCTACCAGGTACAGCCCATCGGTGTGCGCAACCTGCCGGACTACCTGCACGAGGGCGCGCGTCGTGCCAACCTGGCGATCCTCGGCGCCGAAGGCCTCTCGGCCGAGCGCCCGGTGACACCGCCTCCTGCGCCTGCGCCCGCCCCTGCGCCTGCGCCCGCCCCTGCTGCAGCGGCCAACCCGGCGACGCCCAGCGAAAGCCCCGCAGCGCAGCCCGGCCCCCAGACCCTGGTCGTCGAGCGCCCCCTGCGCTCCGGCCAGCAGGTCTATGCCAAGGGTGGCGACCTGGTCCTGCTGGGCGGCATGAGCCCCGGCTCGGAAGTCATCGCCGACGGCTGCATCCACTGCTACGGCCCGCTGCGCGGCCGGGCCCTGGCCGGCGCCCGTGGCGACACCTCGGCACGCATTTTCAGCACGCATTTCGGCCCGGAGCTGGTCTCCATTGCGGGGGTGTACCGCACCTTCGAACGGGGCATTCCGCAGTCCGTGGCCGGGCGTCACGCCCAGGTCCGGCTGAGCGGCCCGGACACCCAACATACTCTCGAAATCCTGCCGCTCCAGAACGACTGAGCGGATTCAATACTGAAGGGAACAACGTGGCACGCGTCATCGTAATAACGTCCGGCAAGGGCGGCGTCGGCAAGACCACCACCAGCGCAAGCATCTCCAGCGGCCTGGCCCTGCGCGGCTTCAAGACGGCCGTCATCGACTTCGACGTGGGCCTGCGCAACCTCGACCTCATCATGGGCTGCGAACGGCGCGTGGTGTATGACCTGATCAACGTGGTCAACGGCGAGGCCAACCTCAACCAGGCCCTGATCAAGGACAAGCACTGCGAGAACCTGTTCATCCTGCCCGCCTCCCAGACCCGCGACAAGGATGCCCTCAGCGAGGAAGGCGTGGAGAAGGTGCTCAAGGAGCTCGAGCACATGGGTTTCGACTATGTCGTCTGCGACTCCCCGGCTGGCATCGAGAAGGGCGCCGTGATGGCTCTGACCTTCGCCGATGAGGCCATCGTGGTGACCAACCCGGAAGTCTCCTCGGTGCGCGACTCGGACCGCATCCTGGGCATCCTGCAGAGCAAGAGCCGCCGCGCCATCGAGGGCCGCGAACCGGTGAAGGAGCACCTGATGGTGACCCGCTACTCGCCGAAGCGGGTGGAAGAAGGCGAGATGCTCTCTTACAAGGATGTGCAGGAGCTGCTGCGGGTCCCGCTGATCGGCGTGATCCCCGAATCCGACGACGTGCTTCAGGCCTCCAACCAGGGCACCCCGGCCATCCACCTCAAGGACAGCGACGTGGCCACGGCCTACCAGGACGTGGTGGCCCGCTTCCTTGATGAAGACCGTCCGCTGCGCTTTGTCGCCTACGAGAAGCCCGGCATCCTGAAGCGCCTGTTCGGAGGCAAGTGAGATGTCCCTCCTCTCCTATTTTTTTGGCTCCAAGCCGAAGACGGCCTCCGTCGCCAAGGAGCGCCTGTCCCTCATCATTGCCCACGAGCGCACCACCAACCGGGCCCCGGACTTCCTGCCGGCCCTGCAGCGGGAGCTCATCGAGGTGATCTCCAAGTACGTCAATGTGGGCGTGGACGACATCAAGGTCCAGCTCGAGAAGCAGGACAACTGCGAGATCCTCGAGGTGAACATCACCCTGCCGGAGCAGCCTACGCGCTGAGCCCCGGCCAGGCCCGGATGGTGAAATCGGTAACCACAGCGGACTTAAAATCCGCCGGCGCAAGCCTTACGGGTTCGAGTCCCGTTCCGGGCACCAGAAATACCGCTAAAAAAACAACGCCCTGCGCTTACTGACTGCAGGGCGTTGTGCTTTTGTGGTGGAGGGTTGACAACAAAATGACAGCCGCTGATTGTCTCTCAGGTAGTCGCTGGCCTACAGTTGGCCAAACGGGCTTCATAATCGCAGCGCCAAATGTCCTACTTGAATAAAACATAAAGTCATACTAGAGTAGGACTTGAGATTGATCGGAGGTTCGTATGCTTCAAACTCTGCGCAAAGCCGGTGGCTCACTTGTGATGACGGTGCCCAAGGCGTTTATCGACCAGAACGGTCTGGGCGAAGGCTCCCAGGTGGAACTTCATCTCCTGGGCAACAAAATGACGGTGGAGGCGCCTACGCGCCCGCGTTACAAGCTGGCCGACCTGATGGCAGAAATGCCGCAAGGGCTCCCTCGTGTCGAAGGTTGGGATGAGATGCCCTCGGTTGGGCTGGAGAACGGCTGATGGCGTATCTGCCGAACCGTGGCGACATCGTTCATCTTGATTTCGATCCGTCTTCTGGTCGAGAGATGAAAGGCCCGCACTTCGGCCTTGTTCTGAGCGGCAAGGTCTTCAATCAGCAAGGGCTGGCGATGATTTGCCCGATTTCGCAGGGAGCCGCTGCCGCTGCGCGTACCTATGGGACGGTAGTCACGCTGGTGGGAGCTGGCACCGACACCCAAGGTGCAGTGCATTGTCACCAGTTGAAGTCGCTGGATTGGCGGGCGCGGAACGTGCGCCTTAAGGAATCGGTGCCGCAGTACATCGTCGATGAAGCCCTGGCCAGAATTGAAGCAATCTTGTTTGAGTAGTTGCAGAGAAGCCGGACATCTCAAGCTGTGAAATCAACACCCTGCACTCTCCGGATGCAGGGTGTTTTGCTTTGATGGCGAGGGGGTGACAACAAAGTGACAACCGTACTTCAAGCGAGTCTCGCTGGACTTCTCGGCGCTTGCCGTCTGCCCGAGCACCCGTCCAATATCGGCGGCAAATGCGCTGACCAGGCGCAACGGCTTCGCTTCAGCCTTGGTCGTGCTGCGTCGGCGGGTCTTGCCGTCAATCGCAACCACGATGTCGCCGTCCAACACAGGAATCAGCTGACCAACCCCGCCCCCTCCCGCTTGCTTGCCCTTGATTATTAGCCAGACTAGACTAACTTCATTGTTTCTGGAGCAGGTCATGCAATCCGTCAATATGCTGCAAGCCAAGTCTTCGCTGTCCCGTCTGGTGGAGGCCATCGAGCAAGGCCAGGAGCGTGAAATCGTCATCGCCCGAAATGGCCGCCCCGCCGCCAAGCTGGTTCCAATCGATACGGTGCCGGTCGGGCAGCGCATCGGAGTTGCGAAAGGCAAGTTTGAGGTACCGGATACCATCGACATCCATAACGAAGAAGTGGCCCGGCTGTTCATGGGCAGGGCGCAAGCTTGAACCTGCTGCTGGACACCCAGGTTGCCTTGTGGGCGCTCACCGACAGCCCGAAGCTGTCGCATAAGGCGCGGGAACTGATCCAGTCGCCGAAGACGACAATCTGGATCAGCGCTGCCAGCGTCTGGGAGATCGCCATCAAGCACGCCCTGGGCCGGGGCGACATGCCCATATCCAGCCAGGACGCCGTGCGCTACTTCGGCGAGTCCGGCTACCGCTTCCTGGCAATCGAGGCAGAACATGCCGTGGCGGTTGAAGACCTCGCTGCCCACCACCAGGATCCGTTTGACCGCCTCCTGGTAGCTCAGGCACTTGTCGAACCCATGCGGCTGATGACCCATGATCCTCTGGTGGCGCTCTACAGCGACACCATCATCAAGATTTGATCGGAGGGAAAGATATGAGACGCCAATTGAAACGAGTGGCGCCGGATTCCGACTGGCTCCTCAGGATTGGGGGCTGCCCAAGTTTGACATCCCCTACGTCGGGATCCGCCAGCGCAAGCCTTGCGCCCAACGGCACAGCCAGGATGGAGCCCCTCCCATCGTGATCGTCCTCGACCTGAGCTGTGACCGCGAGCATCGTTTCGAAGCCTGGTTCGCCTCCAGCGACGCCTTCGAGCAGCAGTTGGCCGCAGGCCTGGTGAGCTGTCCGCACTGTGGCTCCAGCGCCATCCGGCGCCTGCCGTCCGCCCCCTACGTACAGACCTCGTCCCATTCGACCCCGGTGACGCCCCCCGCACCAGACCCCCAGGTCATTGCCCGGCGTCTGATCGAGGCCCTGCGCCAGGCGGCCAGCCGATCCGAAGACGTGGGCGAGCGCTTCGTCGAGGAAGCCCGTCGAATCCACCACGGCGACGCCGAAGAGCGCCCCATCCGTGGTCAGGCCAAGACCTCCGACATGATTGAGCTGATCGAGGAAGGCATCCCCGTCCTCCCCGTTCCGCCGGACAAGGAAGACCTTCACTAAGCCTGAATCAGCCCCCTCTCAGGCGCTGCGGCGGCGCGGATCGAAGCGGGAGAGCAGCCGATAGGCCGGATGCCGCAAGGCCATCGGCAGCATGGAACGGAACAGCGGGACGAAGCAGGCCAGGCGCTTCCACAGAGGCAGGCCGATCAGCGCGGCCCCCCGATAGCCGGTGAGCGCCCTCTCCAGGGCATCCCGGAAGGCGTGGCGCAGGTGGCTGCTGGCATCGAAGCGATGCCGGATCAACACCTCCGGCAGGTTGGCAAAGCGCAGCCCGGCCTTCGCGCAGCGGAACCACAGGTCATAATCTTCGCTGCGCCGCAGATCGGTGCGATAGCCGCCCAGCACCAGGATCGGTTCGCGTCGGAACATCACGGTCGGATGGATCAGCGGGCAGGCCCACAGGCTGTCGAGGATCTCGGCATGGCCCTGTGGCATGCGCCGGACACGGCCGGGCACCCCGGCCGCATCGATCTCCAGCGCCCAGCCGCCGAGCACATCCACCCCTCCCTCCGCAAAGGCCGCCAACTGCCGGACGAAACGGTCCGGCTCGGCCACATCGTCACTGTCGAAGCGCGCCACCAGCGCATGGCGGGCATGACGCAGGCCCTCGTTGAGCGCCCGGGCCAGTCCGACATTGGCGGGCATCACCACCGAGACCAGAGGCAGGCGGCCACGCCAGGCCTCGATGACCTCACGCAGGCCGGGGCCGATGGGTCCGTCCTCCACCAGGATCACTTCATCGGGCGGCACGGCCTGGTGCGCGAGGCTTTCCAGCGCTTCGGCCAGATAGGCCGGATTGTCGCGCCCATAGGTCGCCATCAGAACCGAAAACCCCACCACGTTCACACCCGCCCTTCAGATCCCGTAAGCCGGCGCACGAACCGGCAGAGGCGGGGATGATACTCAATCCTGACCTCAGTGGGCCGCCTTCAGGCGCGCAGAAACTCCCCGGGGCCAGACAGCACGTCGCAGCGATCCGGACCAACTGCCGCCCCGTCTGAGGGGATGTCGGGGACGAACAGGGTCACCTGCCAGGGATCATCAAGCAGAAAGGCGGCCGTACCGGCACCGAGCAGGGAATGACACAGCTTGCGGGCGAGCAGATCGAAAAAGCGGGTCATGGATGTCCTCCTGCCGGGGCCCGGCGATGGGGGCAATCCTGAGACACATGCGTGACATGCTGACGACAGACTGCTTGCAGCCGTGCGACAGCACGGAAGAGGCGACAGGCAGAACAGGGACACAAAAAGAAAACGGGGAAAACGGATTCTCTCGAATCAGCGTTTTCCCCGTTGCATTCTGGAGCGGCAGAAGAGTCTCGAACTCTCGACCTCAACCTTGGCAAGGTTGCGCTCTACCAACTGAGCTACTGCCGCTTTGTTCTACACCTGGAGGCGCGAGCCGGAGTCGAACCGACCTACACGGATTTGCAATCCGGTGCATAACCGCTTTGCTATCGCGCCGTGAAGCTATAAAAGAAGCCAGGCTTCTTTTTGAAATCTGGAGCGGCAGAAGAGTCTCGAACTCTCGACCTCAACCTTGGCAAGGTTGCGCTCTACCAACTGAGCTACTGCCGCTTGGAAGACCGTCATTATAGAGATTAATCTTGGACTGTCAAGCGTGAAATTCGATCATCGACTCCGCTTCATCAACTCGGGCCAGGCACAGCGCATGTAATAGCCCATCGACCAGAGGGTCAGCACCGCCGCCACGTAGATCAGCACGGTACCGAGGGCGATGCTGTCCATCCCCAGTACCGGCACCTGGATGAGCAGCAAGGGGATCGCCGACATCTGCGCCGCGGTCTTGAGCTTGCCCACGAAGGCGACCGCCACGCTGCCCGCCGCCCCCACCTTGGCCATCCATTCCCGCAGGGCCGAGATGGTGATCTCGCGGCCGATGATGACCAGGGCGATGAGGGAGTCCACCCGGCCGAGATGCACCAGGACGATCAGCGCTGCCGCCACCATCAGCTTGTCGGCGACCGGATCGAGGAAGGCCCCGAAGGCCGAGGTCTGCCCCAGGGTGCGCGCCAGGTAGCCGTCGAACCAGTCGGTGACTGCCGCGGCGACGAAGGTCAATGTGGCGATCAGGTTCTTGTCCTCGGGCAGCATGAGATGATCCGGGACGTAGTAGATGCCGACGAAAAAGGGGATCAGGGCGATTCTCGCCCAGGTCAGGGTGTTGGGGATATTGAGAGGCATGTCGGCGTTCGCGGGCTATCGCAACGCATTGTATATCTGTTCGGCGAGATGCCGGTTGATGCCTTCCACACGGCACAGATCCTCGACCGTGGCTTTCCTCACGCCATCCATGCCACCGAAGGCGGCCAGCAGCTTGCGCCGGCGGGTCGGCCCCACCCCGGCGATGTCCTCCAGGCGCGAGGTGTTGCGAGTCTTGGCGCGGCGCGCACGGTGGCCCGTGATGGCGAAGCGGTGGGCTTCGTCGCGGATCTCCTGGATCAGGTGGAGGGCCGGCGCATCGGGGCGCATGTGCACCGGGTCCCGCCCGTCGGGGAAGACCAGCTCCTCGAGGCCCGGCTTGCGGCTCTCGCCCTTGGCCACGCCGAACATCATGATGTCCAGCCCGAGTTCGGCCAGCACCTCCTTGGCCACCCCCATCTGCCCCTTACCGCCGTCGATGAGGATCAGGTCGGGACGCACGCCCTCCCCGGCCGCCACCTTCTCGTAGCGCCGGGTCAAGGCCTGGCGCATGGCCGCGTAGTCATCGCCCTCGGTGATGCCGGTGATGTTGTAGCGGCGATACTCGGACTTCTTCATGGCCTTGCCGTCCCACACCACGCAGGACGCCACGGTGGCCTCGCCCATGGTGTGGGAGATGTCGAAGCACTCGATGCGGCTCGGTGTATCGGCCAGGCCCAGGGCATCGCGCAAGGCCTCCAGGCGCTGCTCGCCGCGGGATGCGGTCTGCTCGCGGGCCAGCAGGGCCAGGCTGGCGTTGTTCTCGGCCATGCCCATCCAGGCCCGCTCGTTCTCGTAGCGGGCGGCCATCACCGGCGCCTTCCCTTCGACCAGCGCCTCCAGGGCTTCACGTATGGCACCGGGCTCGAGGTTGACCAGGATCTTGCCGGGCAGCGGCTGCTCCAGGTAGTGCTGCTCGACGAAGGCCACCAGTGCGTCCAGGGGCGTGCAGCCCTGGGCGTTGCTGGGGAACAAAGGACGGTCGCCCAGATGGCGGCCGCCGCGGATCATGGCCAGGTTGACGCACACTGCTCCCCCCTGCTCCACCGCCGCCAGCACATCCACGTCCTCGTCCTTGGCGCTCTCGACGAATTGCTTGTGCAGCACCGCCTGCAGGTTGCGGATCTGGTCCCGGTACACCACGGCCTTCTCGAAGGCCAGCGCATCGGAGGCGGCCTGCATGCGCCGCGACAGGTCATCCACCACGTCCCCATGGCGGCCGTTGAGGAACAGGCTGGCCAGCTGCACGTCGGCGGCATAGGCCTCCTTGTCGATCAACCCCACGCAGGGCCCGGTGCAGCGCTGGATCTGGTGCAGCAGGCAGGGCCGCGAACGGTTGGCGAAGGTGGTGTCCTCACAGGTCCGCAGGCGGAAGATCTTCTGCATCAGGTGCAGACTCTCGCGCACCGCCCAGGAGTTGGGAAAGGGCCCGAAATAGCGCACACCCTTCCTGAAGCCGCCCCGGTGATAGTAGATCTGGGGGAAGTCACCCCCCGACAGGGCGATGTAGGGGTAGGACTTGTCGTCCCGGAACAGGATGTTGTACTTCGGCCCGAGGCTCTTGATGAGGTTGTTCTCGAGGATCAGGGCCTCGGCCTCGGAACGGGTGGCGGTGATGTCCACCCGTTCCACCTGCCCCACCATGATGGCGATGCGGGGGCTCAGCTGGGTGCGCTGGAAATACGAGGACACCCGCCGCTTGAGGTTCTTGGCCTTGCCGACATAGAGCACCGTCTCGTCGGCGCCGATCATGCGGTAGACCCCGGGCTCCTCGGTGAGGGTGCGCAGGAAAGCTTTGGCGTCGAAGGCCACGCTGGCGTGCCCGGCTCAGACGAGGGACAGGATGGCGGCGCGGGCGTCGGTGTAGGTCGCCCAGCCGGCCAGGGTCTGCGGATCGGTCGGCGCGCTGCCCGGCTTCGGCCGCAGGGCGTGGATGCGCGCCTGGCTATCGGCCCCGACCTCGGGCCGCCAGTGGTCCAGCAGCTCGATGGCGAGCTCCGGGCGGTTGCACACCAGCACCATGTCGCACCCGGCCCCATGGGCGGCGGCGGCCCGCTCGCGGATGCCGCCCACCACGCTGGCGCCTTCCATGGTCAGGTCGTCGCTGAAGATCACCCCCTGGAAGCCCAGCCGGCCGCGCAGCACATCCTGCAGCCAGAACGGGGAGAAGCCCGCCGGCCGGGCGTCGATGCGCTCGAAGATGACATGGGCAGGCATCACCCCACCGAGTTCGCCGGCCAGCAGGCGAAAGGGCACGATGTCCTCGGCCCACACGGCGTCGAAATCACGCCCATCCACGGGGATCGCCACGTGGGAGTCGGCCTCCACCGCGCCATGCCCCGGAAAGTGCTTGCCGACGGCACGCAGGCCAGCCTGGGTCAGACCGGTGATGACCTCCCGGGCCAGCTCGGTGGCCACGGCCGGCTCGCGGTGGAAGGCCCGGTCGCCGATCACGCTGCTGACGCCGTAGTCCAGATCCAGCACCGGTGCATAGCTGAGATCGACCCCATGGGCCCGCAGCTCGGCCGCCAACACCAGCCCGGCCTGACGGGCGCAGGATCGGCCGAAGGCCGGATCGAGGGCCCAGGCCTCGCCCAGGCGACGCATCGCGGGCAGGCGGGTGAAACCTTCGCGGAAGCGCTGTACCCGACCGCCTTCGTGGTCTACCGAGATGATGAGTTCGGGCCGCGCGGCACGGATCGCGGCAGTCAGGGCCCGTAGCTGTTCGGGCTCGGCATAGTTGCGGGCGAACAGGATGACACCGCCAACCAGCGGGTGCTGCAGGACTTCCCGCTCCTCGGCGCTGAGTTCGTGGCCGGCCACGTCGAGCATGACGGGGCCCGGCAGGGCGTGGGATGGCTTCATGACTTCTCGATGACGGCAAAGGCGACGACGTAGTCGGTTTCGTCGGACAGACTCAGATGGGCCGCGAGGCCCCGTTCCCGGAGGTAGGCCTCCAGCTCCGGGGTGTATTCGAACAGGGGCTTGCCCAGGGCATCGTGGCCGACGCGGACCGCGTGCAGGGTGGCCGGCGCAGCCACGCCGGTGCCCAGCGCCTTGCCGAAGGCTTCCTTGGCGGCAAAGCGCTTGGCCAGGAAACGGCCCGGCAGCCGGGACGCGCTGAAGGCTTCGCGCTCCTGCTCGTGCAGGATGCGCCAGGCGAAGCGCTCTCCATGGCGGGCCAGCGCCTCGTCCATGCGGGCAATCCGCACGATGTCGGTGCCAAGCCCATGGATCACGCGACGTCGCCCTGCTCGGCGGCCTCGCGCATCAGGCGCTTCATCTCGCGCACGGCCTCGCGCAGGCCGGTGAACACGGAACGGCTGACGATGGAATGGCCGATGTGCAGTTCGCGGATGCCCGGCAGCCGGGCGATCGGCTGGACGTTGTAGTAGTTGAGGGCATGACCGGCATTGAAGCGCATGCCCAGTTGGCGGATGGCCGAGCCGGCGGCACGGATCTTGGCCACCTCGGCCAGCACGGCCGGGCTTTCGGCATCCCGCCCGGCGTCATGGAAGACATGGGCGTAGGGGCCGGTATGGATCTCGCAGACCCGGGCTCCGATGCGCGCGGCGGCCTCCACCTGGGCCAGTTCGGCATCGATGAAGACACTCACGGTGATGCCATGCTCGGCCAGACGGGCCACCGCGTCTTTCAGGCGGGCCTCCTGGGAGACGATGTCGAGGCCGCCTTCGGTGGTCACCTCGTGGCGCCCCTCCGGCACGAACATCGCCATCTGCGGGCGGATCGCGCAGGCGATGCCGACCATCTCGTCGGTGGCGGCCATCTCGAGGTTGAGCTTGATCTGGGTCAGCTCGCTCAGCTTGCGCACATCGGCGTCCTGGATGTGGCGGCGATCTTCGCGCAGATGCACGGTGATGCCATCGGCCCCGCCAAGGTGGGCCTCGACGGCAGCCCAGCAAGGGTCGGGCTCCCAGGTGCGGCGGGCCTGGCGCAGGGTGGCGACGTGGTCGATGTTAACGCCGAGTTCGATCAAGAGCTCTCTCCGGGATAGGCTAGCAATTCGGTGAAGACACGGCGGGACTGGAGCACCTGCCCGCCGAGGTAATGCTGGATCAGGCGGCGCATCAAGGCCTTGCTGCCGGCCAGGGATTCCGGGTTGCGGAACTCGCCATGAGCCATGTCGAGCAGGGTCTGGCCCGACACCACGGAACCGTCGTCCTCGACCTCGTAGGCATCCAGGGGCACCGCGCCGCGTTCGATTATATAGGCGTAGCGCGAGTCGGGCCGGACAGGCCTGCCATCGCAGTCGGACTCGAGTTCGAGTCCATAGCCCAGCTCCTGCAGCATGGCTAGCTCGAAGCGGCGCAGCACGAGCTCCCGGGATTCGTCGGCAGCCAGGGCGCGCAGGGCCTCGCCATAGGCCCGGTAAAGGGCTGGATGAGCATCCTCGCGGGGCAGCAGGCGCATCAGCAATTCGTTGAGGTAGTAGGCACAGAGCAGCGCCTGGCCGCCCAGCAGGGGCTGCCCGCCCTGCCATTCGGCGCGCACCAGGGTCTTCATCTCGCCGCCGCCGCTCCAGTCGATGAAGAGGGGCTGGAAGGCCATCAGCACGCCCCGCAGCTGGGACATGGGACGCCGGGCCCCCTTGGCAACCAGGCCGATACGGCCATGGTCACGGCTGAAGACCTCGACGATCAGGCTGGTCTCCCGGTAGGGATAGCTGTGCAGCACGAAGCCCGGCTGCTGGTCGACCCGCTGCCTGGCACTCACCGGGCGTATCTCTCCGCAGGCTTACTCGTAGCCCAGGCTCTTGATGGCACGCTCGTCATCGGCCCAGCCACTCTTGACCTTGACCCACACCTCCAGGAACACCTTGGAGTCGAAGAGTTTCTCCATCTCGAGGCGGGCTTCGGTGCCGATCCGCTTGAGGCGTTCGCCCCCCTTGCCGATGACCATCGCCTTGTGGGCGGACTTGTCCACGATCACCGCCGCATGGATGCGGCGCAGGCCGGCCTCGGCCTCGAACTTCTCGATCTCGACGGTCATGCCATAAGGCAGCTCCTCGCCCAGCTGGCGGAACAGCTTCTCACGGATGAACTCGGCGGCAAGGAAGCGCTCGCTGCGATCGGTGATGTCGTCTTCGTCGAAGATCCATTCGCCTTCCGGCAGGTAGGGCTCGGCGGCCTTCACCAGCTGGTCGGTGTTGCGGCCCTTCTCGGCGCTCACCGGCACGATCTCGGCGAACGGATAGACGGCGCTCATCTTCTGCAGGAAGGGCAGCAGGCGGGCCTTGTCCTCGAGCAGATCGACCTTGTTGATCACCAGGATGACCTTGGCGCCTTCGGGCAGCAACTTGGTCACCTGTTCATCATCGGGGCCGTAGCGACCGCTCTCGATCACGAAGAGCACCAGGTCCACGTCGGCCAGCACCTGGGTCACTGTGCGGTTCATGGCCCGGTTGAGGGCGTTCTTGTGACGGGTCTGGAAACCCGGCGTGTCCACGAAGATGAACTGGGCCTGGCCCTCGGTGAGCACGCCGGTGACCCGGTGCCGGGTGGTCTGGGCCTTGCGGGAGACGATGCTGATCTTCTGGCCGATCAGGCGGTTGAGCAGGGTCGACTTGCCGACATTGGGGCGGCCGACGATGGCCACAAAGCCGGTACGGGCAGGCTGGTCGGCAGGGGTAGTGGATTCGGTCATTGCTTGGGAAGAAGTTCCAGCGCCCGCTGGGCGGACTGCTGTTCGGCGGCACGGCGGCTGACGCCATTGCCACGGGTCTTGAGGCCGAGGCCGGTGATCTCGCACTCGACCTCGAACTCCTGCTGATGGGCTTCGCCCCGGGTCGCCGCCAGGCTGTAGCGGGGCAAGGGCATGCGCCGCCCCTGCAGCCATTCCTGCAGGGCGGTCTTGGGGTCCTTCAGGGCACGGGCCGGATCAAGCTCGGCCAGCGCCGGGGCATACAGCCTGTCGATCACCGAACGGGCCGCTTCGAAGCCCGCATCCAGATACACCGCAGCGAAGATGGCCTCGAGGGCATCGGCCAGGATGGACGGGCGGCGGTGGCCGCCGCTCTTCAGCTCCCCCTCGCCGAGGCTCAGGTAATCACCCAGCTGCAGGCTGTCGGCCACCCGGTGCAGGGCCTCCTGGCGCACCAGGTTGGCCCGCAGACGGGAGAGGTCCCCCTCACGCAGGTCGGTGAAGCGGTCGAACAGGGCAATCGCGGTGACACAGTTGAGCACGCTGTCGCCAAGAAACTCGAGGCGCTCGTTGTGGGGCGATCCGAAGCTGCGGTGGGTCAGCGCCTGCTTCAACAGCTCCGGGCGGGCGAATTGGTAACCGATGGCCCGCTGCAGTCCTTCAAGTTTCATTTGACTGCGCTGCCGGCACTGCTCGCCGACAGATCGAACAACAGGCTGACCCCGGAGAACAGGGGCACTTTTCGGCTGTACTCGACGGAGATGACGATCTGGCCGTTCTCCTTGGTGATGTCCAGGTCGGTGGCACTGACGCTGGTGACCTCATCCACCATGGCCCGCTTCGAAAAGGCCATGCGCAGCTGAGGCACGGTGGCCGTCTGGGGGTCCGCCTCGGCGGCCACCGCCGCGATGGCGCGCTTGACGCCGAAGAACTCGCTGAACACGGGAATCAGCTTGAGGCCCAGCAGCACGACGGCCGCCAGCACCACCCCGACGAACATGGTTCCAATGAGGCTCAGTCCGGCCTGACTTTTGCGTGTCATGATCAATGGAAGCTGCCTATGCGTTTGAGATCACTGAAATTGAACCAGATGAAGAAGGCCTTGCCAACAATGTTCTGCTCAGGGACGAAGCCCCAGCCCCGGCTGTCGAAACTGCCGTCCCGGTTGTCGCCCATCATGAAGTAATGCCCCTGCGGCACTGTGCAGGAAACGCCCCGGCTAGTATAGGTGCAGTTCTCGCGGAAGGCGTAGGGCGTCACCTGGGAGACGAAGGCGGGTGCGTCCTTGTCGGTGATGATGTGGTGCTCCACCTCACCGAGCTTCTCGGTGAAGCGGCTCGAGTAGTAGAGACGATCGGCGTGGAGGTAATCACCGGCCTCCTGCTGGGGCATCGGCTGGCCATTGATGGTCAGCTTCTTGTCGATGTACTCGACCTTGTCGCCGGGCAGGCCGACCACCCGCTTGATGTAGTCGAGGGAGGGGTCACCCGGAAAACGGAAGACCATCACATCGCCACGCTTGGGCTGGTTCACCTCGATGATCTTCTTGTTGATCACCGGCAGGCGGATGCCATAGGTCCACTTGTTGACCAGGATGAAATCCCCCACCAGCAGGGTCGGGATCATCGAGCCCGACGGGATCTTGAAAGGCTCGACGACGAAGGAGCGCAAGCAGAACACCACCAGGATCACCGGGAAGAAACTCGCGCCGTACTCCACCCACCAGGGCGACTTGGCTCCGACCGAACGGCGCTTGCTGGCCACGAAATGGTCCAGCGCCCACAACACGCCGCTGACCACCAGCAGGACGAAAAGAATCAAAGCAAAATTCACGCGCTCACTCCTGGAGCCGGCAGTGCCGGCTTATTTACCTTCATCCACCCGCAGCACAGCCAGGAAGGCCTCCTGCGGAATCTCGACGTTGCCGACCTGCTTCATCCGCTTCTTGCCCTCCTTCTGCTTCTCGAGGAGCTTCTTCTTCCGCGTGATGTCACCGCCGTAGCACTTGGCCAGCACGTTCTTGCGCAGGGCCTTGATGGTCTCGCGGGCCACGATGTTGGAGCCGATGGCGGCCTGGATGGCCACGTCGAACATCTGGCGCGGGATCAGCTCGCGCAGCTTGGCCACCAACTCACGGCCACGGTACTGGGAGTTGGCCCGGTGCACGATGATGGACAGGGCATCGACCTTCTCGCTGGAGACCAGCACGTCCAGCTTGACCAGATCGGCTGCGCGGTGTTCCTTGAACTCGTAATCGAGGGATGCATAGCCCCGGGACACGGACTTGAGCTTGTCGAAGAAGTCCATGACCACTTCGTTCATCGGCATGTCGTAGATCAGCTGCACCTGACGGCCGTGGTAGAGCATGTCCACCTGGGCCCCGCGCTTCTGGTTGCACAGGGTGATCACCGAGCCCACGTACTCCTGGGGCAGGAAGATGGTGGCCTTGATGATGGGCTCGCGCACCTCCTCGATCTTGGACAGGTCGGGCAGCCGGGACGGATTGGAGATCTGCTCGACGGTGCCATCCTTCATCAGCACCTCGTAAACCACGGTGGGCGCCGTGGTGATGAGGTTCATGTCGAACTCACGCTCCAGACGCTCCTGCACGATCTCCATGTGCAGCAGGCCCAGGAAGCCGCAACGGAAGCCGAAGCCGAGGGCCTGGGAGACTTCCGGTTCGAACTGCAGCGAGGCATCGTTGAGGCGCAGCTTCTCGAGGGACTCGCGCAGCTGGTCGTATTCGTTCGACTCCACCGGGTAGAGGCCGGCGAACACCTGGGGCTTGATCTCCTTGAAGCCGGCCAGGGGCTCCTCGGCCTTGCTGTTGGCCAGGGTGATGGTGTCGCCCACCTTGGCGGACTTCAGTTCCTTGATGCCGGCAATGATGAAGCCCACCTGCCCCGCCGACAGGGTCTCGCGCTGCTGGGACTTGGGCGTGAACACACCGACCTGCTCGCACAACTGCTGCACGCCGGTGGACATGAACATGATCTTGTCCTTGGGCTTGAGGGTGCCATCCACCACGCGCACCAGCATCACCACGCCGACGTAGTTGTCGAACCAGGAGTCGATGATCAGCGCCTTGAGGGGGGCATCCGGGTCGCCCTTGGGCGGCGGGATGCGGGCGATCACCGCCTCGAGGATGTCCTCCACGCCCATGCCGGTCTTGGCGGAGCACGGGATGGCGTCGGTCGCGTCGATGCCGATGACGTCCTCGATCTCCTGCTTGGCGCCGTCCGGGTTGGCCTGCGGCAGGTCCATCTTGTTGAGCACCGGCACCACTTCGACGCCCTGATCGAGGGCCGTGTAGCAGTTGGCCACGGTCTGGGCCTCGACACCCTGGGAGGCATCCACCACCAGCAGGCCGCCTTCGCAGGCCGCCAGGGAGCGGGACACCTCATAGGAGAAGTCCACGTGCCCCGGAGTGTCGATGAGGTTCAGGTTGTAGATCTGGCCGTCCCGCGCCCGGTAATTGAGCGCCGCCGTCTGGGCCTTGATGGTGATGCCGCGCTCACGCTCGATGTCCATCGAGTCGAGCACCTGGGCTTCCATCTCCCGCGAGGAGAGGCCGCCACAGAGCTGGATGATCCGGTCGGCCAGGGTGGATTTACCGTGGTCGATGTGGGCGATGATCGAGAAATTTCGGATGTGTTGCATATCAGTACGCACCGGGCCGCCCCAGGCGCATCGACGCCCCGGTGGGGGGCAACGAGGACTGCGGGACAGGGGGTTGTTTCATATGAGCCATGAAAAAGGGTGCCGAAGGGCACCCTGATAAATTTTGTTTGCCGGCAAAGACTTGGATTCTAACCGATACGCTGGAAATGAGCACGAACCGCGCCCTCGTCAAGGAAGTGATGGCAGATCTCCACCTCGCCTTCCAGCAACACGGGCACCAGCTCGTTCCAGCGTGCCTCGAGGGCTTCGTCCGCATCCACGTCCACCACCTGCACCCCGAAGCCGAACTCGGCCTGCAGGGGCTTGAGCGCCTCGATCAGGTCATGGCACAGGTGGCACCACTCCCGGCTCAGGACGGTGAGCTGGCGTTCAGCGCTCAAGGGTACGCACCGGCACGAAGGTCTGGAAATCACCGCGGGCCACCAGCAGGGTCACGCTCTGGCCGAACTCGAGGCCTGCCACGACCCGGTTGAACTGGTCCACCGAGCGGATGTCGGTGCGCACACCCTTATTGACCAGCGCCAGGATGCCGTCACCGGACTGGATCTCGGAGGCCCGGGCCGAAGCGCTGCGCAGGGTATCCACCACCACACCGCCATCACTGAAACGGCCGTCCTTGCGCTGCTCCGCATTCGGAGCCACCACGGTGATGCCGAGCTTGTTGGCGGCCGCCGGTTCGGGCCGGGGGGCCCGCGACACCACCTTCCGCTGCTTGTCATCGGGCAGCTCCGCCACGACCACGCTGAGGTCCCTGGCCGCTCCGCGCCGCCAGACCTGCACCGCCGCCTTGTGGCCCGGTCGGGTGGAACCCACGATACGCGGCAGGTCGGACGATACGGAGACGGACTTGCCGTCAAAGGTCAGCACGATGTCGCCCTGCTCGAAGCCGGCCTTGTCGGCCGGACTGCCCTTCTCCACCGAGCTGACCAAGGCGCCCACTGGCTTGCTTAGTTTGAAGCTGTCGGCCAGTTCACGGGACACCTCCTGGATCGCCACCCCGATGCGACCACGCTGGACCCGCCCGCTGGCGCGCAGCTGATTCTGGACGTCCATCGCCACATCGATGGGGATGGCGAAGGACAAGCCCATGAAACCACCGGTCCGGCTGTAGATCTGCGAGTTGATACCCACCACCTCGCCCTTCAGGTTGAACAGCGGGCCGCCGGAGTTGCCCGGGTTGATGGCCACGTCAGTCTGGATGAAGGGCACAAAATTCTCCTGCGGCAAGGACCGCCCCTTGGCGCTGACGATGCCCGCCGTCACGGAGTTCTCGAAGCCGAAGGGCGACCCGATGGCCACCACCCAGTCCCCCACCCTCAGCTTGTCGGGATCCCCGAGCACCACGCGGGGCAGGCCCGTCGCATCGATCTTGAGCAGGGCCACGTCGGTGCGCGGATCCGCCCCCATCACCCGGGCCCGGAACTCTCGCTTGTCGGTGAGCTTGACGATGATCTCGTCGGCTCCGTCCACCACATGGGCATTGGTCAGCACATATCCGTCGCTGGAGACGATAAAGCCCGAACCGAGGGAGCGATTGTCCGGCGGCTCACCGCGCGGAACGGAAGGATGACGGGGAATGAAGCGGCGGAAGAAATCGAACATGGGATCATCCTCATCCATGTTCGGCACGCCGGAGCGCGTTGCCTTGACCGCCTGCGTCGAGCTGATATTGACGACCGCCAAGCCCTGACGCTCCGCCAGACCGGCGATGTCGGGCAGGTCGCGCGCCATCGCAGGCAATGCGGCGACAAGGAAGAGGATCGAGGCAAGGCATTGCCTGAAGATCCGGGCACTCATCGGGGACACCCTCCGCTCACGGTCAAATCCGGCCGCTCCAGACGCAGCTGGGGGGCATCCTGCCTGCGGCTGCGGGCCCGACCCGCCAGATAGGCCACGAGCCCACCCGCCAGGGCGCCCAGGGAGGCCAGCAGGTCACCCTGCCCCGGGGAAGCCGCCAGCGTTCCCGCCGCCGCCCCACCGATGACCCCGAGGACCGGCCAGCCGTAGGCCAGAAGCGCGGCACGCAGGGGCACGCCATCGTCGACCACGACCGCCACTGTATCGCCCGGCCTCGCCTGGATGCGATTGGCGACTTTCACGTTCGTGGACTGCAGGGCCAGCGGGCGCGCGACATTCACACCACCACAGCCTCCCGGCTCATTGCAGCGACCACAGCCACCGCCCACCGCAACCTCCACCCAGGCATCGCCTTCCTCGACACGCCGGACCACCCCCGTCACCCGCATCACCGCTTGCGCTGCTCGATACCGTCTGCGATGCGGACCAGCGCCTGGGCCGGGACTTCACCCAGCACGGTGATCCGGTGCTCCGCCACCATGCGACGGTAGATGTTGAAGGAGCCCGAGGAGCTCAGGCCGCTCTGCACGGTTCCCTTGCCCGGCTCGGGCTCGATGAACACGGAGATGGCGGCCAGTCCGTCCGAAAAGACCACGTGATAAGCCTCGCCCCGATCCTTGCGGACCTGGCGGGCCACCGACACCACCTGGCGAAAACCCGGGATGGTATTTCGGAAACCCCAACCGATGTCCTCGACCTTGACGTCACTGCCGCGGGCATTGACGACCTTCCAGTCGGGCGCGCTGGCAAACCGCGGCTTGAGCTTGTCTCGGTCGATCGGCGCTCCGATCTGCACTTCGGTGAACACGAACTGCTCGATGCTGTCACCCTTCTCGCTCACCAGCCGGGCTCGCAAGAGCAGGCCCGTGGCCATGTCGGCCCACAGATGGTGGCCGAAGCGCAGGTCGTCCTTGGGCTCCAGGATGATCTGCTGGCTCTCCATTCCGGCGATCCGCGCCACGTCCCCCTTGCGGATCCGGTAGTGCTCTGCCAGCGCACTGGGCGACTTGGGCAGGCGCGCCGGAAAGCTGCGCCGGGCTCCGAACTGATCCACGATCAGCAATTTCTGCTCAGGGAGGAAGCACTGGACTTCATCGTTGTTGCGCACCACCTCACGGGGGCTGCCATCCAGGGCCTCGAGCTTTTCATACTCGCCACCGGCGTCCACCATGTGGGTGATCCGCGACGTCTCGACGTGCTTGCCACTCTGATAGGTGAAGGTGCCGGTGTAGTTCAGCCTGTGAGCCGCACTGGAGATGCGTCCGAGCCAGCTGAGGGGATCGGTGGGAACCTGGGCCAGCGCAGCGCCCACACAGGACCAGCACAGTGCCAGAAAGCACAGGAAGCGCTTCATCGTTCGCCGGCCATCCGCGTGTCGGAAACGGAACGCACGTAATAGGCCACGCCAGGCATCGCCGCCGAGGGAGCCATCGCCTGATGGGCGATCAGGTATTCCCGCTCGGAGGGCTCGGCACTGGCCGAGGCCAGGCGGGCCGAGACGGCCGGCTCGACCACCGCCACCGCCGGAGCGGGGGCTTTCACCGCCGCCAGGGTCGGCGCGGGTGCCGCGCCGCCGCCGTTGAGCATCATCGCCACCCAACCCACCGCCGCTGCGCCCATCACCGAAGCCGCGATGGGCATCAGATGACGGACCCAACCATTGCGGTGCTCGACACGGACCGGCGCAAGCACCGTCGGCTCCTGCTCCAGCTCGGCCATCAGGCGGCTGGTGAAATCGGCGGACAGGACAGGCTCGTCCCGCATCACGTCACCGATGAGGCTGTAGCGCTCCCAGTCCCGACGCAGGGCAGGATCCCGCTTGAGGGTATCCAGCATGCGCTCGGAAGCCGTCTCGTCGAGGGCGCCATCCAGCAGGGCAGAAACTTTCTCTTTCATCGTCTTACCACCTCTTGTTCGGAGCCGTATCGAGCAACGGCTTGAGCTTCTCGGAAATAGCTTCCCGTGCGCGGAAAATCCGCGAACGGACCGTGCCGATCGGGCACTCCATGATCGTGGCGATCTCTTCGTAACTCAAACCTTCGATCTCTCGCAGCACGATCGCAGTTCTCAATTCTTCAGGCAGCGCCTCCATGGCCACATTGACCGTTTCACCGATCTGCTTGGTCATCATCAGCCGTTCAGGCGTATTGATGTCGCGGAGCTGATCACCCTCCTCGAAGGTTTCCGCCTCCTCGGAGTCGAAGTCCGTGGACGTGGGCGCGCGCCTGCCCTGGGATACGAGGTAATTCTTGGCGGTGTTGATCCCTATACGGTAGAGCCATGTATAGAACGCACTGTCCCCCCGAAACGACGGCAGGGCCCGATAAGCCTTGATGAACGTTTCCTGGGCAACATCCTCCACTTCAGCGGGGTCTCGGATCAATCTCGACAGTAGCCGGGCGAGCTTGCGCTGATACTTGGTCACAAGCAGGCCAAAGGCCTGCTTGTCGCCTCGCTGCACACGCTCGACCAGTTGCTGGTCAATTTCGCGATCACTCATGGTCGGGGAATGTAAACCTTCGTTGCCGTGACCGGACCGGCCACCGACCGCGGAGTATACCGCGACAGCCAAGATTTCCTCGCCAAAGTGTCTTCTAGACCCACTGGCTTGCGTATAGTTCAGTCGCCGGAGGGGGCTTGCGCACTTCGGCACGCCGGATACCCCATGCTATAGTCGCCGCTTCGTAATATCGCCCTCTGCGGCAACCCCCTGAAGTGACCGCTTTCGATGTCCTCATCCTGGGCAGTGGCCTTGCCGGACAATCCATCGCTCTCCGCCTCGCCGACACCCACAAGGTTGCCCTGGTCACCAAACGCTCCCTCGAAGACAGCGCCAGCGCATGGGCCCAGGGCGGCATCGCCGCCGTGCTGGACCCGACCGACAGCACCGACGCCCACGTGGCAGACACCCATACCGCCGGCGCCGGCCTGTGTTCCGACAGCGCCACCCGCTTCGTGGTGGAGAACGGCCCACGCGCCATCCGCTGGCTGATCGACCACGGCGTCCCCTTCACGGCGGATGCCAGCTCGGCGATCGGTTACCACCTCACCCGAGAAGGCGGCCATGGCCACCGGCGGGTGATCCACGTGGCCGATGCCACCGGCGCCGCCGTGCAGGCCACCCTCACCGAACAGGTCAGGGCCCACCCGAACATCACCATCTTCGAGCAGCACATCGCCGTCGACCTGATCATCGGTGACAAGATCGGCCGCCCCGGCGAGGGCTGCCTGGGTGCCTACGTACTCGACATCGCCAGGGACGAGGTCATCACCTTCGCGGCACGCCACACGGTGCTGGCTACCGGCGGCACCGGCAAGGTCTATCTGTACACCACGAATCCCGACACCGCGACCGGCGACGGCGTGGCGATGGCCTGGCGAGCCGGATGCCAGGTGGCGAACATGGAGTTCATCCAGTTCCACCCCACCTGCCTCTACCACCCGCAGGCCAAGTCCTTCCTGATCTCCGAGGCCGTACGTGGCGAAGGTGGCCTATTGCGCCGCCCGGACGGCAGCCGCTTCATGCCGGAACACGATCCACGGGAAGAGCTTGCCCCCCGCGACGTGGTGGCCCGCGCCATCGACTTCGAGATGAAGAAGCACGGCCTCGACTGCGTCTTCCTGGACATCAGCCACAAGCCCGCCGCCTTCCTGGAAGAGCACTTCCCGAACATCCTGGCGCGGTGCGCCGAGCTGGGTATCGACATCACCCGCCAGCCGATTCCGGTGGTGCCCGCAGCCCACTACTCCTGTGGCGGCATCGTCACCGACCTGCACGCCCGTACCGGTGTGGCGGGACTCTACGCGGTGGGCGAGTCCGCCTGCACCGGCCTGCACGGCGCCAACCGGCTGGCCAGCAACTCGTTGCTGGAGTGCGTGGTGTACGGCGAAGCGGCCGCCCACGACATCGCCGGCTCGCCGCGCACCCTGCCCGACGCCCTGCCCCAGTGGGACGAGAGCCGGGTCACCGACTCGGACGAAGCCATCGTGATCTCCCACAACTGGGACGAGCTGCGGCGCTTCATGTGGGACTACGTGGGCATCGTGCGCACCAACAAGCGCCTGCAACGCGCACAGCACCGGATTCGCCTGCTGACCCGGGAGATCGAGGAGTTCTACAGCCATTTCCGGATCTCCAACGACCTCATCGAGCTGCGCAACCTGGTGTTGACGGCCGACCTGATCGTCCGTAGCGCCCTCAAGCGCAAGGAGAGCCGGGGCCTGCACTTCAGCCGCGACTACCCGCAGACCTTGCCCCGCGCCCGGGACACCGTGCTCAAACCACGTCGCGGGCGGAACTGAGCCCCTCTCCCCCCGGCCCCGGCTCCACACCGAACCGGGCCGGGCCCCGCAGCCGGGCCCAACGCTGCAGCTGCCGCCAGTCTTCCGGAAGGAACTGGTCGGCACACAGCATCATCGCACCGCCACACCCCCGTTCCCGCCAGGTCAGCCACAACACCCGCTCGAGCACCACCGAGGACGGCAGCAGGCCGACCGTCCGTTCTCCAGACTGCCCGGGATCCAGGCATAGCCCTCCATCCTCCTGCAAAGCCAGGCGACGGACGCACGCTCCACGTCGGCGGCACAGCCAGGCCAGGGAGAGCAGCAGCACGCCCCATACCGGCGCGCCCCAGACATTCCGGACACCATCCTGCAGCAGCACAAATGAGAAAGCCGCCGCGGCATGCACCCCCAGAATCAGGAGAGTGCATGACCGCGACGGCCGAATGACTTCGACGACGACGCTCACGAAGAAGATGCCGGCAGACCGATCAGGAAAACCTCATCCGTCCCGGCCCACCCCGTCGCCTCAGACCTTGCGGAACACCAGGGTGCCGTTGGTGCCGCCAAACCCGAAGTTGTTCTTTACTGCCACATCGATCTTCATCGGGCGGGCCACGTTGGCACAGTAGTCCAGATCGCAGTCCGGGTCCTGCTCGAAGATGTTGATGGTCGGAGGAGAAACCTGGTTGTAGACCGCCAGGGTCGTCAGCACCGATTCCAGGCCACCCGCGCCGCCCAGGAGGTGGCCGGTCATGGACTTGGTGGAGTTGACCACCAGCTTCTTGGCCACATCGGCACCGAAGGCGAGGCGAATGGCCTCGGTCTCGTTCTTGTCACCCAGCGGCGTGGAGGTGCCGTGGGCATTGACATACTGCACCTCGTCCGGATTGACACCCGCATTCTGCAGGGCACTGACCATGCTGCGGCGGGGGCCGTCGGTATCCGGCGCGGTCATGTGATAGGCGTCGCCGCTCATGCCGAAACCAGCCAGCTCGGCATAGATGCGGGCACCGCGCTTCACGGCGTGTTCGTATTCTTCGATCACCAGCACACCGGCACCTTCGCCCAGCACGAAGCCGTCGCGGTCCTTGTCCCACGGACGGCTGGCCGTGGCCGGGTCGTCATTGCGGGTGGACAGGGCCTTGGCGGAAGCAAAGCCGCCAACGGCCAAGGGCGTCACGGTGGACTCGGAGCCACCACAGACCATCACGTCGGCGTCGCCGTACTCGATCATCCGGGCGCTCATGCCGATGGCGTGCAGGCCGGTGGTGCAGGCCGTGACCACCGCCAGATTCGGGCCCTTGAGGCCGAACATGATCGACAGGTTGCCGGAGATCATGTTGATGATCGTGCCGGGAATGAAGAAGGGGGAAATCTTGCGGGGGCCGCCGGCGAGGAAATCGTTGTGCGTATCCTCGATCATGGGCAGGCCGCCGATACCGGAACCGATGTTGACACCGATCCGGTGGGCGTTGGCATCGGTGACTTCGATGCCCGAATCACGGAAAGCCTGAATGCCCGCAGCGAGGCCGTAATGGATGAAGCCATCCATCCGGCGCGCCTCTTTCGGAGAAAGATAGGCCGCAAGATCGAAATCACGCACTTCACCGGCAATCTTCACCGGGAAGGACGAGGTATCGAAGCGGGTGATTTCACCGATGCCGGAACGCCCGTTGGTAATGGCGTCCCAAGCTTCAGCCACGGTATTGCCGACCGGCGAAATGACGCCAAGGCCGGTTACGACGACTCTGCGACGGGTCAAGGCAGGCTCCGGGAGTCTTACTTCTTGAGGTGAGCGGTGACGTAGTCGATCGCCTGCTGAACGCTGGTGATCTTCTCGGCTTCTTCGTCGGGGATCTCGCACTCGAATTCTTCTTCGAGGGCCATCACCAGCTCGACGGTGTCGAGGGAGTCGGCACCCAGATCATCCACGAAGGAGGATTCGTTCTTGATTTCGGATTCGCTGACGCCGAGTTGTTCGGCAACGATCTTCTTGACACGCTGTTCGATGTTTTCCATTTGTGTAACTCCTTCCCAGTTTGGCGGGTGAATTCAAAAACCCCCGCATTCTACCAAAAACGCGCACCCTCGCCAGCGCGGCGAGACTTACGCCATGTACATACCGCCGTTCACGTGCAGGGTGGCCCCCGTCACGTATGAGGCTGCAGGCGAGGCCAGGAAGCCCACCACGGCGGCGATTTCTTCAGGCTTGCCGAGGCGGCCAAGGGCGATCTTGCCCTGCAGGGCCTCGCGCTGGGCTTCCGGCAATTCCTTGGTCATGTCGGTATCGATAAAGCCCGGTGCAACACAATTGACGGTGATGTTGCGGCTGCCCAGCTCCTGGGCCAGGGCGCGGGTCATGCCTGCCACACCGGCCTTGGCCGCCGCGTAGTTGGCCTGACCAGGGTTGCCGGAGCTGCCCACCACCGAGGTGATGTTGATGATGCGGCCGCCACGGGCCTTCATCATGCCGCGCATGACCAGCTTAGACATACGGAAGACCGCCTTGAGATTGGTGTCCATCACCGCATCCCATTCAGCATCCTTCATGCGCATGGCGAGGTTGTCACGGGTGATGCCGGCGTTGTTGACCAGCACGGCGACCGCGCCCAGCGTCTTCTCGATCTCGGCAATGGCAGCCTCGCAGGCCTCGCCACTGGTCACATCCAGCGCCAGCCCGCGACCGGCGATGCCGGCCGCCTCGAGACCCGCCTGGATATCGGCGGCACCAGCCTCCGAGGTGGCCGTGCCCACCACGGTGGCGCCCAGACGCCCGAGTTCAAGGGCAATGGCGCGGCCGATGCCGCGGGATGCACCGGTCACCAGCGCGACCTGACCTTGCAGTACCTGACTCATGCTTCCCCCGTCGTCTTCAAGGTTTCTTCCAGGCTCGCCGCGTCGGCGATGGCGCCGCCCAGCAGGCTGCCCTCAATGCGCTTGGTCATGCCGGCCAGCACCTTGCCGGGACCGCATTCGAACACGTGCGTGGCGCCACGGCGGGCGATCTCCTGGACCGTCTCGATCCAGCGCACCGGCGAGTAGGCCTGGCGCACCAAGGCGTCCTTGATGCGGGCGGGCTGATCCTCAACCGCCACATCGACGTTGTTGAGCACCGGAATGGTCGGCACCCGCAGTTCGATCTCGGCGAGACGCTGCTGCAAGCGCTCAGCCGCGGGCTTCATCAGGGCACAGTGGAAGGGCGCGCTGACCGGCAGCAGCACGGCACGCTTGGCCCCGCGGGCCTTGGCTGCAGCAATGGCACGCTCAACGGCCGCCTTGGAGCCGGCGATCACGATCTGGCCCGGGCTGTTCAGGTTGGCCGCGGACACCACGTCGCCCTGGGCCGCTTCGGCACAGGCCTCGGCCGCTGCGGGCTCGTCCAGACCGAGCAGGGCCGCCATGGCGCCCTCACCCTGAGGCACGGCCTCCTGCATGGCCTGGGCGCGCAGGCGCACCAGCTTGACCGCCTCCGCCAGGTCGAGGACGCCGGCAGCCACCAAGGCGGAATACTCGCCGAGGCTGTGCCCCGCCACCAGGGACGGCGCAGCGCCACCGCGGGCGACCCACTCCCGGTACACAGCGACGCCGGCGGTGAGCATCAGCGGCTGGGTATTGACCGTCTGGGCGAGCAGCTCGGCGGGCCCCTCAGCGACCATCTGCCAGAGATCCTGACCGAGGGCGTCGGACGCCTCGGCAAAGACCTGACGGATCACGGCGGACTCGCCATAGGCGGCCATCATGCCGACCGATTGGGAGCCCTGCCCCGGAAACACGAACGCAAAATTCATCGTTGCCAACCTTTGAATGGGCTTAAACAAGCACGACGGATTGAAAAGGCTCAGAACTGCAGCAGCGTGGCACCCCACGCGAAACCGCCACCGATGCCTTCGAGAATGACTTTCTGACCACGCTGGATGCGACCATCGCGAACCGCCTCATCGAGGGCCAGGGGGATGGAGGCCGCCGAGGTGTTGCCATGGTGCGAGACGGTGGCGATCACCTTGTCCATGGACACACCGAGGCGCTTGCCGGTGGCCTGGATGATGCGGATGTTGGCCTGATGCGGAATCAGCCAATCCACCTCGTCGAGGGAGACGCCACCGATCTGCGCCACCTCCCGGGCCACATCGGCCAGCACCTTGACCGCGAACTTGAACACCGCCTGGCCGTCCATGCGCAGGAAGGGGTCGCCGGTCACGCTGCCGCGATTGATCTGACCCGGCACGCACAGGATCGGATTGTGGCTGCCATCCGCGTGGATGGCCGACGCCAGGATGCCCGGCGCCTCGGAGGCCTCGAGGACGATGGCACCGGCGCCATCGCCGAACAGCACACAGGTACCGCGGTCATTCCAGTCGAGGATGCGCGAGAACACTTCGGCCCCGACCACGAGAGCCCGCTTGTTGGCGCCCGAGCGGATGAATTTCTCGGCGGTGGCCAGCGCATACGCAAAACCGGCACACACCGCCTGCAGGTCAAAGGCCGCCCCGCCATTGGTAATGCCCAGCTTCGCCTGCAGGAGCGTGGCGGTGCTCGGGAATATGTAATCCGGCGTGGACGTGGCGACGATGATCAGGTCGATATCCTGGGGCTGACAGCCGGCCGCCTCGATGGCACGCACGCTGGCCTCGTAGGCCAGCTGACTCGAGGTGACGTCGGGCTCCGCCAGGTGACGACTGCGGATCCCGGTTCGCTCGGTGATCCATTCGTCGGAGGTGTCGATACCCCGCGCCACCAGATCATCGTTGGTGACGGGCTTGCCGGGCAGGTAGCTTCCTGTCCCGGCCACACGTGCATGGATCATGCGGCAGACCTTTCGCGTTCCATTCGTTCGCTGATGCGCTCGATGAGTCGGTTGCGGGCGGCCTCGGCAGCCCGCCAGATCGCCTGCTCGAAAGCGAAGGCATCCGCGGAACCATGGCTCTTGACGACCACACCGCGGAGGCCGAGCAGGGCCGCGCCGTTGTAGCGGCGGGAATCGAGCTTGTGCTTGAAGCCCTTCAGGGCAGACATGGCGAAGATCGCGGCCAGCTTGGTGAGCCAGTTGCGGGAGAACTGCTCGCGCAGGAAGGTGGCCATCATCTGGGCCAGGCCCTCGGAGGTCTTGAGGGCCACATTGCCGACGAAACCATCGCAGACGACCACATCCACGGTGCCCTTGTAGATGTCGTTGCCTTCCACGTTGCCGTAGAAGTTGAGGCCGCTGTTGCGAAGCAACTCACCGGCCTGCTTGACCGTCTCGTTGCCCTTGATGTCTTCCTCGCCGATGTTCAGCAGGCCGACATTGGGGCGCTCGTTGTGCTCCACCGCCGCCACCAGCATGGCACCCATGATGCCGAACTGCAGGAGGTGCTCCGGAGAGCAATCCACGTTGGCCCCCAGATCCAGCACGTGGGTCTGGCCCCGCAAGGTGGGGAGGGTGCTGCAGATGGCCGGACGATCGATGCCCGGCAAGGTCTTGAGGACGAAGCGGGAGATCGCCATGAGCGCGCCGGTGTTGCCGGCAGACACCGCCGCCTGGGCCTCCCCCGTCTTGACGAGGTCCACCGAGACGCGCATCGACGAGTCTTTCTTGTTGCGCATGGCCAGAGCCGGCGGCTCGTCCATGCCCACCACTTCGGAGGCACGCTGGATGCGCAGGCGCTCACCGAACTCGGCCTGGGCCGTTCCCAGGTGCGGCTCGATGGCCTCGGCCCGCCCGACCAGAACGATCCGTGCCTCACGATCAGCCCGCATGAAATGCAGGGCCGCGGGCACGGTCACCGAGGGGCCGTGATCGCCCCCCATGCAATCAATCGCCAGGGTGACGGTCATACGGCGCAGAATGTTGATTTCATTTGCAAAAACGGCGCGATCGCCCGAAGGCGTCGCGCCGCTTCCCAGGCAGGGAGATTACTCGCCCTTGGCCTTGGCAACCTTCTTGCCACGGTAGACGCCGGAGGGCGACACGTGGTGGCGCAGGTGCACTTCACCGGTGGTCGGCTCGACGGCCAGCGGGGGGGCAACCAGGAAATCGTGGGAACGATGCATACCGCGCTTGGACGGGGACTTCTTGTTCTGTTGGACAGCCATGAAACACTCCTTGAGGAATACTTAAACCTTGCCGCGCAACTGGCGCAGGACGGCGAAGGGCGAAATCTCTTCATCGACGCCGGCCTTCACCGGCGGTTCGCAATCATCGTGGCGGGGCACCAGGGGCATGGCGAGAAGAACTTCGTCCTCCACCAGCGCCAGCAGATCCGTTGAAGGCTCCACCTCAAGCGCATCGGCCTCGTCATTCTCAAGCTCATCCTCCGGCAAAGGCTCGCCGGGACGCAGCAGGAGCAGTCGATTCCGCACCTCGCAGGGCCACACCACAGCCTCAAGACAGCGCTGGCACTGCAGAACCAGGTCACCCTGGATCGACAGATCGACGTAGAGCTTGCCCTCGTCGTCACGCTCACCCTGAAACTCGAAAGTCACCGTCCCGACGGGCTCGTACAGAGACTCGACCAGACGATCGAACCGTTCTACCGAAACCGCAGCCTGCACGCGACGCCCATCTCTGGCCAGCGCACGCAGGTCGGTCATGAAGCTTTCTTGCGACATAAGCGCGGCATGATATTATTTTCGGCTCCCTGTGTCAAAACCCTGCTTCACTGTCGTCGGACACCTCCGCCGACGCTCTCCCCCATGAAAATCGTCCTCGCCTCCACCTCGGCCTATCGCCGCGAACTCCTGCAGCGCTTTGGCCTGCCTTTCGAAACCGCCAGGCCAGACATCGACGAATCCCCGCTGCCCGGCGAGAGTCCGGCAGCCACGGCCGAGCGACTCGCCGAGCAGAAGGCCAGGGCAGTCGCCGCAGCCCACCCCGATGCGCTGATCATCGGCAGCGACCAGGTCGCGCACATGGGCGAGACCCGCTTCGGCAAGCCAGGCACCGTGGAGCGCGCCGTGGCTCAACTGCAGACCATGAGCGGCCGGACCGTGATCTTCCACACCGCCCTGGCCCTGCTCAACACCCGTAGCGGCCGGATCCAGGTGGACGCCGTGCCTACCGAAGTGCGCTTCCGCACCCTGTCCGACGCAGAGATCGTCCGCTATGTGAACAAGGAGATGCCGCTCGACTGCGCCGGCAGCGCCAAGTCCGAAGGGCTTGGCATCACCTTGCTCGACGCCCTGAGCGGCGACGACCCCAACGCGCTGGTGGGCCTGCCGCTGATCGCACTGGCCCGCATGCTGCGCAACGAAGGCCTCAGCCTGCCCTGACCATGGCCGGCACGCTCTATCTGATCCCGGCCAGCCTGGGGCTGGACACCGCCAGCAGCCTGACCACCCCGGCCGACGTGGCCGACGTGGCGCGACGGCTCAGCTACTTCGTCGTCGAAAACGCCAAGACGGCCCGCGCCGAACTGAAACGCCTGGAACACCCCGGCCCGCTGCGCGATCTGGACATCCGGGAACTGCCCGACAAGCCCGGCCAGGCCAACCTTGATGCGCTGCTCGGCCCGCTCATGGAGGGCATCGACGCCGGCCTGATGTCGGAAGCCGGCTGCCCGGCCGTGGCCGACCCCGGCGCCCTGCTGGTCCGCCGCGCCCACGAGGCCGGCATCC
>JAFLDU010000183.1 GCA_017309145.1 Zoogloea sp. | reverse complement strand
AGGCGTTTTCCAAAAAAGAAAAAGTGCGGCTCGTCCGCACTTTTTTTTTGCCCTGAATTTTCCGAAGCGAGTCCTCATGCCCAACATCACCTTGCCCGACGGTTCCGTACGCAGTTTCGAGCAGCCTGTGACGATCGCCCAGGTCGCCGCTTCCATCGGTTCCGGTCTGGCCAAGGCGGCGCTGGCCGGCAAGGTCGATGGCAAGCTGGTGGATACCTCGCACCTCATCGAGGGGGATGTGACCCTCGCCATCGTGACCGACAAGGATCCGGATGGCCTGGAGGTCATCCGTCACTCCACGGCCCACCTGCTGGCCTATGCGGTCAAGGAGCTGTTCCCGGAAGCCCAGGTGACCATCGGTCCGGTGATCGAGAACGGCTTTTACTACGATTTCTCCTACAAGCGCCCGTTTACGCCCGAGGATCTCGAAAAGATCGAGCTGCGCATGGCCGAGCTGGTCAAGCGCGACATTCCCGTCGAGCGCAGCGTGCTGCCGCGGGATGAGGCGGTGGCTTACTTCAAGTCGATCGGCGAGCACTACAAGGCGGAGATCATTGCCTCGATTCCGCAGGGTGAGGACGTGTCGCTGTACCGGGAGGGGGGCTTCACTGACCTGTGCCGCGGTCCTCACGTGCCGTCCACCGGCAAGCTGAAGGTCTTCAAGCTCATGAAGGTGGCCGGCGCCTACTGGCGTGGCGACTCGAAGAACGAGATGCTGCAGCGCATCTACGGCACCGCCTGGGCCAAGAAGGAAGAGCAGGAAGCCTATCTGCACATGCTGGAGGAGGCCGAGAAGCGCGACCATCGCCGCCTGGGCAAGCAGCTGGATCTCTTCCATCTGCAGGAAGAGGCGCCGGGTCTGGTCTTCTGGCATCCGAATGGCTGGACGATCTGGCAGGCTGTCGAGCAGTACATGCGTGCCGTCTATCGCGATAACGGCTACCAGGAAGTGCGCTGCCCGCAGATCCTGGATCGGTCCCTGTGGGAGAAGTCGGGGCACTGGGAGCACTACAAGGCCAACATGTTCACCACCGAGTCGGAGAGTCGCGACTATGCGGTGAAGCCCATGAACTGTCCGGGGCATGTCCAGATCTTCAATTCCGATCTGCGCTCCTATCGTGAGCTGCCTCTCCGGTATGGTGAGTTCGGCGCCTGTCACCGTAATGAGCCCTCTGGGGCGCTGCACGGCATCATGCGGGTGCGTGGCTTTACCCAGGATGATGGGCATGTCTTCTGTACCGAGGATCAGATCGAGTCCGAGGTGACCGCCTTCAATGCGCTGGTGCGCAAGGTGTATGCGGACTTCGGCTTCAAGGATGTGGCGGTCAAGCTGGCCTTGCGCCCGGATAGCCGGGTGGGGTCGGATGAAGTGTGGGACAAGGCCGAGGCCGCGCTGCGGGCCGCGCTGCGGGCCAGTGGTCTGGAGTGGGAGGAGTTGCCCGGCGAGGGGGCTTTCTACGGTCCGAAGATCGAGTTCCACATCAAGGATGCGATCGGGCGTTCGTGGCAGTGCGGCACCGTCCAGGTGGACTTCTCCATGCCTGCCCGCCTGGGGGCCGAGTACGTCGGCGAGGACAACGGTCGCCATACCCCGGTGATGCTGCACCGGGCGATCCTCGGTTCCCTCGAGCGCTTCATCGGCATTCTGATCGAAAACCACGCAGGTGCCCTGCCTTTGTGGCTGGCACCCGTGCAGGCGGTGGTGCTGAATATCTCCGAATCCCAGGCGGATTACGTCACGGAGGTCGTCAAAACCCTGCGGGCCCGTGGCTTCCGGGTTGAGGCGGATTTGCGCAACGAGAAGATTACTTATAAAATACGCGAACATAGCGTAAGAAAGCTGCCCTACCTGCTGGTTGTGGGTGACAAAGAAAAGGCAGCTGATGTAGTGGCCGTCCGCGCCCGTGGTAATCAGGATCTCGGTCAAATGTCCCTCGATCAGATTGTCGAGCGTTGGCAAGACGAAATCGCTTCGTTTGCCGGCACGGCCTGATTTTTTGTTTTCTATGGAGATTTAAACCATCGCTCAGGATAAGAAGCTGCGCATCAACGGCGAAATTAGCGTGCCGGAAGTGCGCCTGACGGGTGAGGACGGTGAGCAGATCGGCATCGTTTCTCTGCGTGCTGCATTGGAAGCGGCTGAAGAAGCAGGTGTCGATCTGGTAGAGATCGCGCCGATGGCGAAGCCGCCCGTGTGTCGCTTGATGGACTTCGGCAAGTACAAGTACGAAGAAGCCAAGCGCGCCCACGAAGCCAAGCAAAAGCAGAAGCAGATCCAGGTCAAGGAAGTGAAGCTCCGTCCGGGTACGGATGAGAACGACTACCAGATCAAGCTGCGGAACCTCATCAAGTTCCTGAACGATGGCGACAAGGCGAAGGTGACCCTCCGTTTCCGGGGCCGCGAGATGGCCCACCAGGAATTCGGCATGCGCCAGCTTGAGCGCATCAAGTCCGACCTCGAAGAGATCGCGATGGTCGAGCAGATGCCGAAAATGGAAGGGCGCCAGATGATCATGGTCATCGCGCCGAAGAAGAAGCACTAAAGAATTCAGGTGCCCCGAGCAGTGTGGGGCGCCGGATGACGGCGGGCAGAATAGTCCGCCGTAAACAAGTGGTGACGGGTTGTTGAAGCGTTTCCGGAAGTCGGAAACCACCCGGGGCCATGACATAAGCTGGAGTACTTCATGCCCAAGATGAAGACCAAGAGCGGGGCCGCCAAACGGTTCAAGGTCCGCGCTAGCGGTAGCATCAAGCGTTCGCAGGCGTTCAAGCGCCACATCCTGACCAAGAAGACCACCAAGAGCAAGCGCCAGCTGCGCGGCATGACTGCCGTTCACGCTGCGGACGAAAAGTCCATCCGCGCCATGATGCCCTACGCTTGATTTAGGAGAACGCAATGCCCCGAGTTAAACGCGGTGTAACCGCACGTGCCCGTCACAAGAAAGTCCTCGATCAAGCCAAGGGTTACCGCGGCCGTCGCAAGAACGTATACCGCATCGCCAAACAGGCGGTGATGAAGGCGGGCCAGTACGCCTACCGTGACCGTCGTCAGCGCAAGCGTCAGTTCCGCGCCCTGTGGATCGCCCGTATCAACGCCGCCGCGCGTGAAGTCGGTCTGACCTACAGCCGCTTCATGAACGGCCTCAAAAAGGCCTCCATCGAAGTGGACCGCAAGGTGCTGGCCGACCTGGCTGTGTTCGACAAGCCCGCATTTGCGGCGCTCGCCGAACAAGCCAAGGCCAAGCTCGCTGCTTAAGCTCAAGCAGCACGAAAAAAGGAGGCCTGGCCTCCTTTTTTTTGTCCTGAACCCGGGATAAGACTGAACACAATGGACCAACTGGATCAACTCGTCACGCAGGCGGATGCCGACTTCTCCGCCGCTGCCGACGCCGCAGCCCTGGAAGTCGCCAAGGCGCGTTACCTGGGCAAGGCCGGCTCCCTCACGGAACTCCTCAAGGGGCTCGGCAAGCTCGATCCGGAAGCGCGCAAGAGCGCCGGCGCCGAGATCAACAAGGCCAAATCCGCCATCGAGGCATTGCTCAATGCCCGTCGCGATGCCCTTCAGCAGGCCGCCCTCGAGGCCCAGCTCGCTGCCGAGGCGCTGGATGTGACCCTGCCTGGCCGTGGCCAGGGCGTGGGGGGCCTGCACCCGGTGGTGCGCACCCTGGAGCGTGTCGAACAGTTGTTCCGCTCCATCGGTTTCGATGTGGCCGAAGGCCCCGAGATCGAGACCGATTTCTACAATTTCACGGCATTGAACACGCCGGCCAATCATCCGGCCCGTTCGATGCACGACACCTTCTACCTGGAAAACGGTGAGGGCGTGCTGCTGCGCACCCACACCAGCCCGGTTCAGATCCGTGCCATGCAGGCCCACGTGGAGGCCTACAAGGACCGCGACACCATGCCCGAGCTGCGCGTCATCGCACCGGGCCGCGTGTATCGCGTGGACTCCGACGCCACCCACTCGCCCATGTTCCACCAGGTCGAAGGCTTGTGGGTCGGTGAGTCGGTGAGCTTCGCCGACCTGAAGGGCGTGGTGGCCGATTTCCTGCGCAGCTTCTTCGAGAGCGACGACCTGCAGGTGCGCTTCCGTCCGTCCTTCTTCCCGTTCACCGAGCCGTCCGCCGAGATCGACGTGGCCTTCATGAGCGGCGCCCTGAAGGGTCGCTGGCTGGAGATCGCCGGCTGCGGGATGATGCACCCCAACGTGCTGCGCTTCGGCGGCATCGACCCCGAACGCTATACCGGCTTTGCTTTCGGCATGGGGCCCGACCGGCTCACCATGCTGCGCTATGGCGTCAATGACCTTCGCCTGTTCTTCGAAGGCGATCTCCGTTTCCTCGGTCAATTCAGGTAAGCCATGCAATTCTCAGAACTCTGGTTGCGCAGTTTCGTCAGTCCGGACCTCGATTCGGATGCGCTGGGGCATTTGCTCACCATGGCGGGGCTGGAAGTGGAAGAGCAGGACGGCGTGGCCGCCGTGTTCTCCAAAGTGGTGGTCGCGCAGATCGTCGAGGCCGAAAAGCACCCCAACGCCGACAAGCTGCGTGTCTGCAAGGTCGACGCGGGGCAGGGTGAGCTGCTGCAGATCGTCTGCGGTGCGCCCAATGCTGCAGCCGGCATCAAGATCCCCTGCGCGCTGGTAGGCGCCGACCTGGCCGGCTTCGGCATCAAGGCGGCCAAGCTGCGCGGCGTCGAATCCTTCGGCATGCTGTGCTCGGCCAAGGAGCTGGGCATCTCCGACGAGAGCAGCGGCCTGCTGGTCCTCCCCGAGGATGCCCCGGTCGGCACCGACCTGCGGGACTATCTCGCCCTCAACGACACCCTGTTCACCATCAAGCTCACGCCGAACCGCGCCGACTGCCTCAGTCTCAGCGGCATCGCCCGCGAAGTGGCCGCCCTTACCGGCAAGCCCCTCAGCCTGCCGGCTTGCGAGCCGGTGGCGGCGGTGATCCCCGACAGCCGTGCCGTCGTACTGGATGCGCCGGAGGCCTGCCCGCGTTACGCCGGGCGGATCATCCGCGGTGTGGAGGCCAAGGCGCCGACCCCCGAGTGGATGAAGCAGCGCCTGGCGCGCAGCGGCATCCGCTCCATCAGCGCCCTGGTGGACGTCACCAACTACGTGATGCTCGAACTCGGCCAGCCGCTGCATGCCTTCGACGAGGCCAAGCTGAGCGGCGCCATCCACGTGCGCTTCCCGAAGGACGGTGAGCAGGTGCTGCTCCTCAACGGTCAGACCGTGACCCCGGCGGCCGACACCCTGCTGATCGCCGATGAGAGCCGGGCCCTGGCCCTGGCCGGCATCATGGGGGGCGAGGAGTCCGGCATCACCCTGGACACCACCGACCTGTTCCTCGAGAGTGCCTTCTTCGCGCCCGACGCCATTGCCGGCCGTGCCCGTGCCTACGGTTTCTCCTCAGATGCCTCCTACCGCTTCGAGCGGGGTGTGGACTTCGCGCTGGCCGGTCAGGCCATCGAGCGTGCCACCCGCCTGATCATCGACATCTGCGGCGGCCAGCCCGGCCCGGTGGTCGAGGCGCTGGAGTCGGCCCGCTTGCCCCGTCGCGACCCGATCCGCCTGCGTGCCGCGCGGGTCCGCCGGGTGCTCGGCATCGAGCTGAGCGCCGACGAGGTGGCCGGCATGTTCGGCCGGCTGAACCTGCAGGTGGCGCGCGAGGGAGACGATTTCATCGTCACGCCGCCGTCCTACCGCTTCGACCTGGAGATCGAGGAAGACCTCATCGAAGAGATCGCCCGTCTCCACGGCTACGACAACATTCCGGTGCGCGCCCCCAAGGGCCCCATCAGCATGCTGCCGCGCCCGGAGGCGAAGCGCGACACCATGTTCGTGCGCCGTCTGGTGGCGGGGCGCGAATACCAGGAGGTCATCAACTTCGCCTTTGTCGAAGAGGCCTGGGAGAAGGATTTCGGTGGCAACACCGACCCGGTGCGCCTGGCCAACCCCATCGCCAGCCAGATGAGCGTGATGCGCTCCACCCTGATCGGCGGTCTGGTGGCCAACCTGGTGACCAACCGCAAGCGTCAGACCCATCGCGTCCGCGTCTTCGAGATCGGCCGATGCTTCACCAAGGACGCCGCCGGCAAGCCGGTCGAGGGCTATCACCAGCCGGTGCGCATCGCCGCCCTGGCGGGGGGGCTGGCGCGTCCCGAGCAATGGGGCGAGAGCAACCGCAACGTCGATTTCTACGACGTCAAGGCCGACCTCGAAGCCCTGCTGTTCCCGCGCGTGGCGGAGTTCGAGCGGGCTGCACATCCGGCCCTGCACCCGGGCCGTTCCGCCCGCGTGCTGCTCGACGGGCGTGCCATCGGTTTCATCGGCGAACTGCATCCGGTGTGGGTGCAGCGTTATGAACTCGGCACCGCGCCGGTGGTCTTCGAGATCGAACTCGATGCGCTGCTGGAGACGCGCACCCCGGCCTATCGTGAGGTCTCCCGCTTCCCGGCGGTGACCCGCGACCTGGCCCTGGTGGTGGAGCAGCAGGTGTCCGCCGCGAGCCTGCTGAAGGGTTTGCAGTCGGTTGCGCCGGCCATCGTCCAGCACATCGAACTGTTCGACCAATACCAGGGCAAGGGGATCGAGCCGAACCGGAAAAGCCTTGCTTTCCGCGTAGTTATGCAAGAAACTCAGCGGACTCTAGAGGATGCCGAAGTGGATGCCGCGATGCTTGCCCTGACCCGTCACGCCGAGGATGCGCTCGGTGCGAAACTGAGGGCCTGATCATCATGAGCATGACTTTGACCAAGGCTGAACTCGCCGACATGCTCTTCGAGCAGGTGGGTCTCAACAAGCGCGAAGCCAAGGACATGGTGGAGTGCTTCTTCGAAGAGATCCGCCTGGCGCTGGAGCGGGGCGATTGCGTCAAGCTGTCGGGCTTTGGCAACTTCCAGTTGCGCGAGAAGCCCCAGCGCCCCGGACGCAATCCCAAGACCGGCGAAGAGATCCCGATTACTGCCCGGCGTGTGGTGACCTTCCACGCCAGCCAGAAGCTCAAGGCGAATGTGGAGCAACTGAGCGATGTCGCAAAGTGATATGCCGGCGGCGGCGGAGCTGCCGCCGATACCCCTGAAGCGCTACTTCACCATCGGTGAGGTGAGCGAGCTGTGCGGTGTCAAACCCCATGTCCTCCGTTACTGGGAGCAGGAATTCACCCAGTTGCGGCCGGTCAAGCGGGGCGGCAACCGGCGCTACTACCAGCACCATGAAGTGCTGTTGATCCGGCGCATCCGCGAACTGCTCTATCAGGATGGCTTCACCATCTCCGGTGCGCGCAACCGTCTCGATGAGATGGCGGCGCGCAAGCGGGAGGATGTCGAGGAGTCCGCCGGCCTGCGTGACCAGCTGAGTGCGGTGCGCAGCGAGATCCGCGCCATCCTGCAGATCATCCAGAACTGAATCCCTGCGTCCCGCGTGGCGGGCGCACCCCATCCAATCCGGGGCGGTACCTGGCAGGTGCCGCCCTTTTTTGCGAGCTTTTCCCATGACCTACTGCGTCAGCATGCTCCTCGATGCCGGTATGGTGTTCCTGTCGGACTCCCGTACCAACGCCGGTGTCGACCACATCAACACCTTCCGCAAGATGAGCATCTTCCAGCGCCCGGGCGAGCGCGTGATGGTGCTCATGAGCTCGGGCAACCTGGCGATCACCCAGCAGCTGGTTTCCATGCTGCGGGAGGTCATGGCGGCCCAGGACGGGCGCGAGAGCCTGTGGTCGGTGCCCAACATGTTCGAAGCGGCCCGCCATGTGGGTGAGATGCTGCGCGAGGTGTACCGGCGTGACTCCGAGGCCCTCAGCAACTTCGGCATCGACTTCACCGCGGCCCTGATTCTCGGCGGGCAGATCGGCAAGGAGCAGCCGCGCCTGTTCCATGTGTACGCGGCTGGCAACTTCATCGAGGCGACGCCCGACACGCCTTACTTCCAGATCGGCGAATCCAAGTACGGCAAGCCCATCATCGACCGTGTGGTGAAGCGTCACACCAGTCTCGACGAGGCCGCCAAGCTGGCCCTGATCTCCATGGATTCGACGATCCGCTCGAACCTGTCGGTGGGCGTGCCCCTCGATCTGGCGATCGTCAAGACCGATGAGCTGAAGGTGGCCTCGCACGTCAGCATCGATGCCAAGAACGAGTACTTCGCCATGATCCGCAACCGTTGGAGCGAGGCCCTGGGCCACGCCTTCGACGAGCTGCCCAACCCCGACCTGCTCGGCAAGGGCGACCTGATCCAATAAGCGGACCGATCGGCGGGCTTTACCAGCCCTGGGCCTGGCGTCGCCCGTTCTCGCATTCCGCCCGGAACTGCAGGAACTGGCGCAGCCGGCGCTCGTCGATCTCGCCGCGCTCCGCCGCCTCGCGCAGGGCGCAGCCCGGCTCGGCGTCATGGCGGCAATCGCGGAAGCGGCACTGCCCGGCATAGGGGCGAAACTCCCGGAAGCTGCTTTCCAGGGCGTCGTTGTCCAGATGCACCAGGCCGAAGGTCTGCATGCCCGGGCTGTCGATCAGCCCGCCCCCCTCCGGCAGCGGGTAGAGGCGCGCAAAGGTGGTGGTGTGCTTGCCCGTATCCAGCACCTCGGAGATCTCCCGCGTTTCGGCCCGGGCCTCCGGGATCAGCGCGTTGGTGAGGGTGGACTTGCCCATGCCCGATTGCCCCACCAGCAGGCTGGTCTCACCCACCAGGCGGCTGCGCAGCGCATCCACGTTGTCGAGTGCCGACAACTCCAGCACCGGATAGCCCAGCTTCACGAAGGACGCCAGGCGGCTCCGCGCGTCGGCCAGGCCGGCTGGAATGTCGGTCTTGTTCAGCACGATCAGCACCTTGAGGTGCTGGCTTTCCGCCGCGCACAGGCAGCGCGACACGAACTCGTCGCTGAAGCTCGGTTCGGTGGCCACCACCATCACCACCTGGGTGGCGTTGGCGGCGATCAGCTTCTGGCGCCAGGCATCGGAGCGGTAGAGCAGGCTGCTGCGCTCCACCAGCTTGTCGATCACGCCCTGGCCCGGCCCGGTGGCCGCCACCTGGACCCGGTCGCCGCAGGCGAACAGGCTCTTCTTGCCCCGCGGCACGCACAGCAGGATCTCGCCGGCGTCGGTGCGGACTTCGTACTGCCGGCCGAAGGCGGCGATCAAGGTGCCGGAGGTCTTCACCGCAGGCTCCCCTCGAGCCGGGCGATGCGGATCGCCGCTGGCGGATGGGAATCGTAGATGCTGGAGTACAGCGGGTCCGGCGTCAGCGTGGAGGCGTTGTCGCGGTACAGCTTGACCAGTGCGCGCACCAGGTCGGCTGCCGGCGCCTGGGCGGCGGCATAGGCGTCCGCCTGGAATTCATGGACCCGCGACCACCGGCTCATCAGCGGCGTCAGCGGAAAGGTGAACACCGGCAGGGCCAGGGCGAACAGCACCAGGGTGGCCGCCGTGCCGCCGGTCTGCATGCCCAGCCCGGCGAAGAACCAATCGGTGGCCGACACGTGGCCCAGCAGGGCGAAGAAGGCCAGGCTGCCGGCACCGATCACGGCCAGGCGCTTCCACAGATGGTGGTGATGGTAGTGGCCCAGTTCATGGGCCAGCACCGCCTCGACCTCGGCCGGGTCGAGCTTGTCCAGCAGGGTGTCGAAGAAGACGATCCGCTTGGCCGCACCAAAGCCGGTGAAGTAGGCGTTGCCGTGGGCCGAGCGCTTCGAGCCGTCCATCACGAACAGGCCCGACAGGCGGAAGCCGCAGCGGCTCATCAGGCCCTCGATGCGCTGGCGCAGAGGGCCGTCCTCGAGGGGCTTGAACTTGTTGAACAGCGGCGCGATGAAGCTCGGGTAGACCAGCAGCACCAGCAGGTTGAAGACCAGCCAGAAGCACCACACGTAAAGCCACCAGCGCTCGCCCATGGCGGCCATCAGCCACAGCACGAAGGCGATCAGGGGCAGGCCGATCACGGCCGACAGCAGGATGCCCTTGAGGGCATCGGCGATGAACAGGCCCGGGGTCAGCCGGTTGAAGCCGAAGCGGGCTTCCAGGCCGAAGCTGCGATACACCGTCAGGGGCAGATCCACCAGCCACGACAGCGAGGCCACCAGCGCGATGAAGACGAGGCCCTGGGGCAGGCTGCCGGCCTCGAAGAAACGGGTGCTCAGTGCATGCAGCGCCTGCAGGCCGCCGCCCAGGGTGAGGGCTAGGAGCAGGCCGGCGGAGATCAGCAGGTCCACCATGCCGGTACGCACCCGGGCCACGGTGTAATCGGCCGCTTTCTGGTGGGCATCCAGCCCGATGCTGGCCGCGAAGGCGGCGGGCACCTGGCCACGGTGGGCCGCCACATGGCGGATCTGGCGGCCGGCCAGCCACAGGCGCGTCAGCAGGCCGGCGACGAGGGCGAGCAGGAAGAGGGCGGAGAAGCTGCTAGGGCTCATCGAAG
>JAFLDU010000182.1 GCA_017309145.1 Zoogloea sp. | reverse complement strand
TCTTGAGACCCCGACGCGCGTCCGTGCGCACCTGGTCCAGCGTCAGCCGCACGATCGCGTCGATCCCACCCAGGTGGATGATGCCGGTCTCCTGGGTGAATGGGTTGGTCTTGGTGTTCGATGACATGGGATGTCCTCTCTGTATATGTTGAAGGGGCGGTCCAGGCGGCGGGGTGTGCTGTTGTGTTGTTGTGTCCGTGCCGGGTGGTCAGGGATGAGCGCGCCGCTGGGCGTACCGGAACACCAGAAAGCCCAGGACCGAGGTGGTGGCGGTGGCGGCGATGACGCCGGCCATGGGCAGGCCGCTGCCGTCATGCAGATAGCTGACCGCGGCGCTGGCGAGCATGCCCAGCCCGAACTGCCCCGACACGAAGAGGGCCGCCGCTGCGCCTGTATTGACGGGGTAGCGTTCCATCAGCATGCCGACGCAGTTGGCGCCGAGCAGACCGGTGACGCTCACCATCAGGAACAGGCCGCCGATGGCGAGGGGCAGGAGGTCGTGCAGGGACACGCCGAGCAGCAGGGTGAGGGCGCCGGTGAAGCCGGTGAGGCAGGCGCCGCCGATCATGCCGACCGCACCGACGCGCCGGACCAGCCGGGAGTTGGCGTAGTTGGCGGCGAAGATGCCGAAGGCGTTGGCGGCGAACAGCACGCTGTAGGCCCGCGGCGAGAAGCCCTGCATTTCGATGAAGTAATAAGGGCTGGCCGTGATGTAGGCGAACATGCCGGCGAAGGACATGCCACCGGCCAGCAGCAGGCCGACGGCGGCCGGGTCGCCGAGGAGCTTGAGGTAGGCCGCGAAGGCCTTGCCCAGCGAGAGCTGGCCGCGGCGTTCCGGCGGCAGGGTTTCGGGCAACTGGAAGTACACCGTGGCGAGGCTGAGGATGCCCCACACCAGGATTGCGGCGAAGGTGCCCCGCCAGCCCGCCAGGTCGAGGATGACACTGCCCAGCAGGGGCGACAGCAGCGGCGCGATGGCGGTGATCATGGCCAGCAGGGACAGCTTGCGCAGGGCCTCGGTCTGCGAGAACACGTCCCGCACGACGGTGCGGGCCAGAACCGATGCGGCACCGCCGCCCAGGGCCTGGATGAAGCGGGCCACGATCAACTGTTCGACCGTGGTGGCGAGCAGGCAGGCCAGGCTGGCCAGCACGAAGAGGCTGATGCCGCTGAGCAGCACCCGGCGCCGGCCGTGGCGGTCGGAGATGGGGCCGTAGCCGAGCATGCCGATGGAGAAACCGCCGAGAAAGACGGTGATGGAGAGCTGGACTGCTTCCGGCGTGGTGCCGAGCCCGGCACGGATGGCGGGCAGGGCGGGCAGGTAGAGGTCGGTGGCGAGTGGCCCGAAGGCCACCAGCATGCCGAGCAGCAGCAGGAAGTGCCCTCGGGTGGCGGGGTTGTCGGTGGTCACGGGGCCGCCTTCCGGTCAGTGGGCGGCCTGGTGTTCGGCCCCTTTCGGCGTGTCGGGCGGGAGGTCGGGGTTCTCGGTGAGGCCCCGGTAGGTCCGGTCGAGCAGCAGCACGGCAATGCCGGCGACGATCAGCACGGCGGCGAAGAACTGGTAGATGTCCTGCGGGGTCCAGGCGGACTTGAGCAGGTAGCCGGTGAAGATCGGCGCGATGATGGCCACGCCGCGGCCGAAGCCGATCATCAGGCCGACGCCGGTGCCGCGCACCGAGGTGGGGTAGATGAAGGGGCTGATCGCGTAGAAGGCGGCCAGGCCACCGTTGGCGCAGGCGCCCACCGCGAGGGCGAGGACGACTGCCAGGCCGGCGTCGTTGAAGTTGTTGGCGAACAGGGTGTAGGCCAGCGAGCCGGCGAACATGATCAGGGCGGTGACGATGCGTGGCCGGATCATCAGGGTGAGGCCGGCGAACAGCAGGGAGCCGAGCACCCCGCCGATGGCGATGAGCACGCCGGTGCGGCCACCCAGGGCGGCGTTGCCGGTGGCGTCGGCGATGAGCTTGGCGGTCCAGGTGTTGGCGAAGTAGAAGGCCGCGGTGAGGCTGGCGTAGCCCAGCCACAGCAGGGCGGTACGCGGCAGCATGATGCCGCTGAACAAGGCCTTGCTGGCGACGTGCATCTCCTGGCTCTCGAGGGGCGCGGGCAGGGCCTTGGCCGGCGGGTAGCCGAGCTTGACGGCGATCTTGTTGTACTGTTCGAGGGCGCCGTCGGGGGCGTTCTCGATCAGGTATTCGATGGATTCGGGCAGGGCCACCAGCACCCACAGCAGGCTCAGGGCGGTGAGCACGGCGCCGAAGACGAAGGGCGCGCGCCAGCCGAACTCGGCGATCAGCGGGTTGGTGAGGGCGCCGCCCATGGCCACGCCGGCGGGCAGGCCCATGCCGTAGATGCCCATCACCGTGCCGCGCCGGGCGTCGGAGCTGTACTCCGAGACGATGATGTTGAGGCTGGAGATGATGGCGCCGATGAACAGGCCGGCGAAGGCCCGGAAGGCGACCAGCTGCCACAGGTCGGTGGCGACGGCGGACAGGCCCATGCCGATGATGATGAGGCTCAGGCACAGGATGATGTGACGACGGCGGCCGATACGGTCGGCAAGGGGCGAGATGAAGGTGGCGCCGATGGCCATCCCGAAGATGCCGGCGCTGAGCAGGTAGCCGACTTCCACCGGACCGAGGCTCCAGGCCTTGGCGACGTGGGGGGCGACGAAGGCCATGACCAGCACCTCGTAGCCGTCGATCATGCACAGCACGATGCACAGGGCGATCATGCCCAGCTGGAATCGACGCATCGGCTGCGTCAGGATGGCTTCACGTAAATCCATTGTCTTCTCTCTCCTGCTCGTTCATGGAGCATCTGGGGATGCGTCTGTCGCCGGCGTGGGGTGTCCGCGAGGGCCGGCCTTTCTTGTTGTGCGGGGCGCCGGCTGTGCTGCCCGGCCCCCGGCGCTGCACGTTGCCGGCTTACTGGGGGATACGGCGGAAGGCGCCGTTCAGATAGACCAGGGCCTCGCCATCGCTGCGCTCGCGTACGGCGAGGACTTCGCACAGGAAGGCGTGGTGGGTGCTTTCGTCAAACATCTTGATGACCCGGCAGTCGAAGCTCGACAAGGTGTTCTCGAGGACGGGGGCGCCGCTCACCAGGGTGGTCCAGCTGCCGGTGTTGAAGCGGTCCTCACCCTGCACGCCTTCGACCATGCCGGCGAAGACGCGGGCCACGTCCTCCTGCTCGCCGGCCAGCACATTGACGGCGAGGGCGGCACTGCGCTGGATCAGGCTGTCGGCGAACACGTTCTTGTTGACGAAGACCACCAGGCGCGGGGGATCGGTGGTGACCGAGCAGACGGCGGTGGCGGTCAGGCCGGCCCGGTTGCTGCCGTCCGTGGCGGTGATGATGGAGACGGCGGCGGCCAGGTGGCGCATGCCGTTGCGTTGCTCGAGCGGGGTGACCAGAGGCTGATCGGCCAGGGCGGGGGAAGACAGGTCCTGGGCCGGAGTCTGGTGGACGACGTTGCCGGTGAGGTCGGTCATGGCGGTTCTCTCTGCAGATCGGTAAAAGCGGGCCCGGCGCAACGGCCGGGCCCGCCCGTGAGGCTTGGACTCAGATGTGGACTCAGACGCGGACGCCGAAGGGGTTGGCCTTGGGCAGCGGGTTGCCCAGCAGCTGGCCGCCCAGCAGGTCGCCGATGTTGTCCTGGTTCTGGGTGATGTGGTTGGCACCGACCAGCAGGTCGCGCAGCTGGCGCTGCATCGGGCAGTTGAGCCACACGCCGCGGGTGGAGGTCTTCTTGAAGATCATGTGGGCCGCGTCGAACACTTCACCGCCGGTGAACTGGTTGGTGGCGAAGTGGCGGATGCGGGTGTCGAGGGGCACCAGCTCGCCCTTGGAGGCGTAGCTCCAGGCTTCTTCGGTGTTGTGCAGCACGCGGGTGGTGGCGCCCAGGATCTTGGCGTAGGCCTCGCCCAGCTTGCCCTTGATGAAGGGGTCCTGAACGGCGGCGCCGACGGCCTGGTTGAGGTTCTGGCGCGGCACCATGTGCTCGATGTAGAGGTCGACCATGCCGCGGGCCATGCCGATCAGCACCGACGACACGGCGGCGTAGAAGACGTAGAAGAAGGGCATCTTGTACAGGTTGTTCACGTCGCCGTGGGATTCCTGGTCGTAGGCGCCGATGACGTGGCTGCGGTAGGCCGGGACGAAGACCTCACGGATCGACAGCTTCTTGCTGCCGGTGCCGGCCAGGCCGACCACGTACCAGTCGTCGATGATGTCGAAGTCGGAGCGCTGCACCCAGAAGGAACGGAACACCTGCTCACCGTTTTCCTCGACACGACCGCCGAGGAAGGCGCCGCCGGCGGCGTGGTCGCAGCCGCTGGAAGTCAGCCACTCGCCGTTGAGCACGTAGCCGCCTTCAACCTTGGTGACGGTGCCGAAGGGCGCATAGGAGGAAGACACCAGGCGGGTGTTGTCCTCGCCCCACAGCTCGTCGCCGCATTGGGTCGGCAGCAGGCCCACCTCGAAGGGGTGCACGCCGAGCACCATGACGTTCCAGGCGCTGGAGGGGCAGCCGCGGGCCAGCTCCATCAGCACCTTGTTGAGCACGTTCGGGTGCATTTCGTAGCCGCCCCAGCGCTTGGGCTGCAGGATCTTGAAGAAGCCGGCTTCCTGGAATTTCTGGATGGTCTCGCGGGACACCATGCGGGCTTTTTCGCAGGCGTCGGCACGTTCGCGCAGCCACGGGATCAGGGCTTCGGCGCGGGCGACGATCTCGGCTTCGGTGGGGATCTGGGTGTCAAGGGTGGTCATGGTTTCGTTCTCCAATGAGGGATGTCGATTCGGGGAGGCGGGGAGGCTGCGGGTTCAGGTCTGCTCGGCACTGATCACGCCGTAGCCGGCGATCCATTCGTTGATGGCGCGGTAGTAGTCCTGCTGCGCCCGGTAGGGACCGGTGGCAGCGAGGGCGGCGAAGGCGGCGACCCAGGTGCGGATCTCGTGGGTGGAGCGGCCAGCGGCCTTGGAGATCTCGTCGATCTTGAAGTCGTCGATCTCGTCGAGGCGGCCTTCGACCAGCAGGTCCATGAAGGCCTTGTCCCATTCGGCATTGAGGGGCGTCTGGGCGCTTTCCGGGGTGCCGTAGATCTTGCCGGCGGCGATGGTGCGGGCCTGACGGGCGGCGCGGGCTTCGGGCGTCGGGTTGCGGCCGGCGATCAGGAAGTTGGCGATCTCGTCCGGTGCGCCGTTGAGCAGCGGCACCGGGGGTTCGTGGGACAGGCCGCCGGTGCCGAGGATCAGCACGCGCTTGTCCAGCTTGGCCAGGAAGCGGCCGACCGCCTCGCCCAGCTTGCGGATGCGGCGGTAGGGGCCGAAGGGCGGCGCCACCGAGTTGATGATGATGGGGATCACCGGGTAGCGGGTGAGGCTGCCGGTCATCTCTTCCAGGGTCTGGGTGCAGCCGTGATCGACCTGCAGGCGGTGGGACAGGGCGATGTCCAGGTCGCTGTCCAGAAGGTGGCGGGTCAGGTCCATGGCGAGATCCCGCGGAATCGACAGGGGACCGGGCAGGGTCTGGTAGTCGGCCACCGATTCTGCCGCGGTGGCGATGACGAAGGGGGGCATCAGGTCGTAGAACAGACCGTTGTAGTGGTCCGGTGCGAAGACGATGATCAGCTCCGGGTCGAAGGCCTCAACCTCGGCACGGCACCTGGCGAGCACGTCGTCCACTTCCTTGACGACATCCGCTCCCGGATCGTTGAGGCCGCGCAGGGGGGTGTGCGACAGGCATTTGAGCTTGATGGGCATGGTGTTTCCTGGCTGGATGATTTCAGGGCAAGCCGCTCCCCTCGGGGGCTCAGAGAGCTTCCGAAAGCAGGGGCACAGGGGTTCGAATCGGGTGTCGGAGCGGACGTCGCGCCGGACGTGAGGCGGGGGGGGGACTAGCTGGAGTCGGAGCGGGGCGTGGTCATCAGTGTCTCCATATTTTTTATTTAGCTGGACGCATTCTAGAGACGATTACGGATGCAGGAAAATTTTTCCCGGGCATGTCCACTGCATGCACAAACCTGTTTTTAAAAGGTTTTTTATAGAAAAAGGCGAGGCTAGGCGCCGCTTTCTGTGGGCCCGACGGGCATGCACACAGAAAAACCTTGAAGCTGGAAGGGGATTGGGTGGTCGCGGCGCGCCACAGGACATGGCGTGCCCGGCAGGCCGGCTGTTCAGCCGGCCTGCAACGCAGCGGAGGGGGATTCCGCTGGGGGGAGGGCTGGGCTCAGCGGCTCACCCAGATATGGCGGGCGACGCTGTGCTCGAGGGCCAGCTCAACCTCTTCGGCAAGGATGACGGTCATAGGACGCTGCTGCAGGACCCGGATCGGGCGGTTCTCGGCCAGGCCGTAGGCGGTCAGCTGCTCGCGCTGGTGGGCATCGATCTCCGGGCCCATGGAGGCCAGGCGCACTTCGTCCCCCGGCGTGATGAAGGCCAGCGGGACGAGGGCCTGGTGTGCGGCGGTCGGGATGTCTTGGCTCATGGGCTTACCAGAAGGCGCGCAGCGCGATGTTGAACAGGCCGCCGACCAGGAAGGCGAAGGGCACGATCAGCGCCACCATGGTGGCGGCCGTCTTGATGCCTTGTTCCTTGACCATCATCATCAGGCTGGCAAAGCAGGGGATGAACAGGGTGAGGGTGATCATGCCCACCACCGCCTGGATCGGGTCCAGGTTGTGGCTCATGGCGAACAGGCCGGTGGCGCCGAAGTCGCGCCGCAGGAAGCCCATCACGAAGGCCGCGCTGGCCTCCGGGGGCAGGCCCAGCCAACCCGACACCAGGGGCTCGCCGGCCCGGATGATGGCGGGCAGCACGCCCAGCTTGTCGAGGCTGAACATCACGAAGGTACCGATCATGAACAGGGGGATCACCTCGACCAGGTACCACTTGAGCCGTCCGGCCGTCTTCTTGAGCACGTTGCCGAAGATCGGCAGGCGCATCGGCGGCAGCTCGGTGACCAGCGGGATGCGCCGTCCGGGGATGAGTTTGGAGGCCAGGAATCCGGTGAGCATGAGGACCCCGACCATGGCCAGCGCCCATACCAGCACCGCCTTGAAGGAGAGGCTGCCGAGCATGCCCAGCACCACCCCGAGCTGGGCCGAGCAGGGAATCGCCAGGGCCAGCAGGAAGGTGGTGATGAGGCGCTCCCGCGGGCTGTGCAGGATGCGCGTGGTGAGGGTGGCCATGGTGACGCAGCCCAGGCCCAGCACCATCGGCAGCACCGCCCGGCCGTTGAGGCCGATCATTGCGAACAGGCGGTTGGCAATGACCGACAGGCGCGGCAGGTAGCCTGAATCCTCCAACACCCCGAAGGCCAGGAAGAAGGTGGTGACGATGGGCAGGATCAGGGCCAGGGCGTAGGTCATGCCCATGGTCCATAGGCCGTACTGGCCGACCAGCAACTCCGATACCCATTGGATGGGTACGTAGGCTTCGATGAAATGGGTCATCGCCGGGTTCAGGATGCCCTCGAAGAGGTCTTCTTCGAGCAGGCCCACCAGGGTGGTGGCGCCGAAGACGCCGACGAACTGATAGACCAGGTAAAGCACGCCGAGGAGGATGGGCAGGCCCCAGACCGGGTGCACCACGGCCTGACCGACCCGCTGGCTGAGCAGCGGGCTGCTCTTCACGTTGCGGCTCACCACGCTGGCGGCCAGCACGTCGGCGGCCTCGGTGCGTTCCCGCGCCAGCAGGGTGGCGAGGTCGCCGTCGGTCCGGTCGCGGGCCGCCTGGCGCAGCGCCTCGATGGCCGCGTAATGGACGCCGGCCTGCCGGCGGATCCAGTGCTCCACCTCGTCGTCCCCGCCCAGGAAGAGGATCGACAGGCCGCGGGCGGCCAGGACCGGATGGGGGCAGTACTCGGTGATGGCCGCGGCGACCCGTTCGATGTCCACGTCGATGGCCTTGTCGTACTGCAGGATGCAGCGTGGCGCCCGGGCGTCGGTGAGATGCCGGGTGAGGGCGCCGATGCCTTTGCCGTCGGTGGCGACGGTGGCCTCCACCGGCACGCCGAGCTCTTCCGCCAGGGCGCTCAGATCGATGGTGACGCCCCGCGCCGCGGCCTCGTCGTGCATGTTGAGGGCCAGCACCATCGGCACATTCAACTCGGCCAGCAGGGCCGTGAGGGTGAGGGTGCGGCGCAGGTTCTTGGCATCGCCCACCTGCAGCAAGGCCCGGGTGGGTTCGTTGAGCAGGGCCCTGACGGTGGTCCGCTCGTCGTCGCTGCGGGAGGGCAGGGACAGCACGCCGGGGGTATCGAGGAGGGCCGAGTTCCGGTCGAAGCGGGCGCTGGCACGGGTCACCTCGACCGTGGTGCCCGGGTAGTTGGACACATTGACGTAGGCACCGGTCAGGCGGTGGAACAGGACTGACTTGCCCACATTGGGGTGGCCGACCAGCAGGAAGGTGCCGGGTACGCTCAGGGTTCCGCTCATGATCTGCAGGGGCTGATGGCTAGGTGGTTCGGTGCCCGATCCGGAGGGGCCGGTCACGACCGACCAAGGCGCCGCTTCCCCGTCCGAGCAAATCAGCTTCGAATGATACTGCAGATCGCAAACGCAAATCATTATCATTGCTTGCACAATCCTGACGTTTGAGGCCGTTTGACGCTGTGGCTGCAAGTTTGAAATAATGAGAATCATTCTCAAATTTTAGCCAGCCACGCCCTTGCGGCCAGCCAGCGAGCCCGTAGCCAGGAGGCTCCCTTGAATACCGCTGCATCGTCCGAATCCCTGACCGAGCTCTACCGCGCACACCACGGCTGGTTGAACAGCTGGCTCCGGCGGCGCCTCGACAACGCCGGTGACGCCGCCGATCTGGCCCAGGACGCCTTCATGCGCATCCTGCGTGCCCGCAATGCCGACACCATCCTGGAGCCGCGGCACTATCTCGTGACCATCGCCAAGGGGCTGGTGGTGGACCTCTTCCGCCGGCGCAGTCTGGAAAGCCAGTATCTCGAACTGCTGGCCCGCCAGCCTGAACAGGAGTGGCCGTCGGAAGAGGCGAGGGCGCTGGTGATCGAGACGCTGATGGAGGTGGACCGAATGCTCGAAGGCCTTGGGCCCAGGGTGAAGGAGACCTTCCTGCTGGCCCAGTGCGAAGGCCTGAGCTACCCGGAGATCGCCGCGCGGGTGGGCATCTCCCTGCGCACGGTGAACAACTACATGGCCCGTGCCATGGAGCACTGTTGCCTCTACCAGCTGCGGCAGGGCGCATGAGCCTGCAGACTCCTGTCCTGGCCCGCGACGAGCGCGAGGCGATCCGTGCCGCCGCCGAGTGGTATGCCAGCCTGTCATCCGGGGCGGGCGACGAGGCCCTCAGGCAGGCCTGGGATGTCTGGCTCGCCGCGTCGGAGCTGCACCGCCAGGCCTGGCGACGGGTCGAGGCGGTATGTGGCCGGTTCGGCGAGTTGCCCGGGCCGCTGGCGGGCCCGGTGCTGCGCGGTGTGTCCGGTCGGAGGCGCGCCATCCTGAACGCGGTGCTGTTGGCGGGTGCCGCGGCACCGCTGGCGTGGCAGCTGCAGCGGAGCCAGATCCTCGACCGCTGGCAGGCGGCCCACCAGACCGGGGTGGGGGAGCGCCGTTCCATGGCCCTGGCCGACGGCAGCCGGCTGGTCATCGACACCGACAGTGCCCTCGACCTGGCCTTCGATGCCCGTCAGCGCCTGATCCGTCTCCATCAGGGCCGGATCCTCGTCGCCACGGCCGGGCCCACCCGCCTGGCTCCGGAATTCCGGGACAGCCCCCTGCGGGTGCAGACCCGCCACGGCGAGGTGGAGGCCCTGGGGACGCGCTTCGTCGTGCGCGCCGGCAACGATGTCAGCCAGGCCATCGTGCTGGAGGCGCGTGTCCGTGTCAGGCCGGTCGGCGGGGCCGGTGAGGGGGTACTGCTGGAGGCCGGCCAGCAGCTTGACTTCGATGGTCAGGTGGCGGGGGCTGCGCGGCGAGCCGCACCGGCTGCAGCGGCGTGGGCCGACGGCCGCCTGGTGGCGGTGGACATGCCTCTGGGCCAATGGGTGGCGGAGGTGGGGCGCTACCGACGGGGCATCTTGCGCTGCGACCCGGCCATTGCCGGGCTGCGGGTGTCGGGCGCCTATCCCCTCGACGATACCGACCAGGCCCTGCGCATGCTGGCGGACACCTTCCCCGTGCGCCGTGTGTTGCGTACCTCTTACTGGGTGTCCATCGAGGCGGCCTGAGGGCACCCGCCCCCCGTGCATTGAATTTTTTTTCGCAGCAGGTGCACGATTGCGCACCGTCGGTCGGCCCCCGGGTAGAACCACCCCATCCACCCGAGTGAACACCATGCCGAATCGACCTCTGTCCAAGCTTCCTGCTCCATCCCGGGCCTCGCGCCGCACCTCCGCGCGGGTCCTGCGCGGTACCGTGCTGGGCTTGCTGGCAGCGGGCTTGATGCCCGCCCCCCA
>JAFLDU010000181.1 GCA_017309145.1 Zoogloea sp. | reverse complement strand
ACCGCTTCGAGACCTTCTCCGGAGGCTACGACTTCTACCCCGATCACCAGCCCCTCACCTGGACCTTCGAAGAGGTCGGCACCGGGATCTTCTACCACGACCGCAAGCTCAACGAGCGCTTCCTCTCTGTGGTCACCTGATACGCTGGCATACTGATTGTGCCGGCACGGCTGGCGGAAACCCCGGAGAGGGACCGTCGGCAACCCATCCTGCAAGGCAAACAACCAAACAAAGGAAGAGACAAAATGGGACACCACCTCAACAAGGCCTTCAAATTCAGCGTCGGCATGGCCCTCAGTGCCGGTCTGGTCTGCAACGCCTCCGCGGCTGACGACAAGATCAAGGTCGGCTTCATGCTGCCCTACACCGGCACCTACGCGGCGCTGGGCAATGCCATCACCAACGGTTTCAAACAGTACGTGGCGGAGCAGGGCGGCAAGCTCGGCGGTCGCGAGATCGAGTACTTCACGGTGGATGACGAATCCGATCCGGCCAAGGCCACCGAGAACGCCAACAAGCTGGTCAAGCGCGACAAGGTCGACCTGCTGGTCGGCACGGTGCACTCCGGTGTGGCCCTGGCCATGGCCAAGGTCGCCCGTGAGAGCAAGACCCTGCTGATCGTGCCGAACGCCGGCGCCGACGAGGTCACCGGCCCCCTGTGTGCGCCCAATGTGTTCCGTTCTTCCTTCTCCAACTGGCAGCCGGCCTACGCGATGGGCAAGGTCGCGGCCCAGAAGGGTTACAAGAAGGTCGTCACCCTGACCTGGAAGTACGCAGCAGGCCTGCAATCTGTCGATGGCTTCAAGGAGGCCTTCGAGCAAGCCGGTGGCAAGGTCGTCAAGGACATGACCCTGCCGTTCCCGAACGTCGAGTTCCAGCCCTTCCTGACCGAGATCGCCTCGCTCAAGCCGGATGCGGTGTTCGTGTTCTTCGCCGGCGCCGGTGCCGCCAAGTTCGTCAAGGACTACGCTGCGGCGGGCCTGAACAAGACCGTACCCCTGGTGGGCACGGGCTTCCTGACCGATGGCAACCTCGACGCCATGGGCGACGCCAGCAAGGGCCTGCAGACCACCCTTCACTACGCCGACGGTCTCGACAACAAGAAGGACCAGGCTTTCCGCCTGACCTATGCCAAGACCTACAAGATGCAGCCCGACGTCTACGCCGTGCAGGGCTACGACGCCGCCCAGCTCTACAATGCCGGCCTCAAGGCGGCCGGTGGCGATGTGAGCAAGCAGGCCGAAGTGATTAAGGGCATGGAAGCGGCCAAGATCGACAGCCCGCGCGGCGCCTTCACCCTGTCCAAGGCGCACAACCCGGTGCAGGACATCTACCTGCGCGAAGTGCAGGGTGGCCAGAACAAGGTCATCGGCATCCCGACCAAGGCCCTGGCCGACCCGGCCCGCGGCTGCAAGCTCTAAGCCGCCCGCCTCGGGCGCTTCCTCCTCCTCGGTAACTGGCAGTCCGGCGGGCGCAACGCCCGCCGGACAGGGGACTCTCATGGATTTCGCATCGTTCCTGATCCAGATGCTGAACTCGCTTCAATACGGCCTGCTCCTGTTCCTGGTGGCAAGCGGTCTGACGCTGGTGTTCGGCATCATGGGCATCATCAATCTCGCCCACGGCAGCTTCTACATGATCGGCGCCTACCTGGCCTTCGTCCTGACGAGCGCCACCGGCAGCCTGTTCCTGGCGATCCTGCTGGGCATTCCGCTCACCTTCATCGTCGGTGCCTTCCTCGAATGGGCGCTGTTCTCGCATCTCTACAAGCGTGAGCACCTGGAGCAGGTGCTGCTCACCTACGGTCTCATCCTGATCTTCGAAGAGCTGCGCAGCCTGCTGGTGGGCGACGAAGTGCATGGGGTGGACATCCCGGCGATCTTCTCCGCCTCCATCCCGCTCTCCGACGTGCTCAGCTACCCGGTGTACCGGCTGGTCATCTCGGGCGTCTGTATCGTGCTCGCGGTGGCCCTGTACTTCGTGATCCAGCGCACCCGGCTGGGCATGATGATCCGGGCCGGCAACCACGACCGGACCATGGTCGAGGCCCTCGGGATCAACATCAACATGATCTACCGGGTCGTCTTCGCCCTCGGCTTCGCTCTGGCCGCGCTGGCCGGCATGCTCGCCGCGCCGATCTCCTCGGTGTTCCCGAACATGGGCAGCCACGTGCTGATCATCTCCTTCGTGATCGTCGTCATCGGCGGTATCGGCTCGGTGTGGGGGGCCCTCATCGCCGCGTTGGTGATCGGCTTCGCCGACACCTTCGGCAAGGTGCTGATGCCCGACTACGCCGGCATGGTCGTGTACCTGGTGATGGCCGTGGTGCTGCTGTGGCGCCCCGAAGGCATTCTCAAGAAAGGCTGAGACCATGAACTCCATGATCCTCAAGCTGGTGGGTCTGGCGCTGCTCGCCTGCATCCCGCTCACCGGCGAATCGTTCTACGTCGAGCTGGCGGCCAAGACCCTGGTGCTGGCCATCTTCGCCATGAGCCTGGACCTGCTGGTGGGCTTCACCGGCCTGGTCAGCTTCGGCCATGCGGCCTACTTCGGGGTGGCTGCTTACGCGGTGGCCCTGCTCTCGCCCAAGTATGAGGCGGCCAGCCTGTGGTACGTGCTGCCCGCCTCGGTCGGCCTGTCGGCCCTGGCCGCCCTGGTGGTGGGCCTCTTCGTGCTGCGCACCAAGGGCATCTACTTCATCATGGTGACCCTGGCCTTCGCCCAGCTCGCCTTCTTCGTGTTCCACGACACCCCGCTGGGCGGCGGCTCCGACGGCATCTACCTGAACGTCAAGCCCAGCGCCGAGATCGCCGGCTGGGTGCCCTTCGACCTCGACAACGCCACCCACCTGTACTACTTCATCCTGGGGGCCCTGGTGGTGGTGTATGCCTTCCTGGCGCGCATCCTGCAGTCGCCCTTCGGGCGGGTGCTGGTGGGCATCAAGAGCAACGAGCACCGCATGCAGTCGATGGGCTACCTGACCTTCCGCTACAAGCTGGCCGCCTTCACCCTGGCCGGTGGCCTGGGCGGCGTCGCCGGCTTCCTGTATGCGGTGGTGTTCGGCTTCGTCACCCCCGAGCTGCTCTCCTGGCATCAGTCGGGCAACGTGCTGCTGATGGTCATCCTGGGCGGCATGGGCAACCTGGTCGGGGCGGTCGCCGGCGCCTTCGTGTTCACCGGCATGCAGGAAGTCTTCGGCAACTGGACCAAGCATTGGCAGCTCGTGATGGGCTGCGTCATCGTCGCCGCCGTGCTGTTCATGCCTGGCGGCCTGTCCGCCGTCCCGGCGCGCATCAAGCGCGCCCTGCAAGGGGGAGGTTCCAATGAGTGAAGTCATCAACCCGAGCCTGGCCGCCTCCGTGCAGGCCGCCCCCGCAGGTGAGGTCCTGCTGGTGGCCGATCGCATCACCCGCCGCTTCGGAGGCCTGGTTGCCAATCAGGACGTATGCGTGACCCTGCCACGGGGCAAGGTGCATGTGCTGCTGGGGCCCAATGGTGCTGGCAAGTCCACCTGCATCAACATGCTCTCCGGCGACCTTCCGCCCTCCGAAGGCACGATCCGCTTCATGGGCAAGGACATCACCGCCTTGACCGCGGCGCAGCGCTCGCAGGTAGGTATCGGCCGCAGCTACCAGCGGACCAACATCTTTCCGAAATTCACGGTGCTCGAGAACGTGCGCCTGGCCGCCCAGTCGCGGCGCCAGCAGCCCTGGCGGATCTTCTCCAAGGCCATGAAGCAGCAATGGGCCCTCGACAAGGCCCGTGCCTGCATTGAAGAGGCGGGTCTGGGCGCCAAGGTGGACTGGGTCGCTGGCGTGCTCAGCCACGGCGAGCAGCGTCAGCTCGAGATCGCCATGGTGCTGGCCACCGACGCCCAGGTCATGCTGCTCGATGAGCCGCTGGCCGGCATGGGCTCGGACGAATCGGCGCGGATGGTGGAGGTGCTCAAGCGGCTCAAACCCACCCGGGCGATCCTGCTGGTGGAGCACGACATGGACGCGGTGTTCGCCGTGGCCGACACCATCACCGTGATGGTCAACGGGCAGGTCCTGGAATCGGGCCCGCCGGAACAGATCAAGGCCAGCGTGGCCGTTCAGCAAGCCTACCTGGGCCAGGAGGACAGCTTCCATGTCTAACATGCTGCTCGAAGCCAAAGAGGTGCATACCTACTACGGGGCCAGCCACATCCTGCACGGCATCGACTTCCACATCCGCCAGGGCGAAGGCATCGCCCTGATGGGCCGCAACGGCATGGGCAAGTCGACGCTGATCAAGAGCATGCTGGGCATCGTGCGTCCGCGCCACGGCCGGGTGCTGGTGCGGGGTGACGACTTCACCAAGGCACCGACCTACAAGACGGCGCAGCGGGGCATCGCCTATGTGCCGGAAGGCCGGGGCATCTTCCCCAACCTGTCGGTGCGGGAGAACCTGCAGATGGCCGCCCGTGCCGGCCTCGACGGCCGCCGCGAATGGACCTTCGACCGGGTGATGAGCACCTTTCCGCGACTGGGTGAGCGGATCAACAACGGAGGCTGGCAGCTCTCCGGGGGCGAGCAGCAGATGCTCACCATCGGGCGTGCGCTGATGACCAACCCGGATCTGCTGATCCTCGACGAGGCGACCGAGGGCCTCGCTCCGCTGATCGCCATGGAGATCTGGCGGATCGTCAAGGAGATCCGCAAGACCGGCATCGCCACCGTGATCGTGGACAAGAACCACGGCGCGGTCACCTCGATCTGCGACCGGGCGATGATCCTGGTCAAGGGCCAGGTGGTGTTCGACGGCACGAGTGAAGCGGTGCGTGCCGACCCGGAACTGATCCAGAAGCACCTGGGCGTGTGAGCCCGGAGAAGGAGCCAAGACCATGAGTCAATCACTCGACATCATCCACGACGAGCACCGGGCCATCGCCGCCATGCTGAGCGGCATGCGCAGCCTGGCCGCAGGCATCGCGGCAGGGCGGCTGAAGCCGGACTTCGGCCTTTTCGACGACATGCTGCGCTACATCGAGGAAGTGCCGGAGAAGGTGCACCACCCGAAGGAGAACGAGTACCTGTTTGCCCGGCTGCTGCCGCGCTGCCCGGAAGCCGCAGAGGTCATCGCGGGGCTGGAGGAAGAGCACCGCCAGGGCGAAGCCCGCATGGCGGTGGTCCGCAAGGCCCTGGCAGCCTACCAGCAGCAGGGGGCAGCCGGCTTCGAGGGCTTCAACGCCGCGCTCGCGCACTACATCGAGCAGGAGTGGAAGCACATGAACACGGAAGAGAAACAGATCTTCCCGCTGGCGCGGACCCACCTGACGGCGGACGACTGGGCAGCCATCGACGCGGCCTTTCTGGCCAACGACAACCCCTGGCAGGGGGCGGCCGGTGAGTACGCGGCGCTGTTCACGCGCATCGTCAATGAAGCCCCGGCCCCGGTCGGGCTGGGCGGGTCCTAGGGGCGGATCAATCCGGTCACGGCATGCCGTGATTCGTGCGCCGTGGGCGGTATGTAGGGGCGGCTTCAGCCGCCCCTACAGCCTTACCGGAACTCGAACAGTTCCCGGTGAAAAGCGCCGAGAGCAAGCTGGCCCGATCGGGTCAGGGCCTGCTCGAGTTGATCGCCCCACGTGGAGGGGCCGCAGAACCACAGGCTGCAGCCGGGGCGCAGGTGGGCCTCCACCATCTGGCTGGGGATCGGCCCGTCGCGGTCCGTGTGGCGGCGGTGTAACGTCACCCTGGCGGCGGCACAGCGCGCCGGGAGGTCTGCCGGAAAGCCGGGTCCCCCGTGATCCGCCGAGCTGTAGAAGAAGTCCACCGGCACGCGGCTCCCTCCCGCTGCAGCCAGCTCCTCAAGGCGCGCCAGGAAGGGGGTGACACCGATGCCACCTGCCACCCACACCTGGGCACCGCCTTGAGCCTCGTCGAAGGTGAAGCCGCCGTAGGGGCCCTCCAGCCGGACCGCGTCACCTGCCTTGAGGCGTCCGGCCAGGCTACGGGTGTAGTCGCCCAGTGGCTTGATCGCCAGGCTCAGGCGCCCATCGGAGGGATTCCAGGCGCTGGCCAGGGTAAAGGGATGCGCCCCTTCCGCCACATCGCCGAAGTCCGCCAGCACGCACTGACCAGCCTGATGCCCCGGCCAGCGGCTGATCGGGCGGATCCCCACTTCCATCACGCCGCCGGCATGGACCGTCACTGCTTCGACAATTCCATCGCGGCGCCGCTGTGCGCCAATGCGCCCGCGCAGGGCCTGCAGGGCGGGCACCACACCGAGGGCCGCCACGAGCGTAGTGAGCCAGCCCAGGGGCTGCAGCCAGAAGCCGGCGGGCATGAGCATCAGTCCGTGATACGCGCCGGCGATGAAAACCAGCGGAAACAGCTTGTGCACCCAGCGGAAATAGCGGTACGGAATGCGCCGCACCAGGGCTACCACCACCAGCGCGAGCAGGATGTAGCCAGCCCATTCGCCGACATCCTTGGCCAGGTCCACCCACATGTCGGAGGGCCCCTTGGGTGGCCGTGGGCCGCGGAATGGACGTTCGATGAAACCGGCCTTGGCCAGATTCTTGGGCAGCCATTCCAGCATCCAGTGGGTGAACACGATCACCCCGGCGCCGATGCCGATGTGCTTGTGCAGGCGATACAGGCGATCGAGGCCACCGACGTCATGCTCCAGCCGCGAAGGCCTGGCCGCCAGCACCATGCCGGCGCTCATCCACCACAGGGCCAAGGTGCCGGACAGGAAGATCAGGGCTCGCCGCCAATCCCAGAACCCCTTGGCGGAGTTCGCGACATCGGGCAGGGAGAACAGGGCCCAGAGCAGCAGCGGCAGGCCGGCGAGGAGAAGGAGAGGGCGTTTCATGGTGATACGTTCCAGACAGATCGGGGGGAAGATGCAGGCTTAGGCTTAAGCCCCACTTAAGGATGGACTTCGCGTGCTTGAGGGCGGCCTCAGGCGCCACCCCCAAGCACCTTGTAAAGAGTGACGGCATTGCTGGCCGCCAGCAGCTTCAGGCTGACCAGGTTCTGGCGTGCCGTGTACAGGCTGCGCTGGGCGTCGAGGGCGCTCAGATAGCTGTCCACGCCCTTCTGGTAACGGGCCTCGGACAGGCGGTAGCTGGCGGCGGTGGCGTCCACCAGCCTCTGCTGCGCGTCCAGCCGGGCATACAGGGTGGCGCGCTGGGCCAGGGCGTCGGCCACCTCTCGGAAGGCGCTCTGGATGGTTTGCTCGTAGCGGGCCAGGTAGATGTCACGGTCGGCCTCGGCGGCCCGCAGATTGGCTTGGCTGGCGCCGGCGTTGAAGATCGGCAGGCTGATCTGGGGAACGAAGGTCCAGGCCCCCGAGCCTGCAGCGAACAGGCCGCCAAGGCTGCCGCTGGCGGTGCCGGCCGTGGCGGTCAGGCTGATGCTCGGGAAGAAGGCCGCCCGTGCCGCGCCGATGTTGGCGTTGGCCGCCCGCAGCTGGCGCTCGGCCGCCAGCACATCGGGGCGTTGCTGCAGCACGGAAGAGGGCAGCCCGACAGGGATGTCCCGCAGCGCGGTGATGCTCTCCAGGCCGGCGGGCGGCAGCAGCGCATCGGGCAACTGGGTGCCGACCAGCAGCGCCAATGCATTGCGGTCGGTGTCGACCTGGGCCGTGTAGGCAGCCACGTCGCGGCGGGCGGTCTCGACACTGGTCTCGATCTGGTGCAGCTCCAGTTCGGTGCCGATACCCAGCTCCACCCGCTTGCGGGTCAGGGCGTGGCTGGCCTGCTGGTTGCTCAGGGTCTCCCGGGCCAGGGCCAGCAGGGCCTCGTCGGCGGACAGGGTCAGGTAAGCAGTGGCCACTTCGGCCACCAGACTAATGCGTGTGCTGCGCAGCGTTTCTTCGCTGGCCAGGTAGCTTTCGAGGGCTTGGTCACGCAGGCTCTGGATCCGCCCGAAGAGATCGATCTCCCAGTTGCTGACACCGAGATCCACACTGTGGCTGCGGCTGGTGACGGCTTGGCCGCCGGACAGGTCGCCGGGTGTGCGCCGGGCCGTGGTGCCGGCATCGGCACTGACTGCCGGATACAGCGCAGCCTCCTGGATGCGGTACTGGGCTCGGGCCTTGACGATGGCCAGGGCGGTTGCGCGCAGGTCGCGGTTGTTGCCCAGGGCCAGGTCGATGAGGTGCTGCAGGCGGGTATCGACGAAGAAGTCACGCCAGGCGATGTCGGCCATGCCCTGCCGGGTGCCAGGGGCGTCGGTGCTGAGCGGGGTCGGCCAGGTGTCGGCCACCGGAGCGGGCGGTCGTGTGTAGTCTGGAGCGAGGGTGGTGCAGCCGCCGAGCAGGCCGGCCAGTAGCAGGACGACACCGGGGCTGAGCTTACGCAGCTTCATCATTGCGCTCCTTGGAGGTCGGTGGAGGCGGCGGTGGGAGCCGGGCGTGGGAACAGCCGGCGCACCGCCACGAAGGCCAGCGGGATGAAGAACAGGCCGAGCACGGTGGCGGTGATCATGCCGCCGAGCACGCCGGTGCCGATGGCCACCCGGCTGGCCGAACCGGCGCCGGTACTGATCGCCAGCGGCAGCACGCCCAGGGCGAAGGCCAGGGAGGTCATCAGGATGGGGCGCAGGCGCAGGCGCACGGCCTGCAGGGTGGCCTCGACCAGTCCGGCGCCTTCGTCCTGCAGTTGTTTGGCGAACTCCACGATCAGGATCGCGTTCTTCGCCGACAGGCCCACGGTGGTGAGCAGCCCGACCTGGAAGTACACGTCGTTGGACAGGCCGCGCAGGCTGGCTGCCAGTACGGCACCGAGCACGCCCAGAGGTACAACCAGCATCACCGAGAAGGGGATCGACCAGCTCTCGTAAAGGGCCGCCAGGCACAGGAACACCACCAGTACCGAGAGGGCGTAGAGCAGCGGGGCCTGGGCCCCGGACAGGCGCTCCTGGAAGGACTGGCCGGTCCACTCGAAGCCGATCCCGTCCGGCAGCTGGGCCATGATCTTCTCGATGGCCTGCATGGCAGTGCCGGAGCTGATCCCCTCGGCCGGCTCGCCGACGATTTCGAAGGCGGCCATGCCGTTGTAGCGTTCCAGCTGGGGCGAGCCCAGGGACCACCGGGTGGACGAGAAGGCCGAGAAGGGCACCATGCCGCCTTCGCCATTGCGCACATACCAGTTGGCCAGATCCTCGCCCATCGAGCGGGCAGGGGCGTCGCCCTGCAGGTACACCCGCTTGACGCGGCCCTTGTTGATGAAGTCGTTCACATAGGTGCCGCCACTGGCCGTGGACAAGGTGTCGTTGATGTCCGCCATGGCCAGGCCGAAGGCACCGGCCTTGCGGTCGTCGATGGTCAGGTTGAAGCGCGGCGTGTCGTCCAGGCCGTTCTTGCGCACCTTGCTCAGGGCCGGGTCCCTGGCGGCGAGGGTCAGGAACTGGTCACGGGCCTCCACCAGCCTGTCGTGGCCGATCCCGCCGAGGTCCTGCAGTTCCACGTCGAAGCCACTGCTGCTGCCCAGACCACGGATGGCTGGCGGCAGGATGACGAAGATCTGTGCGTCGCGCACCGCCGACAGGTCGCGGGTGGCCCGACGGGCAAAGGCCGCTGCCGCGCTGGCCGGGTTGTCGCGTTCGCTCCAGTCCTTCAGTTTGATGAAGGAGCGTCCGCCGTTCTGCGCATTGCCTCCGTTGCCCATGCCGTTGATGGTGACCAGGCCGGCCACCTCGGGCTGCTGCAGCATGTAGTCCTCCAGGGCGCTGACGGCCCTGGCGGTGCGCTCCTTGGTGGCGCCGGCCGGCAGCTGGACCATGGCGATGACGAAGCCCTGATCCTCCTCCGGCAGGAAGGAGGTGGGCAGGCGCAGGAGCAGTACGCTCAGGGCCCCGATCAACAGCACGTAGACCGCTGCAGCGCGTCCGCCGCGTCGCAGCAGGCTGGCCACCCCGCCCTGATAGCGCTGGCTGTTGCGGTCGAAGGCCTGGTTGAACCACGCAAAGTAGCCGCGGTGATGCGCGTGACTCGGCGTCAGGACCGATGCGCACAGGGCCGGGGTGAGGGTCAGCGCCACCAGTACCGAGAGCAGCATGGCCGCCACGATGGTGATCGAGAACTGACGGTAGATCACGCCGGTGGAGCCACCGAAGAAGGCCATCGGGATGAACACCGCCGACAGCACCAGGGCGATGCCCACCAGCGCGCCGGTGATCTCGCCCATCGACTTGCGGGTTGCCTCACGGGCCGACAGGCCTTCCTCGCTCATGATCCGCTCGACGTTCTCCACCACCACGATGGCGTCGTCCACCAGCAGGCCGATGGCCAGCACCATGCCGAACAGGGTGAGAGTGTTGATCGAGTAGCCGAAGGCCGCCAGCACCCCGAAGGTGCCCAGCAGCACCACCGGCACGGCCACCGCCGGGATCAGGGTGGCGCGGAGGTTCTGCAGGAACAGGTACATGATCAGCACCACCAGCACGATGGCCTCGATCAGGGTCTTCACCACCTCCTCGATG
>JAFLDU010000180.1 GCA_017309145.1 Zoogloea sp. | reverse complement strand
GCTGTGGACGACGGGCAGCTGGTAGCTTCCCTGCGTCTGGGTTTCAGGTCCGACCTTGAGGGGGCCCAGGGAGTCCTTGACCCGGTCAAGACCTTTCCTGGCGTGAGCCACGGCACTGTCGTGGCTCAGTTCCAGCATCTGGATGATGCCTTCGATCTGGTGCGAAAGCTCCTCATCCGTCTTGGCCAGGGAGGCTTCCCGGGTGAAATGGGACGTGAAACCGATAAGGACCGCAAATACTGCAAGGCTGACGAGCGTGCCGGCCAGGGTGATCTGACGGACGAGGGACAGGCGATTGAGCTTGAACATGGTGCACTCTCTGACCAAAACGGTGGCAGGGAGTGCATACGACATCTGGCAGGAATTCTTGAACCCAAAATGGGTGATTGTCAAGAGTTGGGAAGCTCGTCGAGGGCGTCGGACAAGTGCTCCTGCCTGGCCCAGGCAAGCAGGGTCCAGTCATCGGGAGCCTTGCCGTTCCATTCGATCCAGTTGAGTGCGGCATTGGGGATGGTGAAGTCTCGCGGGGCGTCCAGGGGCTTGCCGGTGGCCATGCGGTGGGCAATGTCGAGAACCCCGCCATGGGTCACTACCAGTACCTGCCCACCCCGGTGGGCCTGGGCGATGCGGTTGAGGACGTCACGGATGCGTGCTGCGAATTCCTGCAGGCTTTCTCCTCCATCCGGGAACACGAAGTCGGGGTCGCGATCCTCGAAACGCTGGTAGGCGCCGGGGAAACGGGCCCGGGCCTCGTCGTAGGTCAGGGACTGGAAGGCGCCGTAATGGCGCTCCCGCAGTCGGGCATCGAATGAAGGGGTCAGGCCGCAGTGCGCGGCGATTGCTGCGGCGGTCTGGCGGGCCCGTTGCAGGTCGGAGCAGTAGGTGGCGGAGAAGCGCTCGCCGGCGAGGCCGGCGGCGGTGGCGCGGGCCTGTGCATGCCCCTTGTCGTTGAGGGGGATGTCGATGTGGCCCTGCAGGCGGCGTTCGGCGTTCCAGGCTGTTTCGCCATGGCGGACAAGGCAGATGCGGGTGCTCATGCGGCTATGAATGAAGGTGCGGGAAGGGCCTGAAGTATCGCATGGGGCGGGGCTGATGATCGCGGGTGAGCGTCCTGGCGCCTCGGTAGGCGTAATCCCTGATTGCCGGAACGGCGATCTCGTTGATAATCCCGCCGCAGTGCGCAGGTGCGCCCAGCCCTGTTGCCGGTTGCGGAACCCAATAACTACAAGGAGGTGCGGGACGTGAAAGCCCTGCTCAAACTATCTCGCGCAATAGACGCCCTCACCGAGCGCGTCGGCAAGGCGGCGGTCTGGCTGGTCCTGATCGTAACCCTCATCAGCGCGGGCAATGCCTTTGTGCGCTATGCCTTCAATTTCAGTTCGAACGGTCTGCTGGAGATCCAGTGGTACCTGTTCTCGGCGATCTTCCTGCTCTGCGCGGGCTACACCCTGATGCGCAACGAGCATGTCCGCATCGACGTCATCTCCGGTCACCTTTCTCCCCGGGCCCATGCCTGGATCGACATCATCGGCACCCTGTTCTTCCTGGCCCCGATGGCGTTCGCGGTGCTCTACCTGTCCTGGCCGATCTTCATCAATTCCTACCTCAACAATGAATACTCCTCCAACGCGGGTGGTCTGATCATCTGGCCGGTCCGGGCCCTTGTACCGCTGGGCTTCGGACTGTTGATCCTTCAGGCGGTGTCCGAGTTCATCAAGCGGATCGCTTTCCTGAAGGGCTTGATCGACGATCCCAATGCCAAGAAGAACGCCCCTTCCGCCGAAGAAGAGCTCGCGAAGGCCATCAAGCAGCAGCGCGGGGAGGCCGTCTAAATGGAATTCATCGCCGCCAACATGGCGCCCCTGATGTTCGGGTCGCTGGTATTGTTCATGTTGTTTGGTTATCCGGTGGCCTTTGCACTCGCGGCCAACGGCATCGTCTTCGGCCTGATCGGGATCGAGCTCGGCATGCTCACCCCTGCGTTGTTCCAGGCCCTGCCTGACCGCATCTTCGGGGTCATGTCGAATGACACCCTGCTGGCCATTCCCTTCTTCACCTTCATGGGGCTGATCCTCGAACGATCGGGGATGGCGGAAGATCTGCTCGACACCATCGGCCAGCTGTTCGGGCCGGTACGCGGCGGCCTGGCCTTTGCCGTGATCTTCGTCGGGGCGATCCTGGCGGCAACCACCGGTGTGGTGGCTGCGTCGGTGATCTCGATGGGCCTGATCTCCCTGCCGATCATGATGCGCTACGGCTATGACCAGCGTCTCGCCACCGGGGTCATCGCCGCCTCCGGCACGCTGGCCCAGATCATCCCGCCTTCGCTGGTGCTGATCATCATGGCCGACCAGCTCGGCCGCTCGGTGGGCGACATGTACCAGGGGGCGCTGATTCCTGGCCTGGTCCTGACGGGCTTCTACGTGAGCTATGTGGCGCTTGTCGCCATCCTCAAGCCGTCGGCGGCGCCGGCCTTGCCTCCCGAGGCGCGCGTACTGCGCGGTGGCAAGCTGCTGCTGCGGGTGATGACCACCCTGGTGCCGCCGCTGATGCTGATCTTCCTGGTGCTCGGGACGATCTTCCTGGGCATCGCCACCCCGACCGAGGGTGGGGCGATGGGCGCCTTCGGGGCCCTGGTCATGGCCCTGATGCGCAAACGCATCACGCTTTCCCTGCTCAAGCAGGCGATGGAGAGCACCGCCAAGCTGACGACCTTCGTGGTCTTCATCCTGGTTGGTGCGCGGGTCTTCTCGCTGACCTTCTATGGTGTGGAGGGGCACCTGTGGGTGGAGCATCTGCTGGCTGATCTGCCGGGCGGCCAAGTGGGCTTCCTGATCGTGGTGAACATCCTGATCTTCCTGCTGGCCTTCTTCCTGGACTTCTTCGAACTGTCCTTCATCGTGGTGCCCCTGCTGGCACCGGTGGCCGAGAAGCTGGGCATTGACCTGATCTGGTTCGGTGTGCTGCTGGGCGTCAACATGCAGACCTCCTTCATGCACCCGCCGTTTGGCTTTGCGCTGTTCTACCTGCGCTCGGTGGCTCCTGCCTCGGTGAAGACCACCCAGATCTACTGGGGGGCGGTGCCTTTCGTGGTGATCCAGATCATCATGGTCGGGGTCCTGATTGCTTTCCCGCAGCTCGTGACCATGGGGCTGGATACCCAGCAGGTGGTGGATACGGATCAGGTGGAGATCTCCGTACCGGATGAGCCGCCCCAGGAGGATGCCCCCATCCAGTTCGACGGTGGCGAGAAGGAGGGTGAGACGCCTGCGCCGGGTGCGGAAGCGCCGGCTGCACCGGAAGAGGATGCGGCCAAGGCGCTTGAGAAGGCGCTTCAGGGCGAGAAGAAGTAGTTCCTCGTTTCCCCAATGAAAAAGCCCGCCGAATTCCGGCGGGCTTTTTTACTTGCGCGGCTGGAGCAGGCTGAACGCAGCCTCATTCGGCCCTGTGCAGGCGATTACGTCCTCCCTGCTTGGCCTTGTACAGGGCATGGTCGGCACGGGCGACGAACTCTTCCGTGCTTTCCCCGGATCGGAAGCTCGCGATGCCGATCGAAACGCTGATCTGGGCCAGACGCTCTCCGCTCCGGCTGTCCTTGAGCGCGAGGCGCTCGACGGACATCCGGAGGCTTTCGCACAGATCGACGGCCTGCTGTGCCGAGCCACCACAGAAGACCAGGGCGAATTCCTCTCCCCCGTAGCGGTAGGCCGAGACGCCCAGCTTGCCCGTGTCATTCAGTTGCTTGCCGACCAGGCCCAGCACGCGGTCACCCATCTGGTGGCCGAATCGGTCGTTGAAGTGCTTGAAGTGGTCGATGTCGAGCATGGCCAGGTGCAGAGGGACGCCCCGCGCCGCCTGGGGTGTGAGCTGAGCCAACTCCGTATCGAAGGCCCGGCGGTTGTTCACCCCGGTCAGCCCATCATGCATCGCGTTGTGCCGAAGGGCCTCCATCTCGTCGCGGAGGCGGCGGATCTCGGCGTTGGCCGACTTGAGTTTCTGCTCGAAGCGGGCGCTGTTTTCGTGCATGGCGGTGGAGCCCTGCAGGAGCTTTTCCACGGTTCCGAACACGTCTTCGAAGCTGTTGCCGGTACTCTGGGGCCTGCGCAGGTCACGGCTGCATTCGTCAAGCAGGTTGGTGAAGTCCTGGGTGCCGCTCATGGTGGCATTGAGTTCCTGGCCGATGCCCTGAACCATCTTCTCCAGGTCTTCCTTGACGCGGGCAATCGCCGCATCGTGCTCGCCGTTCGGCGACACATGTTCATTGAAGAGGTCTGTTGCCCGGCTGAAGGGCACCGTGCCATAGGTGGCGACGATGTCGTCAATGCGACGGTTGAGGGTGGGGTCGTCGTTGGAAACGTAGGTGTACCAGAGGGCGTAGTTGACAGGTGTAACGGGGATGCCGTGTTTCACCATGATGGGAACTGCCTTGCGGAGGCGTTCCGCGGCTTTCTCGACAGACACGCTGATCACAATCTCTCTCCCCGGAGTGCGTTGGAAGCAGGATCCGGTAACGGGTGGTTGATGGTCTTTATGTTGGGTGATGCTAGGCGTTGCACTCGTTACGGCGGCGAGAGGCGTTTATTGATGTTGTTGTTTGCTGCATTGACAATGTGTGACAAATTTAACTTCACAAAAACAAAAAAGGCGCGTAAAGCGCCTTTTTTGTTTTTGTCGTGCCTGAATTTATAAAATTCGACAAATCTACGTGGCGTACATGACCGAGCCTTCGACCAAGGTGTAGCAGACCTTGCCAGGCAGTTCCAGGCCCAGGAAGGGCGTGTTCTTCCCCTGGCTCTTGAGCATGCTCCGGTTGATCAGCTGGTGGGCATCGGGGTCGAAGATGCAGACGTCGGCCCGGGTGCCCACGCTCAGGTGGCCGCCCTTGGCGATGCCGGCGATCTTCGCCGCTTCAGAGGTGATGCGGGCCAGTGCGTCGATCAGCGGGAGCTTGTGCTCCGCCGCCCACTTGAGGGTCAGCGGCAGCAGCAGTTCGAGTCCGGTGTTGCCGGGTTCGGACTCGCTGAACGGGGCCTGCTTGGCGTCATCATCCACCGGGGTGTGGTCGGAGCAGATGGCGTTGATGCGACCGTCGGCCACGGCCTGGGCCAGGGCCTGGCGGTCGCGCTGGCTGCGGTAGGGCGGGATCACATGGCAATGGGCGTTGAAGTAGCCGATGTCCATGTCGCTAAGGTGCAGGTAATGGGCGGCCACATCGCAGGTCACGTCGACGCCCTCGGCCCGTGCCCGTTCGATCAGGTCGAGGCTTTCGGCACAGGACAGGCGGGTGATGTGCAAGCGGGCACCGGTCTGGCGGGCCAGACGCAGATAGGTGTACAGCGCAATGATCTCGGAACTGGCCGGGATGCCGGGCAGGCCCAGGCGGGAGGCCACCTCACCGTCATGGGCGACGCCGCCCTTGGCCAGGAAGACATCGAGGGGCTGCAGCCACACGCGGAAGCCGAAGGTCGCGGCGTACTGCATGGCGCGGCCCAGCACGCGGGTGTCGAGGATGGGGGTGTTGGCCTGGCTGAAGGCCACGCAGCCGGCCTCGACCAGCTCGGCCATCTCGGAGAGCTGCTCGCCCTTCAGCCCGATGGTCAGGGCGCCGACCGGGTAGACGTGGGCGCGGTTGAGCTTCTTGGCCCGGTAGCAGAGCATCTCCACCAGACCGGGTTCGTCCAGCACCGGATCGGTGTCGGGTGGGATGGCCAGGCTGGTGACGCCGCCGGCCATCGCCGCATCCATCTCGGATTCGAGGGTGGCCTTGTATTCGAAGCCGGGCTCGCGCAGGCGGGCGGCCAGATCGATCAGCCCGGGGGCCACCACCAGGCCACTGGCGTCGATGGTGCGTTCGGCGCTGAAACCGGCGGGGGCCGTGCCCACGCCAGCGATCTTGCCATCGACGATGTACAGGTCGTGCTGTGCGTCGATCTTGTTGGCCGGGTCGATCAGCCGGCCGTTCTGGATATGGATGTTCATTCTGTGGAACCTGTCTCTGCTCAGTGGCTGCCCAGCATGCTCATCACGGCCATGCGGACCGCGATACCGAAGGTGACCTGGGGCAGGATCACCGCCTGCCCGCCATCGGCCACGGCGGAGTCGATCTCGACGCCACGGTTCATGGGGCCGGGGTGCATCACGATGGCGTCGGGCTTGGCCAGTGCCAGCTTCTCGGCGGTCAGCCCCCAGACCTTGAAGAACTCCTGCGGACTCGGCAGCAGGGCGCCGTTCATGCGTTCGTTCTGGAGACGCAGCATCATCACCACGTCGACCCCTTTGAGGCCTTCTTCCATGCTGTGGAAGACGCGCACGCCCATCTTCTCCACATCGGTGGGCAGCAGGGTCTTGGGCCCGATCACACGCACCTCGGGCACGCCGAGGGTGGTCAGCGCGGCGATCTGCGAGCGGGCGACCCGCGAGTGCAGCACGTCGCCGACGATGGCCACGGTGAGGTTGTGGAATTCCTTCTTGTAGTGCCGGATGGTGTACATGTCCAGCAGGCCCTGGGTGGGGTGGGCGTGCCGCCCGTCACCGGCGTTGACCACATGGATGTGGTCGCGCCCGGTGTTCTCCAGGTGTTGGGCGATGAGGTAGGGCGCGCCGCTGGATTCGTGGCGCACCACGAACATGTCGGCGTGCATGGCGCACAGGTTGTCCACCGTGTCGAGCAGGGTCTCGCCCTTCTTGGTGGAGGAGGTGGCCACGTTGAGGTTGATCACGTCGGCGGACAGGCGCTTTGCGGCGATCTCGAAGGTGGTGCGGGTGCGCGTGCTGTTCTCGAAGAACAGGTTGAAGACGCTCTTGCCACGCAGCAGGGGCAGCTTCTTGACCTCCCGCTCGGCCACTTCGGTGAAGGGCGCGGCGGTGTCGAGGATCTGGGTGATGATGGCGCGGGGCAGTCCGTCGAGGGTCAGCAGATGCTGCAGCTCGCCGTGCTTGTTGAGTTGGGGATTACGCATGGATCAGCCTCAGGGTGAGGGCGGCGGAGTCGTCGCGCTCAAGTTGGAGGTTTTGCCCGGCGGGCAGGGGCGCCGGCAGGGTCAGGGCACAGAAGCTGGCGGCGATGGGCAGTTCGCGACCGCCGCGATCCACCAGTACCGCCAGGTCGACCCGTGCCGGCCGGCCGTAGTCGAACAGTTCGTTGAGGGCGGCGCGGGTGGTGCGGCCGGTGTAGAGCACGTCGTCGACGATGACGATGTGGCTGCCTTCCACGTCGAAGGGGATCCGCGAGCCCTGGGGTTGGGGATGCAGCCCCTTGGCCGAGTAGTCGTCACGGTAGAAGCTCACGTCGATGCTGCCCAGGGGTTCGGACAGACCGAGGAGGGCGTGCAGGCGCTCGGCCAGCCAGACGCCGCCGGTGTGGATGCCCACCAGGCAGGTGTCGGGGCTGACGTGGGGACGCATGGACTCGGCCAGCGTGGCAATGAGCTGATCGGCTTCAGGAAGCTGCATGTCGGGCACTTTCAAAGTACTGGAGCAGGATGATCTGGGCGGCCGCGGAATCCAGCCTGGGCTTCTGCTTGCGCCAGCCGTGCAGCCCGGCTTCGGCCAGGCGCTCCTCGGCTTCGGCGGAGGACAGGCGCTCGTCCACCAGGGCCACGGGCAGACCGTAGCGGCCGTGCAGCTGGTTGGCGAAGCGTCGGCAGCGGACTGTCATGGCGTGTTCGGAGCCGTCGAGGTGCACCGGCAGCCCGACCACCAGGGACACGGGCTTCCACTCGGCCAGCAGCTTTTCGATGGCTGCAAAGCGGGCCGCATTGGCTTCGTCGGCGATCACCGCCAGGGGATGGGCGTGGCCGGTTTCCGTTTCGCCCACGGCCACGCCGATGCGCGCAAGGCCGAAGTCGAAGCCAAGGACGGTTCCCACTCAGGCGTGTCCGGCGACGTCCGAAAGCTTGGCGAAGTCCACGCCGAGGAGCTGCATGGCCGCAGCGAGGCGTTCCTCGGGGGGCAGATCGAAGACGATGGTCAGGTCGGCCGGCACGGTGAGCCAGGCGTTCTGGGCCAGTTCGTGCTCGAGCTGGCCGGATGACCAGCCGGCGTAACCAAGGGCCACCAGGACCTCGGCCGGCTTGCCCTCGGCTGCCAGGGACTGCAGCACGTCGCGGGAGCTGGTCAGGCCGATGTCGTCACTGACCGTCAGGGTGGAGTGCCATTTGCCGGCCGGGCGATGCAGCACGAAGCCTCGGTCGGACTGCACCGGGCCGCCGAAATAGACCGGCAGATCGGCAAAATCGGGCTGCTCGAAGGGAATGTCGATGCGCTCGAACAGGGTGGCCAGCCGCATGTCGGTGGGGCGGTTGACGATGACCCCCATGGCGCCGTTCTCGTTGTGTTCGGCGATGTAGGTGAGGGTGCGCGAGAAATTCGGATCGGCCATGGCGGGCATGGCAATCAGAAAGTGGTCGGTCAGATTGATGGTCGTCGTAGTCACGGGCGTTATTTTAAGCCGAGGTGAGCGATTGTAGTGGCAACTTTTGGGGCATGCTTGCGTCCCATCAGTCCATTGTCCTTGCCATTGGTTCCATGTCTGCTGCCCTTGTCTGGTTTCGTCGCGATCTGCGCGACTTCGATCATGCTGCGCTCTACCATGCCCTCAAATCCCATCAGCGGGTCTATTGTGCTTTCGTCTTCGATACGGAGATCCTGGGTGCCTTGCCACGCCGCGCCGATCGGCGGGTGGAGTTCATTCATGGCAGTGTCGTCGAACTCGACGCGGCCCTGCGGGCCCGGGGCGGCGGCCTGATCGTCCGCCATGCGGCAGCGCGGGAGTGCATCCCCGCCCTGGCGGCTTCGCTGGGTGTCACGGCGGTGTTTGCCAATCGTGATTACGAGCCTGCGGCCCAGACCCGTGATGCGGAGGTGGCGGAGCGGTTGCGGGTGCTGGGCTGCGAATTCCGGGATTTCAAGGATCAGGTGATCTTCGAGAAGAATGAGGTCCTGACCCAGGGAGGCTCGGCCTTCTCGGTGTTCACGCCCTACAAGCGGGCCTGGCTCAAGACCCTCACCGATTTCCATCTCAAGGCCTATCCGATCGACACGTACGCCGGGCATCTGGCTCCGCCGCCGGCGGGGGAGGCGGTGCCCGCCCTGGCGGCCCTGGGCTTCGAGCCGACCAATCTGGCCGAGCTGGGCATCACCCCCGGCATGGCGGCGGGGCGGCAGCTGTTCGAGGCCTTTCTCAAGCGCATCGGGCGCTACAAGGCCCGGCGCGATTTTCCGGCCGTGAAGGGGGTGTCCTACCTGTCCGTGCATCTGCGCTTCGGGACGGTGTCGATCCGTGAGTTGGCGCGGGCCGCCCAGGCGGCTGGCGGGGAGGGGGCTGAGACCTGGTTGTCCGAGCTGATCTGGCGGGATTTCTATTTCCAGATCCTGTGGCACCACCCGCATGTGGTCGGAGCCAGCTTCCGGCCGGAATACGACAAGCTGCGCTGGGACGACGCGCCGGCCTTGTTCGAAGCCTGGTGCGAGGGGCGCACGGGCTATCCGATCGTCGATGCGGCGATGCGCCAGATCAATCACAGCGGTTACATGCACAACCGCCTGCGCATGATCGTGGCCTCCTTTCTGACCAAGGACCTCGGCATCGACTGGCGCCTCGGAGAAGCCTACTTTGCCGAGCACCTGAACGACTTCGACCTGGCCGCCAACAACGGCGGCTGGCAGTGGGCAGCGTCCACCGGCTGCGATGCCCAGCCTTACTTCCGCATCTTCAACCCGGTGACCCAGTCCGAGCGCTTCGATCCCGATGGGACCTTCATCCGCCGCTACCTGCCCGAGCTGGCGAAGGTGCCGGACAAGTACATCCATGCCCCGTGGACCCTGCCGCCCATCGACCAGAAGCTGGCCGCCTGCCAGATCGGTGGCGACTACCCGGCACCCATCGTGGACCACGCCCGGGCTCGGGAGCGCACCCTGGCCCGCTTCGCAGTGGTGAAGGGGGCCGGAGGAGAGGCGGGCGAGGCTGCCGACGACTAGCGCCGGGCGGTGGCGATCAGGACTTCGCCTTCGACCTCGCAGGCTGCGCCCTCCCCATCACAGCGGTGGGCTGCGAGTTCGGTGGCGACTTCCCGGCGCAGCAGGGTCTGGGTGGTCTCCGGCAGGCGTGACAGCGCTTCGGCTGCGCCTCCTGCCAGGTCGAGAAAGGCCTGCCAGTAGGCGTCGGCATTGGCGAAGCGGCAGCGCAGGGTGTGGGTTTCGATGCGGATGGCGCCGAAGCCGGCGTCCTGCAGCAAGGCCTCCAGCACGGCGGGTTCGCCGAGACGGAAGACCGAGGGCCTCGCCACCTTCGGTGCGGGCAGCAGCCGGGCGATGCAATCCTGGGCGCGGGCGATCAGCGGCACCGCTTCGCGGCGCCCCCACACCGACAGGGCGATCCGGCCACCCGGCCGGAGGACGCGCTGCAACTCTGCCAGGGCCCGGGCCGGATCGGGGAAGATGAACAGCCCCAGCCCGACCAGGGCAGCATCGAAGCCGCCGTCGGCAAAGGCCAGGTGCTCGGCGTCGCAGGCTGTAGCCAGCAGGGGAGGCAAGCCCTCCACGCCAGCGCGCTGACAGCCTTCCGCAAGCATGC
>JAFLDU010000179.1 GCA_017309145.1 Zoogloea sp. | reverse complement strand
TTCTTCCATGGTGACGACGCGGTAGCCTTCCATGGCGGCCTGCAGGGCGCAGATCGGGTCGATCTCGGTGACCCACACCTGGGCCGACAGGGCGCGCAGGGCCTGGGCGGAACCCTTGCCCACGTCGCCGTAGCCGCACACCACGGCGACCTTGCCGGCGATCATCACGTCGGTGGCGCGCTTGATGCCGTCCACCAGGGATTCGCGGCAGCCGTAGAGGTTGTCGAACTTGGACTTGGTGACCGAGTCGTTCACGTTGATGGCCGGGAACTTCAGCTCGCCGCGCTGGTGCATCTGGTACAGGCGATGCACGCCGGTGGTGGTCTCTTCGGTGACGCCCTTGATCTGGGCGAGACGCACGGAATACCAGGTCGGGTCCACGGCCAGCTTGGCCTTGATGGCGGCGAACAGGATGGTTTCTTCTTCGGAGGACGGCTTGGCGATGACCGACAGGTCCTTCTCGGCGCGGGCGCCCAGGTGCAGCAGCAGGGTCGCGTCGCCGCCGTCGTCGAGGATCATGTTGCTGTAACCCCCGTCGGCCCACTCGAAGATGCGGTGGGTGTAGTCCCAGTAGTCGGTGAGGGACTCGCCCTTGACCGCGAACACCGGAATGCCCTGGGCGGCGATGGCCGCGGCGGCGTGGTCCTGGGTGGAGAAGATGTTGCAGGAGGCCCAGCGCACTTCGGCGCCCAGGGCGGTCAGCGTCTCGATCAGCACCGCCGTCTGGATGGTCATGTGCAGGGAGCCGGTGATGCGCGCGCCCTTCAGGGGCTGGGCCGCGGCGAACTCCTCGCGGATGGCCATCAGGCCCGGCATTTCGGTTTCGGCGATGCGGATTTCCTTGCGGCCCCAGTCGGCCAGGGAAAGATCGGCAATGACGTAATCGGTGAACTTGTCAGCCACAGTGTTCATGAGAATTCCTCGAACGTGTGGCCGGGAAGGGACTACGGGTGGCATCTGGATGAGGGCTCACCGCGTCTCCCCGTGCCCGGCACGGGTTTGCAAAACAAAGCATGGACGGGTGAGCGCAGTTGCTGGTGCCGTTGTTCTGGCACTGACATCGAGCCTGGGACCGCGGGCCTTGCACCCGGCGGTCTTGCAGCGCTCCTCGAAGCGAGTCGGGGATTATATCGGTTTTTGTGCGCTCCGCTTGAGACTCATGGCACGGACAGGGCGGCGTCCAGCACCTTGCCGAAGCGTGCGGCGTCCTGGAAGCCGATCACCCGCAGGGCTTTTCGTTCGGTGCCGGCCGCATCGAAGAAGATGATGCCCGGCGGGCCGAACAGGCCGAAGCGCTTGAGCAGGGCCTTGTCGGCGTCACTGTTGGCGGTCACGTCGGCCTGCACGAGCTGGAAGCCGGCCAGGCGGCGGGCTACCGCCGGATCGGCGAAGGTGAAGCGCTCCATCTCCTTGCAGGAGATGCACCAGTCGGCATAGAAATCGAGCATCACCGGGCGGCTGGCGGTCTTCAGGATCTCGTCCAGGGCCTCCACCGAGGCCACGCGCTGAAAGCGGGTTTCCGCCGCCGGGGCGGTGGCGGCCTGGGCGCGCAGGATGGCCAGGGGCTGCAGCGGATCGCGGGAGCCGGCCAGGGCACCGATGAACAGCGCTGCACCGGCCAGCAGGGCGATCACCCCCCAGCCTTTCCAGAAGCGCTGCCAGCCACCCGCGTGGGGAGGCAGCGGGTCGAGGGCGTGCAGGTAGATGGCGGACACCAGCAGCAGGCCGGCCCAGGCCAGCATCGGGACAACGCTGGGCACCACCGGGGTGATCAGCCAGATCGCCACGCCCAGCAGCATCACGCCGAAGGCGCGCTTGACCCCTTCCATCCACGGGCCGGGCTTGGGCAGGGCGCTGCGGGCCAGCACGCCCACCACGATCAGCGGGGCGCCCATGCCCAGGGCCATAGTGAACAGGGCCGCGCCGCCGAGCAGCGCATTGCCGGTCTGGGCGATGTAGAGCAGGGCGCCGGCCAGCGGCGCTGCCACGCAGGGGCCGACGATCAGGGCCGACAGGGCGCCCATCACGATCACGCCGCCGGGTGAGCCGCCCTTCTGGTGGTTGGCGGTGTCGGACAGGCGGCTCTGCAGGGCGGTGGGCAGTTGCAGCTCGTAGAAGCCGAACATCGAGAAGGCCAGCACCACGAAGACCACCGCGAAGCTGCCGAGCACCCAGGGGTTCTGCAGGGCCGCCGACAGCAGGGTACCGGACAGGCCGGCGGCGACGCCCGCCGCGGTGTAGGTGAGGGCCATGCCCAGCACATACAGGGCCGACAGGCCGAAGGCGCGCCCCTTCGAGATGGCGTGGCCGTGGCCGACAATGATGCCGGACAGGATCGGGATCATCGGGAAGACGCAGGGGGTGAAGGCCAGCAGCAGGCCGAAACCGAAGAAGCTGGCCAGCACGGCGGCGGTGCTGCCGCCATCGAGCAGGCGCGCGATCTGGCCGGATTCGTCATGCTCGCCGCCGGTACTGCCGAGCGTTGCCGCCGCAGTCTCCGGGCGGGAGGCGGCCGGTGTGTCGCCCTGTCCGAGGGCCCGGGACAGGAAGCCGCCCTGCCCGCCGCCGCTGGCCAGGGCCACCTGGAGGGCTTGGGTCTGGGGCGGGTAGCAGATGCCGATATCGGCACAGCCCTGACTGGTCAGCTGCAGGGTGAAGGGCGGCTGGCCGGCGCTGATGGGCACCGTGAAGCTCACCGCCTTGCGGTAGATCTCGACCTCGCCGAAGGCGTCGTCCTTCTTCGGCTTGCCCGGCGGCAGGGCGGGTTCGCCGAGGCTGACCCCGTCGGCGGCGATGCGGAAGCGGTGGCGGTACAGGTAGTAGCCGTCAGCGATCTGGAAACGGATCTCGACCGTCTTCTCGTCGAGGGCCCGGGCCGAGGCCTTGAAGGCCTGCTCGACCGGCAGGGGCTCCTGGGCGGAGGCGGGCAGCCCGGCCAGGCCCAGCAGGGCGAACAGGATGGCGAAGAGGAAGTGGGGCAGGCGGATCATGGAGGCGGCAGTGTGACAGCTCGACCCGGGGCCGTCCCCGGGCTGGATCAAGAAAAGAGGCTGAAGGCCGGCAGGCTCAGGAGTGATCGGCGGTCTCGGCGGCGACCCAGGCCAGGTAGTCGGGCAGGCCCTCCTGCACTGGGATCGCCACGATCTCGGGAAGTTCGTAGGGATGCGCTTCGCGCAGCGTGGCCTGCAGGGCCGGGTAGGCGGCGCGGGTGGTCTTGATCAGCAGCGGCAGCTCGCTGGCGGTTTCGAGGGCGCCCTGCCAGCGGTACACCGAGGTGCACGGGGCGAGCACATTGACGCAGGCGGCCAGCCGCTGTTCGATCAGCAGGCGGGCGACCCGGCCAGCACTGTCGGCGTCGGGCAGGTTGGTCAGCACCAGGAGGATGTCGTCGGGTGAGTGCATGGCGGATCTCAGTTGAGCAGGCGGCGGCGGGTCAGGATCAGGGCCGTCCAGAAGGCCGCCACGGTGATCGCCGCGAGCACGCCCAGGTGCAGGCCGATGTGGCCGGGCATCTGGCCCAGCAGCAGGGGGCGGATCAGTTCGACGGCGTGGCTGAGGGGCAGGCAGGTGGCGACGGCGCGCAGGCCGTCGGGCAGCTGCCCTTGGGGAAAGAACACCCCGGAGAGCAGGGTCATCGGGGTGATGAAGAGGGTGAAGTAGTACATGAAGAAGTCGTAGCTGGGCGCCAGGGCGGTCATGATCAGGCCCAGGGCGGCAAAGCACAGGCCGGTCAGGAAGACCACCGGGATGGCGGCCAGGGCCAGCGGCGAGGCGGCGAAGCCGAACACCGCGATCACCGCCAGGATGGCCGTGCCGGCCAGGCAGGACTTGCTGGCGGCCCACACCAGTTCGGCGGCGACGATGTCGTCGAGGGCCACCGGGGCGTTCATGATGGCCTCCCAGGTCTTCTGCACGTGCATGCGCGAGAAGCCCGAATACAGGGTCTCGAAGGTGGCCGCGTTCATGGTCGAGTAGGCCAGGGTGCCGCCGGCCAGGAAGGCGATGTAGGACACCCCTTCGACCTGGGGCACCAGCATGCCCAGGCCGTAGCCGAGGCCGAGCATGTAGATCACCGGGTCGGCCAGATTGCCGACGATGGAGGGCAGGGCCAGCTTGCGCCACACCAGGAAGTTGCGCCGCCAGACGGCGAACAGGCGCGGTGACAGGCGCGGCGGAGCGAGCAGGGACGGTGTGGTGTTCATCGGCTCAGGCATCGGACGGGGGCGGGGTGTCCCGCGGGATGCGGCGCAGCCAGGGGATGAAGTCCCGGTCGGCGCCGAGGGCGTGGTGGTCCACCAGGTCGTAGGCCAGGAACTCGATCAGCTTCGAGGTGGGCAGGCTGCCATGGGCGCTCTGGGTGGACAGGGCGTCGAGCTTGGCCGTCAGGATGCGGTGGGCCTTGGCGTGCTGTTCGCGGCGGGGATAGTCCACCGAGCTCAGGATGGCCTCCTCGTCGCGGAAGTGGCGGCTGGTGGCGCGGGCCAGATCGCGGATGACGGCGTGGATCTCGGCCGCCGGCCGGGCCTCGCGGACCAGGTGCAGGAGTCGGTTGGCCAGTTCGAAGAGGTGGTGGTGCTGGGCGTCGATGACCGGATCGCCGACGCAGTGGCCGTCGTCCCAGGTGAGGCGTTCGAGGCGGCTGCGGTGCTTCATGGCGCGCTCGTCGAAGGCACTCTCGGGGGCGCTCACCACCCGGTTGCGGCCGGCGTTCTTGGCCTGGTAAAGGGCCTGGTCGGCCCGCGACAGCCATTTTGGCCAGTCGTCCCCGGCCAGGCACTCGGCCACACCGAAGCTGGCACTCACCGCCCCGGCGGTCTCGAAGGGGCTGTTGCCGATGGCCTGCCGGAGCTTCTCTGCAAGTGTGGTGGCGCCAGCCAGGGGCGTGCTGGGCAGCAGGATCACGAACTCCTCGCCGCCGTAACGGCCGACCACGTCGAGGTCGCGGCATGCGCTGCTCAGGCGCCGGGCAAACTCGACCAGCACCTGGTCGCCGACCAGGTGGCCCAGGCCGTCGTTGATCCGCTTGAAATGGTCGATGTCGGCCATGATCAGGGAGATCGGGTGGCCGAAGCGTCGGAAGCGATGCATTTCGCTGAGGGCGGCTTCTTCCAGTCGGCGCCGGGTCGGCAGGCCGGTCAGGGCATCGGTGGTGGAACGGGTCTCCATCTCGGCCAGGGCCTGGCGCAGGACTTCCTGGTGGGCGTCGCCGTCACTCAGGTCGATCAGGCACACCAGCAGGTGCCGGCCATGGGGGCACAGGCGTGTACGCATGTGGCGGCGCCGGCCGTCGCTGCCGAGCAGGTCGGCGTCGATTCCCTCGTCACTGCCGGCAAGTGTCTGCAGGGCTGCGCCGGGGGTTGCGCTGTCGGCATCGCCGGCCTGCAGGGCGCGCGACCACCAGACATCGAAGGTGTCGGCAGGCGTGCCGAAGTGTTCGAGGAAGGCCTGGTTGGTGGCGACAAACAGGCCGCTTTCCTGGCTCACCAGCGCGAGGGCCACCGGCAGGCTGTCCAGCAGCGCTGAGCAGTCGATGTCCGGGGGCAGGGTGAAGGACGGCTGCGGCATGATGGGTCAGGATAGGTGCGGTGCGTTGTGCTGTCCATGCCGGAGGCTTGGGGGCCTGGTCTCCGCGTTCAATCCCGCAACTCCCGGCCGGTGAGCTTGAGGAAGACGTCCTCCAGGTTGGCCGGGCGGTGCAGGGTGCGCAGGCCCGGCTGGTGGGCCAGATGGGCGAGCAGGGGCGCGGCATCGTCGGTGTAGCAGAAGGCGGTCTCACCGCTGATCTCGCAGCGCCGGCTGAGCGCACCGGCGTGCCGGGCGGCCCAGTCCGCCGCGCCGTTGGCGCTCTGGCCGGTGCCGCCATCCCATTCACCGAAAACCTCGACCACCTGCGGCTCGATGTGTTCGGCGATGACCTCCCGCGGGCTGCCCTGGACGAGGATGCGTCCCTGGTCGAGGATGGCCAGGCGGTGGGCCAGGCGCTCCGCTTCGTCCATGAAATGGGTGGTCAGCAGGATGGTGGTGCCCTCGGCGGTAAGGCGGCGCAGGCGTTCCCAGATCAGGTGGCGGGCCTGAGGGTCGAGGCCGGTGGTGGGCTCGTCGAGGATCAGCAGCTCGGGCTTGTTCACCAGGGCCCGGGCCAGGGTCAGGCGACGCTTCATGCCACCGGACAGGGACTGGATGCGTGCGTTGTCCTTGCCTTCCAGGCCGGCGAAGGCCAGCAGCTCGGGCACCCGCGGGCGGATCTCGCTGTCGCGGATGCCGAAGTAGCCGGCGAAGACGATCAGGTTCTCGGCACAGGTGAAGTCCGGGTCGAGGCTGTCGAGCTGGGGCACCACGCCGACCCGGGCCCGTGCTTCGCGGGCCTGGGCGGGTACCGGCAGGCCGGCCAGCCGGATCTGCCCGGCGCTGGGGGTGGTGAGGCCCAGCGCGCAGCGGAGGGTGGTGGTCTTGCCGGCCCCGTTGGGGCCGAGCAGGGCGAAGCACTCGCCGCGCCGCAGGCTGAGGTCCAGCCCGCGCACCACGTCCTTCGCATCGGCGCCCTGGCCGAAGCGTTTGACGAGGCCGTTGATCTCGAGGGGCATCAGGCGCTGGGCGGCGCGCTGGCCACGAAGGACGGCCGGGCGAGCATGCCGGCGGCCCAGGCGGCCAGGGTCGGGTGGGTGCTGCGCCACACCAGCTGGCCGAAGCGGAAGTCCAGGTAACCCAGGGCGCAGGCGGCGGCGATGTCGCCGATGTTCGGGCGGGTGTCACCCAGCCCCTTGCGGGCCACCAGGCGCGCCTCGAGGGCGGCCAGGCCGCGGTGGATCTTGGTGATCTGGCGCTCTATCACGGCACTGCTCTGCTGCTCGGCCGGGCGGTTCATCTCGAGGAAGGCGGTGACCGCGGCGTCGGTGATGCCGTCGGCGAGGGCCTCGGTCTGGCGCACCGGCAGGGCGCTGCTGCGCTCGGCCGGCAGCAGGGGCAGGCCGCCGAGGGTCTCCAGATACTCGACGATCACCGGCGAGTCGTACCAGACCTCGCCGTCGTCGGCCACCAGGGCCGGTACCTTGCCGAGGGGGTTGTAGTCGGGGACACGGGTCTCGGCCAGCCAGGGGATGTCCACCTCCAGCGTGAAGGGCAGGCCCTTCTCGGTCAGGGCCACCCTGATCTTGCGGGCGTAGGGGCTGGTCAGGGAGGCGATCAGTTTCATGCGAGGGGCTCCCAGGCGCGTTCGATGATGCCGCGAATGATGTGCAGCTTGCCATGGAAGAAGTGGTCGGCGCCGGGCACCACCACCACGGGCAGCTCCTGGGGCTCGGCCCACTCCATGACGTTGGCGAGGGCCACGGTCTCGTCCTTCTCGCCGTGGATCACCAGACTGTCCTTGGGCACCGGCAGCGTGGTGTAGCTGCGCGCGCCGGTAACCTGGCCGGCGGCGGTGCCGACCAGCACGATGCGTCCGGCCGGGGTCACGCCCTCGGCCAGGCGGGCCGCCACGCGGGTCTGCACGAAGGCGCCGAAGGAGAAGCCGCCGAGGGCCAGCGGCAGGCCGCCCCAGCGGCTCTGGGCCCAGCTGATCACGGCCAGCATGTCCTCGGTCTCGGCGATGCCGTTGTCGTGTTCGCCGGCGCTCTTTCCGACGCCGCGGAAGTTCGGGCGCAGGGCCGCATAGCCCAGGTCGCGGAAGACCCGTGCCAGGGTGTGGGCCACCTTGTTGGTGTTGGCGCCATGGAACAAGGGGTGGGGATGACACACCAGGGCGATGCCCCGAACCTGTTCGGGCGCGTCGATGATCAGGTCGATCGGGCCGGCGGGACCGCCGATCAGCACGCTTTCGGTGGTGGCGCGGCTCATGGTCAGATCTTCAGGCGTTCGACGATGCGGCCGTGCTGCAGGTGTTCGGTGACGATCTCGTCCACGTCGGCCTTGTCCACGAAGGTGTACCAGACGTTGTCGGGGTACACCACGAGCACCGGGCCTTCGTCGCAGCGGTCCAGGCAGCCGGCCTTATTGATGCGCACCTTGCCCTTGCCCTTGAGGCCCAGGGCGGCCACCCGGTCCTTGGCATAGGCCTGCAGCTCGGCGGCGCCATGGTTGGCGCAACAGGATTCGCCTTCGGCGCGCTGGTTGCAGCAGAAGAAGACGTGGTGCTTGAAGTAGCTCATCGGGGAACTCCGGGTCGGGGCGGTTGCGTGACCGCGATTATCAATCAAAGCGCCCGCCGGCGTGTCAATGGCGAGGGGGGACGCGGGGGCTGCTGGCACCCAGCAGGCCCAGATAGGCGAAGGTGGCGAAGGGCCACAGGCTGGCTGTGAGTTGGGTCAGGCCATGGAAGTTCAGGAAGTTGCCCTGGCTGATGAGCGCCGTGTCACTGGGCAGGAAGGGGTTCTCAGGCGCCAGGTTGACCAGCGCGGTGCCCACCAGCAGGGCCATCCCGGCCAGCATGGCATGGCTGCGGGCCGGCAGCAGCAGGCCGATGCCGAGGAGGGCGGCCCCGGCCGCCAGGCCGATCTGCCCGCCCGGGGTGACCCAGTGCAGCGGATCGCCGGGGGAGAAGAAGGCGGCTGCGGCGAGGCTCTTGGCGCCCAGTCCGAGCAGGATCAGCAGGGCCAGCGGCCAGGGGCTGAAGGCGCGCATCATGCAGCGGGCAGTGAGCCCGACGGCCAGCAGCTGGCTGGCGGTGATGGCCGCCTCGACCTTGACGAAGCGGGCCGGGTTGAATTGCAGCGGCGTGGGCAGGTCGAACAGGCGGCGCAGGTCGCCGGTGGCGAACAGCAGGTTCTCGGGGGTGAGCAGGGTCAGCAGCCACAAGCCCATCAGGACCAGTCCGATCTCGCCGGGGTGGCCGGGCACGATGCGGCGCTGGCGCCAGCGGGTGAGGCCGCTGCGTGGGTCGAACAGGCGGTCGCCCCAGCGTCCGCCGGCCAGGGCGCCGAGCACACCGCCGAGGGTGTTGCAGCCCACGTCCACATTCGACGGCACCCGGCTGGGCAGGAAGTTCTGCAGGGTCTCCACCGACAGGCTCAGCAGGCAGGTCAGCAGCATCGCCAGGAACACCGCCCAGCCGCGTGGCAGGCGGCCCAGGGCGGGCACCAGGGCGAAGCTGAAGGGCACGATGCCGATCACGTTCACCGTCAGGTCCACCCAGGTGTAGTAACGGGGCCATGGCGCCTGCAGGAATTCGAACACCGGCAGCCCCGGGTCGCGCCAGCCCGAAAAAGGGTGCAGACAGGCGTAGACGATCAGCACGCCGATGGCGGCGGCGAAATAGGCGGCGAGAGGCGAGCTGCGGCGTGGTGGAGGCATCGGGGGCATTCTAGCGCCACGGGGGGCGAAAGGCCTCTTGGTTGCCGCCGCCTGGACGGGCCCGACCCGGTTGGGTCGGGGTGATGGGGCTAGTGGGGCGCCGGGGATGCGCCCGGTTGGCCGGCGGCGAGGCGGGCCAGCAGCGGGATGCGGGCGATGAGGCCGTCCCAGTCCACCGCGTCGAGGGTGTTCTTGACCAGCAGGCCGAGGTCGGTCTCGCCCTCCATCAGCAGGCGCCGGCTGAAGAACAAGGTGTCCGGGTCTTCCTCGCGCAAGGCCAGGGCCAGATAGTTGCGGGTGGTGGCCGAGAGGGTCAGGTCCGGGGTCTGGCTGTCGAGCAGGGGGCGGAAGCCCCGCGGGCCGAAGGTGAAGCGCAAGGCCAGACCGGCGTCGGTGACCTTCAGAAGCAGGCGCTTGCCGGTGAGGGGTTCCAGGACATCGCGGGGCAGCAGGCGATCGAGGGCCAGGTTGAGGCCGGCCACCAGGGCGAGCGTCGGCGGCAGCTGGGGCAGGCGGCTGCCGATGCGGGCGAAGGGGGCAGGCAGGGTGAAGGCGGGGATCTTCATGAAGGGCTCCGGTAAGCCGGGTTCAGGCGGTGACCAGTTGTTCGACCCCGGGGCGGCCGTGCCAGAAACCGTTGCACGGCTCGGCGGGCAGCAGGGGACGGGCACGTTGCAGCGCGGCGGCGGGCGTGGCCAGCCCGTCGAGGGTGTCGCGGAACAGCTGGATGATCTCGCCGGTGTGTTGGCCCTGGGGGCTGATGCGCAGGATGTCGAGGCCGTCGGCGCTCACCGCGGGCAGGTCGGGCAGCAGGGTGTGTACCTGGGCCGACTGGGTCTGGATGCCGTTGAGGGTCAGGAAGGGCTGGCCCTCGCGGGTGTTCAGGGCGATGCCATCGGCAAACTGCAGGCAGCGGAACTCGCAGGTGTCCTTCTGCAGGTTGAAGTGGCGGGCGGTGAAGCAGCGTGCCGAGTAGGCCAGGGGCAGGCGGCCGTGGGCGAAGACCTCCACCTCCATGGGCGCGTCGAGGCCGGTGCGCAGGGCGGCGATCTGGGTTCGCGACATTTCCGGCGGGGCCGCCCAGCGGGTGGCGCCGAGGCCGGCGAAGAGGTTCAGGGTGGCCGGGTTGAAGATGTTCAGGGTGGGGCCGGCGACCCAGGCGGTGGCTTGCACGTCGGCAGCGCTGAGCAGGCGCACCGCGCCCATGTCGTTGGCTTCGACGCGGAAGCGGCCGTTGGCGACGATGCGGCGCAGGGTCTTCAGGTCGGACTCCGATTCCACCAGCACCTGGCTGGAGAGCACGACCTCCTTGCCGGCATCGGCGAG
>JAFLDU010000178.1 GCA_017309145.1 Zoogloea sp. | reverse complement strand
AATTCAACGTGGACGGCATGGCCGCCGTCTCCAGCCAGCCCAGTTGTGCCGGCCCCGACTTCCCGCTGGTCCTGTCCAACGTCACCAGCAAGAAGGATGGCCAAACCCTCTACAAGCCCTATGTGATCCTGACCCGCAAGATCAAGGGCAAGGACAAGGACGGCAAGGACATCGAGAGCACGGTGAAGGTGGCGGTGATCGGCTTCACGCCGCCCCCCATCCTGTCCTGGGACAAGCGCTGGCTGGATGGAAAGGTGGACGTGCAGGGCGTGGTCGAAGCCGCGCAGAAATACGTGCCGATGGCCCGCGCCGATGGCGCCGACCTGGTCATCGCCGCCTCCCACGGTGGCTACGAAGCACGCACGTACTCGGCCACCATGGAGAACGCCAACTACCATCTGGCCAAGGTGGCCGGCATCGACGGGATCCTGATGGGCCACTCCCACAACGAGTTTCCCAACGCTGCCTGCACCACAAGCGACTGCAATGCCAGCGGCGTGGACAAGGTGAAGGGCACCCTGCACGGCGTGCCGGCGGTGATGCCCAGCTACTGGGGCAAGGCCCTGGGGGTGATCAACTACAATCTGGTGGTAAAGAACGGCAAGTGGACCATCGACACCAGCAAGACCCAGGTCAGCCTGCGCAAGACCTTGCTCGACGCCACCGCCAAGACCTACGCCGCGGTGGACCCGACCATTGCCGCCGCGGTCAGGACGGAGCATGAGTCGGCGATCGCCTACGTGAAGACGCCGATCGGCCAGTCGGAATTCAACCTGTCGTCCTACTTCGCGGACGTGGGCGATGTCTCGGCCATCCAGGTGGTGAACGCGGCCCAGGCCGACTACGTGAGCAAGTACGTGGCCGCCAACCTGCCGGCTTACAAGAGCCTGCCGGTACTATCGGTCAGCGCCCCGTTCAAGAGCGGCTTCGCCGGTGGCTCCGACTTCACCGACGTGAAGGCCGGCAGCATCGCCATCAACAACGCCGCCGACCTCTACCTCTACCCGAACACGGTGTACGCGGTGAAGGTCACCGGCGCCGGCATCAAGGCCTGGCTGGAAAAGGCCGCCGAACGCTTCAACCAGATCAACCCGGCCCTCACCACCGAGCAGCCCCTGATCTCCACCTTCCCGGGCTACAACTTCGACGTATTCACCTCGGCGGACGTGAGCTACGAGATCGACGTGACCCAGGCCAAGGGCAGCCGCATCAAGAATCTGACCTACAAGGGCACCCCCATCGACGCAGCGGCGGAGTTCATCATCGCCACCAACAACTACCGCGGCTCCGGCGGCGGTGGCTTCCCGGGGCTGGACGGAAGCAACGTGATCTACGCCTCCCCCGACGCCAACCGGGATGTGCTGATCGAGTACATCAAGGCGCGCAAGAACCTGAGCCTGGCCACTGACGGATCCGCCCGCAGCTGGCGCTTCACCAAGGTGACGACCGCCGGCCCAGTGAGCTTCAAGTCGGCCAGCGGCAAGCTGGCCACGGCCCAGGCCCTGGGCCTCGGCAACATCAGCGTGATCAGTGATGACGACGGCTCCGGCAAGGGCCTGGGCATCTACGCCATCGATCTGTCCAAGTAAGCTCCATCACGGGCTCCCGCGCCTGCGGGAGCCCGTCGCCTCGCCCTTCAGCGGAATTTCACTCCCACCACCGGGTCACCCGGCAAGCCCGCGTACTTCACCACCACCGCCAAGCCGGCCTTCGGTGGCAGGAGCTTGCTGAAGGAACCCAGCGACAGCAGATCACCCCGCTTCAGCGGCGTACCTGCCGCAGCCAGATCCCGCGCCAGCCACGCCGCCGCATTGAGCGGATTGCCCAGGGTGGCAGTCCCCTTGCCCGTGTCCAGCACGGCCCCCGCTCCATCCGAGACCGTCACCGTCATGCTGGCGAAGGCCTCCGCCAGTTCAGGGCTGGCCTTGACCGTAACCGCCTTGCCCACCACACCGGCGCGGGCCCCCACATTGATCATGGCCAGCATGGGCCCGCCGAGCCGGGACGGATCGTCAACCATCAGGTCCGGCAATTCGATGAAGGGCGCGTAGCGCTTGAGCGCCTTCAAGGCCGCCAGCGGCGTCTGCGCCTCGGCCAGGGCATGTGGATCGGCCACCTCGACCAGCAGGTCTGCCTCGAAGACAGGACGGGTGCCATAGCCGGCCGGCAGCTCCGCCCCATCGCTCACCAGCATCATCTTGAACAGCGTGCCGCGCAGGGGCGCGTCGTGATTGAAGCGCTTCTGCACCGCCGGGTTGGTCAGCCCCGCCTTGTAGCCGGCACGCTCACCGTAGGCCTGCTCCAGATAGCGGACCACCTTGTCCCGCCCGCACAGGCCGTCCGCCATGTCCATCTCCCCCGCCGGGCGCGGCACCGGCTGGCGGGCGACGATGGCGGCAGCGACGGCGGCCGCCTCGAGATCGGTGGGACAGGCGGCCTGGGCCGGACCCGCAAAGGCGGAGGAAAGCAGGCAGAGGGCAGCAAAGCGGTGCATCGGACGTCTCCTCGATGTGATCTTGTCATGGGGTGGTAACCCACGGGCATCTTACTCCGCGGTGCGGACACACCGCACAACAAAAACCCCCGCGCGGCCGGGCCGGGCGGGGGTTTTCATATCCGGACGGGCCGTTGGACGGCCCGCCGGGAGACTTGCGTTACGGCTTGCGGCAGAAAGCCGGTCAGCCCTTGGCGTGGGCGGCCAGCTTCAGCCAGGTATCCACCACCGTGTCCGGGTTCAGGGAGATGGTCTGGATGCCTTCATCCATCAGCCATTCGGCGAAATCGGCATGGTCGGAAGGGCCCTGGCCGCAGATGCCGACGTACTTGCCCAGCTTGTTGGCACCACTGATGGCCATGGACAGCAGCTGCTTGACGGCCGGATCGCGTTCGTCGAAGGCATGGGCCACCAGGCCGGAGTCCCGATCCAGGCCCAGGGTGAGCTGGGTCAGGTCGTTGGAGCCGATGGAGTAGCCATCGAAGTGCTGCAGGAACTGCTCGGTCAGCAGCGCGTTGGAGGGGATCTCGCACATCATGATGAGCTTGAGGTCATTCTCACCGCGCTTCAGGCCATGCTCGGCCAGCAACTCGACCACGCCCTGCGCCTCTTCCACGTTGCGCACGAAGGGCACCATCAGTTGCACGTTGGTCAGGCCGAGTTCGTTGCGCACCTTCTTCATGGCCGCGCATTCCATCTCGAAGCAGTCGCGGAAGCTGTGGGCGATGTAGCGGGAGGCGCCACGGAAGCCCAGCATGGGGTTTTCTTCTTCCGGCTCGTAGATCTCGCCGCCCAGCAGCTTGCGGTACTCGTTGGACTTGAAGTCGGACAGGCGCACGATCACGGGCTTCGGATAGAAGGCCGCAGCGATGGTGGCAACGCCTTCCACCAGCTTCTCGATGAAGAACTGCTTCGGCGTGGCGTAGCCGCGGGAGCGGCGGGTGATCTCGGCACGCAGGCTGGCCGGCACCTGATTGATCTCGAGGATCGCCTTCGGGTGGATGCCGATCATGTTGTTGATCACGAACTCCAGGCGGGCCAGGCCCACGCCACCGTTCGGGATCTGGGCGAATTCGAAGGCCAGCTCCGGGTTGCCCACGTTCATCATGATCTTCACCGGAATGTCGGGCAGGTTGCCCATGTCGGTGGTGACCACTTCGAAGTCCAGCTTGCCACGGTACACATAGCCGGTGTCGCCTTCGGCACAGGACACGGTGGCTTCGTCGTTCTCTTCCAGCACTTCGGTGGCGTTGCCGCAACCGACGATGGCGGGGATGCCCAGCTCACGGGCGATGATCGCCGCGTGGCAGGTACGGCCGCCGCGGTTGGTGACGATGGCGGCCGCGCGCTTCATCACCGGCTCCCAGTTCGGGTCGGTCATGTCGGTGACCAGAATGTCGCCGGCCTTGACGCGGTCCATCTCGGACGCATCCTTGACGATGCGGACCTGGCCGGCACCGATCTTCTGGCCGATGGCACGGCCGTGGGTCAGGGACTTGCCGTACTGCTTGAGGCGGTACTTCTCCATCACGTGGCCGGACTGCTGGCTCTTCACGGTCTCCGGACGGGCCTGCAGGATGTACAGCTTGCCGTCGTCTCCGCTCTTGCCCCACTCGATGTCCATCGGACGACCGTAGTGCTTTTCGATGATCATGGCGTAACGGCCGAGCTCCAGCACGTCTTCGTCGGTCAGCGAGTAGACGTTGCGGTCTGCCTCGGCGACATCGACGGTGCGGGTGGACTTGCCGGCTTCCTTCTTGTCGGCAAAGACCATCTTGATCAGCTTGGAACCCAGGTTGCGGCGGATCACGGCCGGCTTGCCCTCGGCCAGGGTGGCCTTGTGCACGTAGAACTCATCGGGGTTCACCGCGCCCTGCACAACGGTCTCGCCCAGACCGTAAGAGGCGGTGATGAAGACCACGCCGTCGAAGCCGGATTCGGTGTCCATGGTGAACATCACGCCCGAGGCGCCGATGTCGGAGCGGACCATGCGCTGCACGCCGGCGGACAGGGCCACCTCGGCGTGGGTGAAGCCCTTGTGCACGCGGTAGGCGATGGCGCGGTCGTTGTACAGGGACGCGAACACTTCCTTGATGGCGTGGAGGATGTTCTCGTAGCCGTGGATGTTCAGGAAGGACTCCTGCTGGCCGGCGAAGGAGGCATCCGGCAGATCTTCCGCGGTGGCGGAGGAACGCACGGCGAAGCTGCCCTCGCCTTCGGCGGTGAGCTTCTCGTAGGCGGTCTTGATCTCGGCTTCGAGCTCGGCCGGGAAAGGGGTGTCGACAATCCACTGACGGATCTGGGTGCCGGTGCGCGCCAGGGCAACCACATCATCCACGTCCAGGCTTTCCAGCGCGGCGCTGATGCGCTCGGCCAGGCCCTGATGGGACAGGAACTTGCGGTAAGCATCGGCAGTGGTGGCAAAGCCGCCCGGCACACGCACGCTGGCGGGCAGCTGGCTGATCATTTCACCGAGGGACGCGTTCTTTCCGCCGACCTGCTCCACATCGGACATGCGCAGCTCTTGGAAAGGAATGACATTACGGGACATGGGATCTTCCTGGGAAATAAGGGAAAAAGTGCAAAGCGCTGAATATTATTGTTGGAGCGCATTGTAAGTGGTTTGCTGCTCCGCCGCATGCAGGGTTTATCCTAACGTCGCCACGACAGGATGCTGCGTCGAACCGGTCACGGATCGGCAACTTCCTGCCGGCCCGGCACCCGGCCCAAGGGCCGGAATGGGATAAGATGCGGAGCCGGCGCCTCCCTCCGCGCCCACGATCCGTTAATTCCCTGTTGGCACGCCCATGACCCAGACCCGCCCCGTTTTCTTCATTTCCGACGGCACTGGCATCACCGCCGAGACCCTTGGCCACAGCCTGCTGGCCCAGTTTCCGGAAACCCGCTTCCGCAATCACCGCCTGCCCTTCGTCGACACGCCCGAGAAGGCCCGCGACTGTGCCCTGCGGATCCGGGATGCGGCGGTGGAAAGCGGCACCCGGCCGATCGTCTTCAACACCCTGGTCAATCCCGAGGCCGTGGCGGCCCTCAAGGAAGCGGATGCCCTCTTCCTCGATCTCTTCGAGAAGTTCATCGAACCCCTCGAGAGCGAACTCGGCCAGCGCTCCACCCATGCCGCCGGGCGCTTCCACGGCATCGCCGACAGCCAGGATTACAAGAAGCGCATCGAGGCCATCAACTTCACGCTGGCCCACGATGACGGCGTATCCCACTCCGACCTCGAAGAGGCCGACGTGATCCTGGTGGGCGTAAGCCGCTCGGGCAAGACCCCCACCAGCCTGTACCTGGCCATGCAGTTCGGCATCAAGGCGGCCAACTACCCCCTGATCCCCGAGGACTTCGAGCGCAACAAGCTGCCGGTCGAGCTGACGCGCCACCGCAACAAGCTTTTCGGCCTGACCATCAGCCCCGACCGCCTCTCGCAGATCCGCCAGGAGCGCCGCCCCAACAGCCGCTACGCATCCCTCGACAACTGTTTCGGTGAAATCGAGGCAGCCCAGCGCATGATGAAGCGCGAGGGCATCAAGTGGCTGGACTCCACTGCCAAGTCAATCGAAGAGATCTCCACCATCATCCTGCAGGAAGTCCGTCTGGACCCCTCGTCCTACTGACCCGCAGGCGGGAATCCCCGCCTCAACCTGCCTGTCCAAACCTCAACAACAAGGAGAGCCCCCGATGAAACGCAATCGCCTCGGGCGCCGCGGCGGTCTGCCGCGGGACGCCGAACAGCTCCTGTGGCTCGCCAACGGTCTTGCCGACTCCAGCAGCCGTGCTGAAGACCACTTCTGGGACCAGCGCCTCGCCGACGCCGTGGACGGCCTGCTCAGCGCGGAAGACGAAGACGCCCTCACCACCGCCCTCGATCACCTGGGCTCGGCCACCGGCAGCGTGCATGCCTACGACGAGTTGGCGGACATGATCGAATCCCGCGCCGAGGGCGCGCTCAAGTCGGACGCCCGGCATGACGTGCTGCTGATTGCCGCGCCCGTCATGGCCTGGTCGCGCTACCGCATCCCCGCCGCTCCCATCGCCGCCGCCGTGATGGCCAACCTGCGGGTGCACCTCAAGGCCCATGTGCTGGCTTCCGGCGTCAAGCTGGCCCTCGCCGACTTCCTGTTCAGCCCCGACCAGCTGCCCCAGGGCTACTGCGCCACCGCCGACTTCGCGACCCACCTGGGCAAGGCGGCCGAGAGCGACAGCGACCTGCACATCAAGACCGACAACCTGCCCGAGACGGCACAGTTCCTGTCCGACAACCGCTATCTGCTGGGCGCGGTGATGGTGCCGAAGGGCGCCCCCATCTTCCGCTGGCAGGAAGAGGATTGCAGCCGCGACCAGGCCCTCGAGCAATGGCGCGCCCAGGGCGGCGCCTGCATCGCCCCGCTGCTCACCGGCTGCGCCTTCGAGGTGGTGCTGCCCAACGCCTACTTCGCCGCCAGCCGGGAAGCCGACAAGACCTCGCGTCCCTATTCCATCCAGGCGTCGGTGGCCTTCCTCAGCACCACGCTGGACACGCCCGCGGCGGGGCTGCGGGCGGTGGTGGCGCCCTTCTTCGAGCGCCAGGTGGAGGAGTTCCGCATCGGCTTCACCCTGCGCAACCAGAACGAAGTGGTGCATGGCGTGGTGTGGCCGCTGCTGGGCGCCGAAGACGAGAGCAGCGAGACCCTCGGCCAGATCGAAGCCACCCTGCGGGCCTGCGGCATCACCGACATCCTGGTACTCGACAACGAGTTCCCGATGGAATACTGCGACGACTGCGGCGCGCCCATGTACCCCTCGCCCGAAGGCGAAGCGGTGCACGCCGAGCTGCCCGAGGAGCAGGCCGAGCAGATGCCCAAGCACCTCCATTGAGCCCCCGCGCGCACGGACGGGAACATTCCCGGCCGCGCGCCCTCAATCCGGCATCCCCCCACCGGAGCACATCATGACCCGCAAGATCGAAAAGACCGACGCCGAATGGCGCGCCCAGCTGAGCCCCGAGGAATACCAGGTGGCCCGCCAGAAGGGGACCGAACGCGCCTTCACCGGCCGCTACTGGGACTGCCACGAGCAGGGCAAATATGTGTGCGTCTGCTGCGGCGCCGACCTGTTCTCGTCCGAGCACAAGTACGACTCGGGCTGCGGCTGGCCGAGCTTCCACTCCGCCGCCGCCCCGGAGAACGTGGAAGAGGCCGAAGACCGCAGCCACTTCATGCTGCGCACCGAAGTGCTGTGCCGCGACTGCGGCGCCCACCTCGGACACGTCTTCGAAGACGGCCCGGCCCCCACCGGCCTGCGCTACTGCATCAACTCAGTCTCGGTGAAGCTGAAACAGGACGAGTGATCAGCGACGCATCGCGGCGTAAGTCTGCGACATGAAGTCCCGGCGGTAGAGCACCAGCACGATCAGGGTGGTCACCGCCGCGAAAGCCCATGGCTGCACAAACCAGAACACCGCCGCCAGCCCGAAGTAGTACGCCCGGATCCCCCGGTTGAACTCGTCACCGGCCAGGGAGTTCACCTTGGCGAAGCGCTGGGCATCCTCCTCGGTGCCCTCCCCCGGCGGCGGCGCCGCGCCGATCAGGATGGACAGCATGTTGAACTGCCGCAGGGCCCAGGTGAACTTGAAGTAGGCCACCACGAAGACCAGCAGCAGCAGGATCAGCTTGACCTCCCACAGCTCCCTCGACACATGCCGCGCGAACGGCAGGTCGGAAGCCACGTCGATCAGCTTGTCCATGGTGCCGAGCAGAGCAAGCAGGCCCGCGATGACATAGATCGTGGTGTTGGCGTAGAAGGACACGTTCTGCATCAGGTTGCCGATCAAGCCTGAATCGGCCACCCGGACCTCCCGCCGCAACATCTGGCGGCCCCATTCCTCCCGGAACCAGTGGCTGGCCCCGAGCAGGCCCCGCATGGTTCCGCCCGGGCCATGCTCCACTGCCCAACCGTAGCCGAACCAGCAGGCCAGGAACCACACCAGGGCCAGCCAATCCACCGGGCTGAAGGCGGTCAGCCACACCCCCTGCATCAGCGCACCTCCAGCAGGAAGTCGCGGATCGGGGCGATCTGGGCCGGATCCATCAAGGTCGGTGCATGCCCGACGTCCGGCACCTCCACGAGGCGCGCCTTCGGACCCCGCTGGGTCATGGCCTCGGCCGTCTCCCTGGCCAGCAGGTCCGACTGCGCCCCCCGCAGCACCAGGGTCGGGCAGCGGATCGACTCATAGAGGGGCCACAGATCCACGTCGGTCTGCAAGGGCGCCTTGCGGAACACTTCCCCCACGCCCGGGTCGTAGCGCATCGCCCAGCCCCCCTCCACAGGGTGGATGGAGGTCTCGGTCAGGTGCCGCCACTGGACATCGGGCAGTTTGCCGAAGGGCACGCTCACCGCGCGGATATAGGCCTCGGCAGCCTCGACAGTCGGGAACACCGGGGCCATCCCCACATACTCGCCGATCCGCCGCACGGCCTCGGCGATGATCACCGGCCCCACATCGTTCAGCACCAGACGCCGGACCGGATTGCCGGGCATGCTCGCCAACAGCATGCCGATCAGCCCGCCCATGGACGTGCCCACCCAATCCACCTCGGTCGCATCCAGCCGGGCGATGAGCGTGACCATGTCCGCCACGTACTGCGGCAGCTGGTAATCGTCCTTCACCGTCAGCCATTCACTGCGCCCCCGCCCCACCACATCGGGGCAGACCACCCGGTACTCACCGGCCAGGGCCCGCGCCAGATCATCGAAATCCCGGCCGTTGCGGGTCAGGCCATGTACACACACCAGCACCCGGGGATTGGCCGGGTCACCCCACTCCGTGTAGGCCATGCGGTGCAGGCCATGGGGCCCGCAGCACTGAACATCCCGCTGGCGCGGCGCGGCGGGGGAGCGTGAATCCGGAAGGGAAGAAGGGAAGCTCATGGACAGACCGGAGAAAGACGGAAGAATGGGCCCAAGGATAGCATCGCCACAGTCCGTGCCCTCACCGACCGTGCCAGTAACGGGGCGCCCGCTGGCGCTCCGCCACGGGCGCCTGCACCCGTGGCCCCAGCTCGAAGGACACGGCCCCGGCCAGATCGGTACGCAGGAGCCCCGCGCCGCTCGCCACCCAACGCGCCCAGACGTCCGGCGCGGGGTGCCGGAAGCGGTTCCGGTAGCCGACTGGAAAGATCACCCAGCGGGGCGCAGTGGCCGCAATGAAGGCCGCCGTTGAGGACGTCCGGCTGCCATGATGAGGTGCCACGACGAACTCGCTGGCCACCGCACGCCCTTCCCGGGCAAGGATCCGGGACTCGGACGCCGCCTCGATGTCCGAACTGAGTAAGGCCTTGCGGCCGCCGGCCTCCACCTGCAGCACACAGGTCGCCTCATTCCCGGCCCGGCCCTCCCCCACCGGGTCGGCCGGGTGCAGGACACGGAAGCGCACCCCGTCCCAGTCCCAGGCCTGACCAGCGGTACAGGCCTCGGCCCGCGGACCGGCGATCAGACGCAACGGATGATTGTAGGGCAGCGAGGCCAGCACCCGGGCCACCGGCAAGCCAGCCAGCACAGATTCGGCACCGCCAGCGTGGTCCTGGTCCTGATGGCTCACCACCAGCGCGTCCAGCCGTCGCACGCCCACGGCCCGCAGGTAAGGCAGCAGGATCCGCTCACCGCTGTTGGCATCCGCCGAGAACGCAGGCCCCGTGTCATAGAGCAGGTCGTGACCTGCCGTCTGCACATGCACCGCCAGCCCCTGCCCCACATCCAGCACGGTGACCCGCGCCTGCCCTTCAGGCGGCCGCTCCGGCGACCACAACAACAGGGCCAGCAAGGGCAGCAGGCCCACCGGACGTGCCGGCGTTCCGCGCGGCAGCAGGGCCCACAGGCAACCCGCGCCGGCCAGTACGGCCAGCACCGGCGGCGGCGCAGCCTGCTGCCAGGCCGCCCCCGGCAGCTCGCCCAGCCAGGCGACCGGCAACATGGTCAGGACCATCGCACCATGCGCCAGATCGGCGAGCATCTGCAGCGGCAAGAGAGCGAACAACAAGGCCAGCGGCGTCACCACGAAGCTGATCAGTGGAATCGCGATGGCATTGGCAAAGGGCGACACCAATGAGAACTGCTGGAACAGGACCAGCAGCGCCGGCACCAGCCCCAGGGTGACGGCCCACTGGGTCCGCAGGGCGGTGGTCAGCCATCCCCCGGGTCCCAGGCGCCCGGCGCTCACCAACAGGAGAA
>JAFLDU010000177.1 GCA_017309145.1 Zoogloea sp. | reverse complement strand
CACGGCCTACCAGGACGCCTTCGAGCGCCTGAAGGCCGGGGGCCATCTTTTCCCCTGTGCCTGCACGCGCAAGGAAATGGCGGACTCGGCGCTGGCCCGGGACGGCACGCGGCGTTACCCGGGAACTTGCCGCGACGGGCTGGCGCAGGGCCGCCAGCCGCGGGCCTGGCGGCTGAGGGTGCCCGCTGGCGAGGTGGCCTTCGATGATGCCGTGCAGGGGCGGGTGGTGGAGAACGTGCTGATGGATGTGGGGGACTTCGTCCTGCTTCGCGCGGATGGCCTGTTCGCCTATCAGTTGGCGGTGGTGGTGGACGATGCGGAGGTGGGTGTCACCGAGGTGGTCCGGGGGGCCGACCTGCTGGACTCCACACCCCGCCAGATCCTGCTGCAGCGCCTGCTCGGCCTGCTGCAGCCGGCTTATGCTCATCTGCCTGTCGCCGCCAATGCGGCTGGCGAGAAGCTTTCCAAGCAGACCCTGGCGCGTGCCGTGGAGGGCATGGCGCCGGCCCGGTTACTGGTGGACGCGCTGGATTTCCTGGGGCAATCCCCCCCGCCCGGACTGGCGGAGTCCGGCCTGGCGGCAGTGTGGGGGTGGAGCCTGGCCAACTGGGCGCCGGCCCGGATCCCCAGGTTGCGGCTGGCCTCGGCGCCGGCCGGCGTCTGAGGTGGGGCCGGCCTACGCTTGATCCGGTGCGGCGTGAGCCTCACGCCAGCGCTGCAGGGCCTCGGGCAGTTCATCGATGGATGCGAAGATCTGAACCTTGGGCAGTTTGCGGGCCTGGCTGGTGATGCCCGCACCACCCGCCCACAGGCCGGTCTCGGGAGGTAGCCCCTCACGCAGGCTACGCAGGCCGTCGAGGGCCTGGCGGGCGGGAAAGGCCGCGCTGAACGAGACCGCCACGATGTCGAAGCGTCCGGCACGGGCCGCATTGCGGATATCGTCCAGGGGTGTCTGGGTGCCCAGGGAAATGCAACAGGCCCCCTCCGGGACCATCATGGCCTCGGCCATCAGCAGGCCAAGGGCGTGCTGCTCATCGGGAAAGGTGGTCAGCAGTACCCGTGGGCGGCCCTCGCTCGCCGCGGCCTGGCTGCTGATCGCCGCGCGCAGCAGGTTCTGCACCTGCTCGGTGTACAGGTGCTCTTCGGGCACCTCGAGTTCTCCACGTAGCCAGGCATCCCCGACCATCAGGTTGAGGGGGGCCAGCACCTCCCCGACGAAGCGTTGCAGGCCGAGCTTCATGAGCAGTTGTTGCAGGCTGCGGCGCAGGTCTTCATGCAGGTGCAGGCGCACGAATTTCAGGATCGTCTCGAACTGGGCGCTGCGTGCCGGGTCGGCGGACGGCTGCACCGTACCGAGCCCGCCGAGGAGTTCGGACAGGGCGGCAGGTTCCAGGCCGATGAGCTTGGCCGGGCGCAGCCCCTGGTCGATCAGGCGTCGGATCAGGCGCAGTTTGTCGACCTGATCGGCGGGATAGACCCGCTCACCGTTGTTGTCGCGGGCTGGGGCGGGAAAGCCATAGCGTCGTTCCCAGACACGCAGGGTGTCCTTGGCCAGTCCGGTGTCGCGCTCCACTGCGGCGATCGAAAGGCCGGAGGGTGGAAGAGAGTTGTTCATATTTTGTCCTGGACAAAATGTTGACATGCCGGAAGTTTGATCCTAGTGTAGGGACATGATTAACCATTGTCCAGGACAAACGGCCATGAAAACAGGTGATCTCAAAGCGCTTGGCGTGTCGCTGACGGTTGCGCTCCTGCTGCCCCTGGCCGTCGCCGGCTTCGCGGTGATACCTGCCTCGATCGCGCCGCCGGAGGCCTTGGTGAGCGTCGAGTCTCCGCAGCAGTCTGTCCTGGACGAAGATCTGGATGTGAAGATCTTCGTCCACCAAAACCGTCCTGCCTGAGTCTGGAGACCTTCCATGCGATTCTTCCGCCACTGGGCCGCTGTGCTCTTTCTGCTTCCTCTCGCAGGTCATGCGACCGCCGCCGAGGAAGCGTGCCCGGCGTTGCTGGACCACCGCTTCCCGCGCCTGCAGGACGAACAGTCCCAAAACCTTTGCCAGTACCGGGGCAAGGTGGTGCTGGTCGTCAATACCGCCAGCTACTGCGGCTTCACCGGCCAGTACGACGGGCTCGAGAAGATGTATGCCCGCTACAAGGATCAGGGCCTCGTGGTGCTGGGCTTTCCGTCCAACGACTTCGGCAGCCAGGAGCCGGGCAGCAACAAGGAAATCGCTGATTTCTGCCGCCTGACCTATGGCGTCAAGTTTCCGATGCTGGGCAAGACCGAGGTGGTCGGAGGGAGCGCCAACCCCCTCTACAAGCAGTTGGCTTCGCTCACCGGTGAGCGGCCCAAATGGAATTTCCACAAGTACCTGATCGACCGCAGTGGTCAGAAGGTCTTGAGCTTCCCCAGTACCACCGCGCCCGACAGCCGCAGTCTCGTGACTGCGGTCGAGAAGGCCCTTGCTGCCCGTCCCTGAGCCCACCCCCTGTCTTGAGGAGCGCCTGCCCGTGAATGCACCCGAACGATTCCACCTGCCCGACATCCAGTCCTCGGCCGATCTGCGCCAGCTCGCCATCCAGCGGGTCGGGGTGCGCGGGCTGCGTTATCCCCTGCGCATCCGCGACCCGCAGGGGCAGATCCTGCACACCATCGCGACCCTGGAGATGACGGTCTTCCTGCCGCCCGACGTCAAAGGCACGCACATGTCCCGCTTCGTGGAGGTCCTCGAGCAGGAGCGCGAGGCCCTCGACCTGTCGGGTGTGCGTGGCCTCTTCCAGGACACCCTGCAGCGCCTGGGGGCGCCAGCAGGGCGCATCGAGATGCGTTTCCCGTATTTCGTGCGCAAGCAGGCGCCGGTGTCGGGGGTCGAGAGCCTGCTCGACCTGGATGCTTCCGTGTGCGTGGAGCAGGCCGAAGGCCAGGCGCCGACGCTGACCCTCCAGGTGGTGGTACCGGTGACCAGCTTGTGCCCCTGCTCGAAGAAGATCTCCGACTACGGCGCCCACAACCAGCGCTCCCACTTGACCCTCACCGCCACCCTGCGTGACGACTTGAGCTTCGAGGAGTTGGTGCGGATTGCTGAAGAGGAAGCCTCGTGCGAGGTCTTCGGCCTGCTCAAGCGGCCGGATGAGAAATGGGTCACCGAGCGTGCCTATGACAACCCGAAGTTCGTCGAAGACCTGGTTCGGGACGTCGCCCTGCGCCTGAAGGCCGACTCCCGGATCGAGCGCTGGACCGTGGAGTCCGAGAACTTCGAGTCCATCCACAACCACTCTGCCTACGCCCTGATCGAGGGGCGCAATGCCTGATCAAGCCCGGAAGGACTCCATCATGGACATCAATCGACTGATCCTGCGCAAGCGCCTCTCCCCTTCCTTCCGGCAGTGGGTGGCCGTGCGTGCCCGTCGCCTGGCGCTGCGGCGCCGCCTGGCCTGAGGAGAACGCCATGGACCGGGCTCCCCTGGGCAGTTTCGTGTCGCGCCGCGCAGGCGGCCGGCGCATCGCGGTGATCGGCTCCGGCATCGCCGGCTTGGCCAGTGCCTGGTTGCTCAGCCGCGACCACGAGGTGGTGCTCTTCGAGGCGGGTGACTATCTGGGCGGCCACACCCACACGGTGGACGTGCAGGTGGATGGCCGGCAGTTCCCGGTGGACACCGGTTTCCTGGTCTTCAACCGGCGCACCTACCCCAACCTGTGCGCCCTGTTCAGCCTGCTCGGAGTGGAGTCCGTCGAGAGCGAGATGTCGTTCGGCGTGAGCCTGGCCAGCCCGGATCTGGAATGGGCGGGCAGCGATCTGGGCAGCCTGTTCGCCCAGCGCAGCAACCTGATGAGGGGCGCCTTCTGGGGCATGCTGGCCGACATCCGGCGCTTCAACCGCGAGACCACGCGGATGGCCCTGGGCGGCGAGACGCCCGACATCGCCCTGGGGGACTACCTGGCGCTGAATCGCTACGGTAGCGCCTTCCGCGACTGGTACCTGATCCCCATGGCGGCGGCGATCTGGAGTTGCCCGACGCGCAGCATGATGGCCTACCCGCTGGCCACCTTCGTACGCTTCTGCCACAACCACGGCCTGTTGCAGATATTCGACCGGCCGCGCTGGTACACCGTGAAGAATGGCGCGCGCAGCTATGTGGATCTGTTGAGTACGGGCATCGGCGAGATCCGCCTGAAGACACCGGTGCTGCACGTGCAGCGGGAGGAGGGCGTCGGCGCGCTGGTGCGGACCGCCACCGGACAGGAGCGCTTCGACGAGGTGGTCTTCGCCTGCCATTCCGACCAGACCCTGGCCTTGCTCGGCGACGGGGCGACCGCGGAGGAGCGGGCCGTGCTCGGTGCCGTGCGCTATCAGCGCAACGATGCTTGGCTGCACACCGACCCGCGTCTCCTGCCCCGGCGGCGTGGGGTGTGGTCGGCGTGGAACTACTTTTCCGGCCACGGCCTGCCCGGCGAGCGTCCGGTGTCGGTGTCCTACCTGATCAACCGCCTGCAGCCACTGCCCGTGGAGACGCCGGTGGTGGTCAGCCTCAACCCCTTCGATGAACCCGCACCGCAACACGTGATCGGGCGCTACGACTATGCCCACCCGGTCTTCGACCAGGGGGCGATCGACGCCCAGGCCCGCCTGCCGGCGCTGCAGGGCCGACTGCACAGCTGGTTTGCCGGCGCCTGGACGGGCTACGGCTTCCATGAGGACGGGTTGAAGTCCGCCCTCGTGGTGGCTGCTGCCCTGGGGGTGCAGGCACCCTGGCAGGGCCACACCCGAGCGATGGCGGAGGCACGCTGATGGACCGGCCCGACTTCGAGCCGACGGTCTGCATGGGGGCGGTGATGCACGAGCGGACGCGCCCGACGCACAACCGTTTCATCTATCCGCTGGCCACCCTGCGCATCCCGCTGAGCCGCCTGGGGCAGCTCAAGGTGCCACTGCTCGGTGTCGACAGGCCCGGCTTGTTCTCCCTCCACAGCCGTGACCATGGCGCCCGGGACGGTTCGCCGCTGCTGCCCTGGATCCGGGAGCTGCTGCGCGCTCAGGGGCTGGCCGAAGCGGATGGCGAGATCGTGCTGCAGACCATGCCGCGCATGTTCGGATATCTCTTCAACCCGGTCAGCCTGTGGTTCTGCCACGACCGGTACGGCCGCCTGAGGGCGGTCCTGGCGGAAGTGAACAACACCTTCGGCGAGCGCCACAACTATCTCGTCGCCCACCCCGACCGTCGCCCCATCCTGGCGGGGGACGAGCTGAAGTCGAGCAAGGTCTTCCATGTGTCGCCCTTCTTTCCGGTGCGCGGCGAGTACCGCTTCCGCTTTGCCCGTCAGGGCGGCGTGGTGAGCACCGCCATCGACTACTGGGAAGGCGGGCGCTGCCAGCTGGCCACCCGCCTGTCGGGCCACGAGCAGCCGCTCACAGGGCGTGCCCTTGCCGCCTGGCTGGCGCGTCTGCCCTTCATGACCTTCGGCGTCATCGCCCGCATCCACTGGCAGGCCCTGCGCCTGGCCCTGCGTCGTGTGCCCTTCCATCGCAAACCCCTGCCCCCCACCGAGGAGATTTCTTCATGAACCAGCTCGATCAGACTTTCGTCGGCTCGGCCGCCGGACAGGCGGCCCGCCTGAGCCGCGGGACCCGCCTCGTGCTGGGCCTGCTGGACAGCATCGAGGGCGGGGCCGTTGACGTCCACCTGCCCGGCGGCCTGATCCGGCGGGTCGGGCGTGGCCCGGGGGGGCTACACCTGCAGGTGGATGACGAGACGCTGTTCGACGAAGTGCTGGCCAAGGGCGACATCGGCTTTGCCGAGTCGTGGCTGGCCGGTGACTGGCATACCAACGACCTGGCGGGGCTCCTGACCTTGCTGGCACGCAACCGGGACCGTCTCCAGGCGGCCATCCACGGTCGCGCCTGGCGCCTGATCGGACACCGCATGCTCCATATGCTGAGGGCCAATACCCGGGCCGGGTCGCGGCGCAACATCAGCGCGCACTACGACCTCGGCAATGATTTCTACCGGCTGTGGCTGGACCCGACAATGACCTACTCCAGTGCTCTCGGCCTGGCGGAGGGAGAGTCGCTGGAGGCCGCCCAGAAGCGCAAGTACCGGCGCATCCTGGGGCAGCTCGGGGCTCAGCCCGGCCAGATGATCCTGGAGATCGGCTGCGGCTGGGGCGGCTTTGCCGAGGTGGCGGTGACCGAGTTCGGCTGCCGGGTGCTGGGTCTCACCTTATCCACCGAGCAGCTGGCCTGGGCCCGGGCGCGGGCCGAGCGGGGCGGCTGGGCCGACCGGGCAGACTTCGAACTGTGCGATTACCGGGATGTGCGTGGCCGCTACGACCACATCGTCTCCATCGAGATGCTGGAGGCGGTGGGGGAGCGGTTCTGGCCCACCTATTTCGCCCAGCTGCGCGATCGTCTCAAGCCGGGCGGGCAGGCGGTGATCCAGACCATCACGATTGCCGATGCCTTGTTTGCCTCCTACCGCAAGGGGACCGACTTCATCCAGCGCTACATCTTTCCGGGCGGCATGCTGCCCAGCCCCCGCGCCCTGCACCGCCAGGCTGCGCAGGCCGGGCTGACGGTCACCGCCGACCTGGCCTTCGGCGAGGACTACGCAAACACCCTGGTGCGCTGGCACCAGGCCTTCGAGGCGGAGCTGCCCCAGGTGAGGGCCCTCGGCTACGACGAGCGTTTCGTGCGGATGTGGCGTTTCTACCTGGCCTACTGCGAGGCCGGCTTCCGTGCCGGCAGCGTGGATGTCCATCAGTTCACCCTGCGCCATGCCTGACCGGCGGCGGATCCTGCTGCTGGGCCTGGGCCTGTTTGCGTCGGCCGCAATGGCGACCCTGCCTGAGCCGGTCCGCGCCCTGGCGCCGGGCTGGCGGATGCTGGGCAGTGGTGAAGCCCGCTTCGTCGGCCTGCGCCTCTACGACGCCAGCCTGTGGGTGAGCGGGCAGGCGTGGAGCGACAGTCAGCCCTACGCCCTGGTCCTCACCTATGCGCGTGGGTTCAGCCGGTCCACGCTGGTGTCCACCAGCCTCGACGAGATGCGCCGCCTGGGCGCCGGCGACGAGGCGGCACTCGTGCGCTGGAAGGCCGATCTGGAGCGGGTCTTTCCGGATGTTGCGGAAGGGGAGACCTTGGTCGGCGTCAACCTGCCGGGCCGGGGGGCCGCCTTCTATCATCAGGGGCGCTTGACCGGCGAGGTCGCCGATCCCGATTTCGCCCGAACTTTCTTCGCCATCTGGCTGGATCGCCGGACCCGCGTACCGGCCCTCAGGGCCCGGCTGTTCGGGCAATCCGCGTGAGCGTCGGCACGGTGCCCGGCGGGCGGGCGTGGCGCTACGGCCTGCTCGGCCTGCCGCTGGCCTTTGCGGCCCTGCCGATCTATGTGCATGTCCCCCATCTTTATGCGGTAGAGCTGGGGCTCAGCCTGTCGCTTGTGGGGGCCATCCTGCTTGCCACGCGGGTGGCCGATGCCTTGGCCGACCCCTTGATCGGCTGGTTCTCGGATCATCGGGCGTCCCGGCGGAGACTGATCACCCTGGCCCTGGTGCCCCTGGCCCTGGGCTTGTCCGGCTTGCTGATGCCACCCGATGGGGCGGGTCCCCTGTGGCTGGCCGGTGGCCTGGTGCTGGTCAGCGCCGGCTACTCCCTGGCGACGATCAACCATGCCGCCTGGGGGGCCGAGCTGGGCGACGACGACGATGCCCGCACCCGCCTTGTGGCAAGCCGGGAGGGCTTCGGACTGTTCGGTGTGATGCTGGCGTCCGCCCTGCCAGGCCTGCTGGCGGGCGACCTGCCGGCGGGGCTCGAGCGGCTGGCGGTGGTGTTCATCGTCCTGTTGGGGCTGGTCGCCCTGGTCAGCCTGCCCGCCCTGCCGCAGGGGCACCGCCCGCCGCCTGTGGCAGAGCGGCCCTGGACTGGCCTGCGCCAGGCCCTGGCCGAGCGACCCTTCGCGATGCTGCTCGGGGTGTTCGCGGTAAACGGCATTGCGGCGGCGATCCCGGCGTCTACCGTGCTGTTCTTCGTGGCCGATGTGGTGCAGCGGGAAGACCTGTCCGGCTTGTTCCTGGCGCTCTACTTCGTGGCCGGGGCGGTCGGTCTGCCCTTGTGGGTCCGGCTGGCCCGCCGCATCGGCAAGCCACTGGCCTGGCTGGCCGGGATGGGGCTGGCGGTGGTCGTGTTTGCCTGGGCGGGGCGTCTGGGGGTCGGCGATGCCTGGGCCTTCGGCCTGATCTGTGTGCTGTCCGGGCTGGCGCTGGGCGCGGATCTCGCCTTGCCGGCGGCGATCCTGGCCGACCAGCTGGCACGTCAGCGATCACCGCGGGCCGGTGCCTGCTTCGGCTGCTGGGCCTTCGTGGCCAAGGCCAGTCTGGCGCTGGCGGCGGGCCTGGCCCTGCCGGTGCTCGAAGCCCTGGGGTACTCGCCGGGCTTGCGCGCGCCGTCGGCGGTGGCTGCTTTGGCGTTCGTTTATGGGGGCCTGCCCCTGCTCCTCAAGTTACTGGCCGCCGGCCTCCTGTGGCGCTGGCGGAATATCCTCGATGGGAGGGAAGCATGAAAAAGATGATGATGGCGCTGGCCGGTCTGCTCGGTCTGGCCGGCTGTGCCTCGGTGGAACCGCTGGATTACGCCGCCGAAAAGCCTGAGCTCGACCTGACCCGCTATTTCGACGGCACCCTGGACGCCCACGGCATGTTCCAGGACCGCTCGGGCAAGGTGGTCAAGCGCTTCCACGTGGAGATCGCCGCCAGCTGGAAGGGCGAGACGGGCACGCTGGATGAACGCTTCACCTATTCGGATGGCTCCACCCAGCGCCGGGTATGGACGCTGACCCGCGTCGACGCACACCATTACACCGGCCGGGCCGACGACGTGGTGGGCGAGGCCCGCGGCGAAGCGCGGGGCAACGCGCTCCGCTGGACCTATGTGCTGGCACTTCCGGTGGATGGCAAGGTCTACAACGTGGATTTCGACGACTGGATGTTCCTGATGGACGACCGGACCATGCTCAATCGTTCAGTGATGAGCAAGTTCGGGGTCCGCCTCGGCGAGGTCACCCTCAGTTTCCGCAAGCGCAACTAGGGAGTCGTCCATGGCTGGTCTGCTGCCCCTGTTACGCCCCCTCAACACGCCGATCACCGACTGGCGGGACCGGCGCGTGTGGATCGTCGGGGCGTCCAGTGGCATCGGCGCCGCCCTGGCCGCCGACCTGGATGCCCGGGGAGCCCGTCTGGCCTTGTCGGCCCGCAGCGCGGATCGTTTGCGCCAGCAGGCCGAGGGCTTTCGCGATGCCCTGGCCCTGCCTCTGGACGTGACCGATGCGGGCGCCTTCATCCCGGCGATGATGCAGATCCTCGACACCTGGGGCGGTGTGGATCTGGTGATCCTCAACGCCGGTACCTATGCCCCCCTGAGGGCCTGGGAGCTGACCATCGACAACGCGCGGCAGACGGTGCACACCAACCTGCTCGGGGTCATGGACGGCGTGGCGGCGGTGGTCCCCCAACTGTTGCGCCAGGGGCATGGGGCGGTGGCTGTGGTGGCCAGCGTGGCCGGCTACCGGGGCCTGCCCCGGGCCATGGCCTACGGGCCGAGCAAAGCGGCCCTGATCAATTTCGCCGAAACGCTCTACCTGGACCTGGCCCCCCGCGGCGTGTCGGTCTTCCTGATCAATCCGGGCTTCGTGGCCACACCCCTGACCGCCCGCAACGACTTCGAGATGCCGGCCTTGATCTCCGCGGAGGAGGCGGCCCGGCGGATCATCGACGGCTTTGCTTCGGGGCGCTTCGAGATCCACTTCCCGCGGCGCTTCACGGGTGTGCTGAAGATGCTGCGCATGCTGCCCGACCGCCTTTATTTTCATCTGATCTCGCGGAGGACGGGGCTGTGAGGAGCACCCTTGAGGCGGTGGCAGACCTGATCCGCTTCTACGAAGGGCTGTCTCCGGGCAATCTGGGCGAGATCACCCGGCTCTACGCACCGGGTGCTTCGTTCAAGGATCCTTTCAACGAGGTGTGCGGCGTCGAGGCGATCGAACGGATCTTCCGCCATATGTATACCCAGGTGCATGAGCCGCGCTTCAGTGTGGTGTCCCACCTGGCTGAAGAGGGCGAGGCTTGGCTGGCCTGGGAGTTCCGCTTCCGCTTCAGGGGGTGGAAAAGCGGCGAGGTGCAGTGCGTGCGGGGGGCCACCCATCTGCGTTTCGCGCCGGATGGGCAGGTGCTGGTGCATCGGGACTACTGGGATAGCGGCGAGGAGCTTTTTGCCAAATTGCCCGTTTTGGGTCGATTGATCGCTTGGCTCAGGCGCAGACTGGCAGCGAGCTGATGCCTGCATGCCGTTGTGCTGCGGTGCAATAATGTTTAACGCCGCGATTTTGCCAATTCTCTAGAATTCGTTCCGCAAACTAGGAGGGCTGTTGTGCCCCCGGGTTGCTCAACGATAGGAGATTCGCGCCATGCAGGCTCACGGTGATTTCGTTTTCAAGCCTTATGCGGTGCCGCGTCCCGGCCTCGAGTCCAAGTGGGACGGTTGTTACGACCTGTTCGCCCGGGACGGCGCTCCACTGCGCCAGTCCATCAGGGTGCCGTCACCCGAAGGGTTCGATGACCCTGAACTGGCCTGTGTTGCGGCAGAGATCCTCGCTGAATGGGATCTCCGCGACGGCTATGGGATTCTCCGCGCCGGTAACTGATCACTTCATCCCCACGCCCTGATCGCCGCCGCCGGGTAGCGCAAGGCGTCGCCGCAGGGCCCGGGCGGTGGCGGCCAGCAGCCGGTTTTCGAGCCGGCGCAGCGCGCGCAGGTGGTCGAGCACCGCCTCCAGCGGATCCCGCCCCGCCTGCGCCGGGGCGATCAC
>JAFLDU010000176.1 GCA_017309145.1 Zoogloea sp. | reverse complement strand
CAGCGACGCCGGCGGCAGGGGCGTCGTCCGGCGCAGCGGCCACCCTGCAGGGCGAGCTGGCCCGCGTCCGCAGCACCCTGGCCGAGGCGATCCATGCCGACGGGCTGCTCGACCCCGCCAGGACGACAAAGAAGCTGCATCCCGCGGCGATGCCCGGCAGCACCGAGGGCAGCGCCGATTTTGTGCCCTGCCACCGGTATTACCTGGCCCATCAACGCAACATGAGCACCAGCATCGGCGCGCTGCGCGTCCAGGCGCGCGCGGTGCTGGCCGAGCACTCTCCCGCCCTCAAGCGGCTGGCGGCCCTGGACGGCGTGCTGGAGCAGGCCCTCGGCGCCCGCGAGCGCAGCTTGCTGGCCACCGTGCCGCAGCTGCTGTCCCGGCGCTTCGAGCAGCTCTTCGAGGCGCACCGGCGCGCGCGGGGCGACGCAGCGCAACCGGACGATCCGGACCAGTGGCTGCAGCCGGGCGGCTGGCTGGCCAGCTTTCACAGGGACCTGCATGGCGTGCTGATGGCGGAACTGGAACTGCGCCTGCAGCCGGTCCTGGGGCTGGTTGAGGCACTTGGCAAAGAAATCACGGAGTAGCAATGAATACAAGGATGTGTTGGGCGGCCTTCTTCGTGGGGCTGGCCGCCGTGGTCTGGGTGGGTGCCGGCTACATCGGCGGCAGCCCGCTGGCCCTGGGCATGACCCTGCTGATCGGTGTGGTCTATGTCATCGGGGCCCTGGAATTGCGGCGCTTCCACCAGGCGACGGCGTCGCTGGCCGGGGCGCTGGCGGCGGTGTCCGAGGATCTGCCCAGCCTGGATGAGTGGCTGCGCTCGCTGCATCCGACCCTGCAGAACCCGGTGCGCTTGCGCATCGAGGGCGAGCGGGTCGGCCTGCCGGCGCCGGCTGTCGCGCCCTATCTGGTGGGGCTGCTGGTGCTGCTGGGCATGCTCGGAACCTTCCTGGGCATGGTGGTGACCCTCAATGGCGCCGTGCTGGCCCTCGAGAGCACCACCGACCTGCAGACCATCCGCGCCTCCCTGGCCGCTCCGGTGAAGGGCCTCGGTGTGGCTTTCGGCACCTCGGTGGCCGGTGTGGCGGCCTCGGCCATGCTCGGCCTGATCTCGGCCCTGTGCCGGCGTGGGCGCTTGCAGGTCTCGCAGGCCCTGGATGGACGCATCGCCACCGTGCTGCGTCGTTTTTCCATGGCCCACCAGCGCCAGGAAACCTTCCAGGCCTTGCAGCTCCAGGCCCGCGCCCTGCCCGAGGTGGTGGGCAGCCTGCAGGCCATGATGACCCAGCTGGAACGCCACAACCAGCAGCTCAGCGAGCGTCTGCTGACCAATCAGGAGAGCCACTACCGCGAGGCCAGGGACTTGTACGCCGGGCTCGCCGCCGCAGTCGATGTGTCCCTCCGCGAGAGCCTCTCCGAGAGCGCCCGCCTGGCGGGCGAGACCATCCGGCCGGTGGTGGAGGCGACCCTGTCCGGCATCGCCCGCGAAACCAGCGCCCTGCAGAGCAGCCTGGGCGCCACCGTGGAAACCCAGCTGAACGGCCTGGCCGAGCGTTTCGACCACAGCGTGACCCGCGTGGCCGACACCTGGACCGAAGCCCTGAGTAACCACGCCGACACCAGCACCGCCCTGCACCAGAACCTGCGCGACGCGCTGGACGCCTATGCCGACAGCTTCGAGCAGCGTGCCGCTGGCCTGCTGGCCTCGGTGGGGCAGACCCACACCGCCCTGCAGGCCGATCTAGCCGCCACCGTGGCCGCCGCCGCCCAGGACACCCGCCGGCTGCACGAACAACTGGCCGGATCGGTGGAGGCCAGCCTCGAAGGCCTGTCCGCCCGCTTCGCGCACAGTGTCGGCACGGTGACCACCGGATGGACCGAGGCCCTGGCCCGCCATGAGCGCACCAGCACGCAGCTCGGCCAGGACACCCAGTCCGCCCTGTCCGCCTTCGTGGCTCGCTTCGAAGCGGGGGCGGCCGAGCTGCTCGCCACCGTCCGCGAGGCCCACACCGCCCTGCAGGCCGACTCGGCGGCCCATGACCAGCAGCGCCTGGCCGCCTTCACCGGCGCGGTCGAGGCCATGACGCGGTCGCTGCAGCACGAATGGCAGGAGGCCGGTGAGCATGCCGCCGCGCGCCAGCAGCAGCTGTGCGAGACCCTCGCCGGCACGGCCCGCGAGATCGGCTCCAGCACCCGCGAGCAGGCCACCCGCACCATCGACGAGGTGGCCCGCCTGATGCAGAGCGCCGCCGAAGCCCCCAAGGCCGCCGCCGAGGTGATCGGGCAGCTGCGTCAGGAGCTCTCCGCCAGCATGGCGCGGGACAACACCCTGCTGGAAGAGCGTAGCCGCATCATGGAGACCCTGAGCAGCCTGCTGGACGCCATCAACCACGCCTCCACCGAGCAGCGCGGGGCCATCGACGCCCTGGTGGCCTCGTCCTCGGAGCTGCTCGAGAAGGTCGGCAGCCGTTTCGAGGCCCGCGTCGACAGCGAGGCCGGCCGGCTTGCCGAGTTGGCTGCCCAGGTCAGCAGCGGCGCCGTCGACGTGGCCAGCCTGAGCGACGCCTTCGGCTTCGCCGTGCAACTGTTCAGCGAATCGAACGACAAGCTGATGGGCGCCCTGGAGCGCATCGAGGCCGCCCTTGGCGCCTCGATGGCGCGCAGTGACGAGCAGTTGGCCTACTACGTGGCCCAGGCCCGCGAGGTGATCGACCTGAGTATCCTGTCCCAGCGCCAGATCGTCGAGGACCTGCAGCGTCTGGGAGCCCGGCCGGCCGTCGAGGCGGGCGAGGCATGAGCATGGACGAGATCGATGGCGGCATCGAACACGCCGCGCCGGTATGGGCCGTGTTCGGCGACCTCATGTCGGGCCTGCTCGGTGCGTTCGTGCTGATCCTGGTGGGGGTGCTCGGGGTTCATCTCGAGTTGGCCACCAACCTGGAGGCCGAGGTGAACAAGCGCAAGGCCGAGGAGCAGCGGCGGGTGGCCCTCGAGCAGGCCCTGGCCGGCCCGCTGGCCTCCGGCCGGGTGACCCTCAACGACGGCCGCATCGGCATCAGCGGCAGCGTGCTGTTCGCCCTCAACTCCGATCACCTGCAGCCCGAAGGGCGGGAGCTGCTGAAGGCCCTGGCCGTGCCCCTCACCGCCTACCTGGCCAGCCGCGACGAGATGCTGATGGTCAGTGGCTTCACCGACGATCGGCCGGTGCGTGACAGCAACCGCCAGTTTGCCGACAACTGGGAGCTGTCGGCTCAGCGCGCTCTGACCGTCACTCGGACCCTGATCGAGGAAGGGATCCCGGCGTCCTCGGTCTTCGCCGCCGCCTTCGGCCCGGAGCAGCCGGTCGCCTCCAACGCCGATGCCCAGGGGCGGGCCCGCAACCGCCGGGTGGAGATGGCGCCGGTGCCCAAATCGTCCAAGGCGGGCAGTGCCGCCGAGGAGCCTGCCGGGAAGCCTGCTGTGGCGGCCAGCGCATCCAGCGGGGCGCTCCGTGACTGAGGTCGGGCGCTCCTGCGGGGGCGCCCTGGATCCCGTGGCCCGTCTGCAGGCCTTGCGGGAGCGGGGGGCGGATGCAATCGACCGCGTACGCTTCCGTTACATGGAGTCTCTCGCTTCACGCGCGGCGGACCGCCAGGGCCGGGTTGCCGGCTTGCTCACCGACAGGCTGCAGTCCCTGCTCGTTGATTACGAACAACGTTTCCCGCCTCCCGCGCCGCCCGCCGCCCAGGCCGTGGTGCCGCGCCCGCGTCCCCTCGCCCTGTTGCTCGCCCATATCGGACAGGTGGCCGGATCAAACCCGGAGCAGGGCATCGACACCGCGCCGTCCGACGCGGCCGGCGCTCCACGCCAGGCGGCCGGTAAGCTCAAGTCCGTCGAGTACTTCCGGGAGACCTGGCTCAACATCAGCGTCAATCAGCGGGTCAGCCAGGCCCTCTCCCAGGCCCCCGAAAATGCCGGCCCGCTCAATTCTCATATCCTCGTGCTGCAATCCCTCGAATTGATGCGCGGGATCTCGCCCGAATACCTCAAGCGCTTCATGGCCCACAGCGAGGCCTTGCTGTGGCTCGAGCAGGCCGACAGCGCCGGGCACAAGGCCGTACAGAAAGCCGTGCAGAAGCCGGCTGTGCGGGCTGACAAGGACAAGAAGCGCAAGACGGCGCGGGGCGGTTCCGCCTGAGGGAAAGCACTGTACCGATCCGGCGGCGCATACAGTGTGGCCGCTTGGTCGGAGTGCGCTGAGTCAAGATGGCCGATTCCGCCGCCCTGTTCAAAGTCGAGCCCTGGTGGGTTAGGGGCCCTGACATGCAGGGGCGCCGAAACTAGACAAGCGGCTCCCCTCTGGCCCTGCTGGAAGGAAGGGGTGTGGTCAGCGGTAGGCGGTGAGCAGGAAGACCGGGTAGTCGCCCTGGGGCTTGTTGACCACGCTGGCGTCACTCATGCGAACTTCATGGAAGCCGGCTGCGCGGGCCTGGGCCGCCAATGCCTCGCGTTCGAAGCCGGCATGGAAGACGCCGGTGTCCTCTTCATGGAAGCTTCCGTCTTCCTGATCCAGATCGGCCAGGGCGATGAAGCCACCCTCCACCAGGTGGTCATGGAAGCGCCGGAGCATGGCATCGATATCCTGGATGTGATGCAGGGTCATCGACGAAATGATGCCGTCAAAGCGCTGTTCGAGGCCGTGCGCCGTCAGGTCTGTTTCGACAATGTCGACCCCGCAGGGCAACTGATCAAGCTTGGCCCGCAGTTGTTCGTTCATCGACGGGGAGACGTCGACCGCCGTGATGTGGGCCACGTGCGGTGCGATCTGTTCCAGCAGCAGGCCGGTACCCGAGCCGAAATCCATGATGCGCATCGCCGGGTCCAGCCGTAGCGTGGCCAGCATGGTCTCTGCGATGCGGACCACGTTGTCTACCCGTTTGGGGTTCTTTTCGTAACTGCCGGCTTTGTGGGCGAAGCGGTCGGTGTTCATAGGTGAAAATTCCTTCAGCCTTCGGCGCTTGCGGAGGAGTGTGGGTGTCGCAGCGTCGGGGCTGCGGATGACAGGGCACCCAGTTTATCCGGTGGGGCCGCTGCACATCTTCGGAAACGCTGAAGACGCCCTTCCGCTAATGCGGATGGTGCGTGAGTGGATCGTGAAGTTTGAAGAGTGAGGAGTGAGCGCCGAATACGTTCAGCGGGTTTCAGCCAGGCGCGCATCTTCCACAAGCAGGTCGACCAGCTCGTTGGCATAGCCGGGCAATGCGTCAAAGGATCGGACGCAGATCAGCATCTGGCGGATGGCCCATGGATCAGTCAGCTGAATGAGTTCGATCGCTGTGGTCTGAGCATGTCGGCTCGCAGCGGACTCGGGCAGGATGCCGATCCCCACCCCGGCCTCGATCATGCGGCAGGCGGTCTCGAAGTTGCCGACCTGAATCCGTTGTTTGATGTGGCGGTGATACTGATCGCAGATCTGACGCAGGAAGCCGTGGATGGCGCTGGATTCGTGCAGTCCGACGTGATCGTATTTCAGCGTGTCCGTGAAGTTGATCTCCGTCAGCGGCGACAGTTCGTGTCCGCGGGGAACGACCAGCACGAGCCGGTCGCGTCGATACGGGACAGTTTGCAGGTTTTCCGTGCGCACCATGCCGGCAACAATGCCGATATCGGTCAGACCCTCGGAAACGGCACGTACGATGCTGTGTGAGAGCCGCTCGCGTAGATCGATATTGACGTCTGGATGGCGGATCAGGTAGCTGCGCAAGACCGGCGGGAGGAACTCGCCAAGCGCTGTTGTATTTGCGAACACGCGCATATGACCCTTGATGCCCTTGGAGTATTCCTGCATGTCGCTGCGCAGATGTTCGATCTGCCCGAGAACGATGCGTGCGTGGTGTACAAAGGCTTGCCCGGGCGGGGTCAAGGTCACCCCCTGGCTCGTGCGGGAGAACAGCTTGACGCCTATCCGCTCCTCCAGATTCTTGATTCGGTTGCTGGCTGCCGGCAGAGAAATGCAGGAGGCGTCCGCCCCCTTGGTCATGCTGTCTGTTTCGGCGATGTTGGCCAGGAGGCGAAGGTCGAAGATATCGAAATGCATGGACATGGATGCAGTATAGGCCGCTGGAGACAAGCGATGAGGGTGCTGAGCGTGACATTGTGAGTCGTGCTCCACACGCTTCACCAGAGGTGAATTCGGCCTATCAGAATTGAAAATTGACGGGTTGCGGTGATGGCCAAGACCATGGGAGGTGTGCTGGCCGGACCCCGGGCTGGCGTGAGCGGAGTGATCTCATGAATTCAAACTTGCAAGCCCTGCACCACATTGCCCGGGCGAGGACCTTCTTGTTCGTTCCCGCCAATCGCGTCGAGCGCCTTGCAAAAGCGCAGCAAAGCCGCGCGGATTGCGTCATTGCCGATCTCGAGGATGCGGTCGGGCCTGACGACAAAAAAGTTGCCCGCGATCTGCTCGTGGCGTGGCTTGACGCCAACCCTCAATCCCGTCTGTTCGTGAGGATCAATGCCCTCGGTACAGGCTGGCACGACGAGGACGTCAAGGCCTGCCGGCACCCGGGCGTGGCCGGTGTGGTTTTGCCCAAGGCCGAAACTGCGGCGGATGTTGCGGCTGTCCACCACCAGACGGGAAAAGACGTGCTGCCGATCATCGAGACCGCTGCCGGTATCCACCAGGTCGTTGCCATCGCTGCCGCGGAGGGATGTGCCAGGCTGCTGTTCGGCAAGCTCGATCTGGCCGTTGAACTGAATCTGGATCCGGCCGAGGATGATCCCGAAGAGTTGGTTTTCTTGCACTTTCGCCCGCAACTCGTGCTGGCCAGCAAGCTTGCCGGTCTGCCGCCACCCGTGGACGGTGTCTTCACCGCGCTAGCCGACCCCGAGGGCCTGCGCCGCTATACGCTGCGTGGCAAGCGCCACGGCTTTGGCGCGCTGCTGCTGATTCACCCGTTGCAGGTCCCGATCGTGGCTGCCGCTTTCGCGCCCAGCGCCGATGACGTAGCTTGGGCTCGGCGCGTGGTTGCCGCCGAGGTGGCCAGCGGCGGGGATGCCGTGAGCCTCGACGGTCGTATGGTGGATGCGCCGGTGATCCAGCGGGCACGGCGCATTCTGGACGAGGTGGAGCGGCATCCGAACTGAAGGCAGGTCGCCCGTGCCCGCCGGAAGGCGTTCTCTGAAGGCTGTCGGTGTTTGCCGGGAAAAGGTCTGATGGTGCGCCTCAAGCTACGCAGGCGAAGTCCTCCGTCTCCCTCTGATGCCGGGCGGCCGGTGGGCGCCACGGCGTATCGGCAGGTCAACGTGGCAGTGGCAATCGCTGGATTCACCAGTTTTGCGCTGCTCCACGGAGCGCAGCCGATACTCCCGCAGCTTGCCCATGAGTTTCGTGTTTCGCCCGGTGTTTCCAGCCTGGTCGTGGCGGCGGGCACGGCGGCCATGGCCATGCTGCTCATTCCCCTGAGCATGCTGTCAGACCGTTATGGTCGCAGGCCGCTGATGCGGGCGGGGCTGGTGGGGGCTTCGGTGTTGGCCTTGGCCTCATCCCTCGCTCCGGACTTCTGGTCCCTTGTGATATGCCGGGCCTGTCTCGGGGTCTGTATTGCCGGGGTGCCAGCGGCGGCCATGGCTTATCTGGGCGAGGAGGTTGCCGTGGAGTCGCAGGGCCGGGCGATGGGGATCTATATTGGCGCCACCGCGCTGGGGGGGATGTCCGGCCGGTTGTTGTCGGCGCTGGTTACGGGATGGGCTAACTGGCGGTTTGGCCTTGCCGTGCTCGGCCTGCTGGGGGCGTTGGCAACCCTCGCCTTTTGGCGCCTGCTGCCGCCAGGGAGCCATTTTCAGCCGCGCTCACTGCAGCCCCGCGCGCTTCTTTGTGATTTACGGCAGATCTACACAGATGCCGAATTGCCATGGCTTTTTGCCGTGGCATTCTTGATCATGGGAGCTTTCGTCGGGTTCTACAACTACCTCGGATTTCGCCTCAGCTTGCCGCCATATGATTTTGGGGCAGCCGCAGTGGGCGCCATTTTCATGTTCTACGCCATCGGCAGCTTCTCGGCGGCCTGGGCTGTCCGCGCGGCACCCCGTCACGGTGAAGTGCGCTTCCTACTGTGGATGAGCGGGCTCATGATGGTGGGTGCCCAGATCAGCTTGGCTGAGGCACTGCCGCTTGTGATTGCCGGTCTGGCCTTGTTCACTTTTGGCTACTTCGCTCTTCACGCTGTGGCGAGCAGTTGGGTAGGGCGGCGGGGTGGCGGGCGCAGAGGGCTGGTGTCGGCCCTCTACCTGTCCAGTTACTACCTGGGGGGAAGTGTGATTGGCAGCGCCACGGGTTGGTCGTGGCAGCATGGGGGCTGGCCAGACGTGGTGATGGCACTGAGCGCGTGTTCCCTCTGCAGCATGGGGATCCTGCTGCACCTGCGCGGGCTTGCCGGTCGGTGAGTTCCGCTTGGAGGCGCAAAGAAGCCCGGCATTGGCCGGGCTTCTTCCCTATTCCTGCTGCCGTGCGACCTGCCTACATCATCCCGAGCATCCGCGGGAACCACAGGGACAGGCCCGGCCAGTAGGTGACGATGCCCAGGAACACCAGCATCGACAGCAGCCAGGGCCACACCGCCACGGTGAGCTCGGTGATGCCCATCTTGGTGATGCCTGATGCCACGTAGAGATTGAGGCCTACCGGCGGATGGCACATCCCGACCTCCATGTTCACCACCATGATGATGCCGAAGTGCACCGGGTCGATGCCCAGCTTCATCGCCACCGGGAAGAGGATGGGGGCGAAGATCAGCACGATCGACGAAGGCTCCATGAAGTTGCCCGCCAGCAGCAGCAGCACGTTCACCGCCAGCAGGAAGGCGATCGCACCGAGGCCGTTGCCGAGCATCCATTCGGCCAGCGCCTGCGGGATGTTCTCGTTGGTCATGATGAAGGAGAACAGCACCGCGTTGGTGATGATGTAGAGCAGCATCGCCGACATGTTGGCCGAGTTGAGCAGCACCTTGGGCACATCGCGCAGGGGCATGTCGCGATACACGAACACCGCCACGATGAAGGCGTACATGGCGCTCATGGCGGCCGCCTCGGTGGGCGTGAACATGCCGGTGTAGATCCCGCCCATCACCACCACGATCAGCAGCAGGCCCCACACCGAATCCTTGAAGGCCTTCAGGCGCTGGGCCATCGAGGCCTTGGGCTGGCGTGGATAGTCAAACTTGCGGGCCCGGTACCAGGTCACCCCGCCAAGCGTCGCGGCCAGCGCCAGGCCCGGCACCACGCCGGCCATGAACAGGGCACCCACCGAGGTGTTGGTGGCCACCGAGTACATGACCATCACGATGGAGGGCGGGATCAGGATGCCCAGCGCACCGGCGGTGGTGATGATGCCGGCCCCGAACTTGTTGGGGAAACCCGCCTTGACCATGGCCGGCAGCAGGATCGAGCCGATCGCCACGACAGTCGCCGGGCTGGAGCCCGACACGGCAGCAAACAGGGCACAGGCCAGCACGCCAGCGAGGCCCAGACCGCCATACCAGTGACCGACCATCGAGGTGGCGAAGTTGATCATCCGCTTGGCCACGCCCCCGTGGGTGAGGAAGTTGCCCGCCAGGATGAAGAAGGGGATGGCCATGATCTCGAACTTCTCGATACCGGTGAACAGCTTGAGGGCCACCGATTCGAGCGGTACCTGGGTCATGGTGAACAGGAAGCTCAGCACCGTCAGGCCGAGGGAGATGGAGATCGGCATCCCGGTGAGCATCAGGGCCAGCAGCAGCCCGAAGATGATTGCGGCGTTCATTTGCGCTCTCCTTCACGGTTGCCGAGGGGCGTGTGCTTCAGGTCGTGGGCGTGGAGGTTGTCATCCAGCGAGTACGGGTTGGCATCGGCCGGCGGCAGTTCGTCCTCCAGGCCATCCACATGTCCGTGGTCATGGTGCGGCAGCTCGCCGGTCCGCAGGAAACCCCAGGTGACCTGCAGGAAGCGGAAGCACATCAGGCTGGAGCCCAGGGGAATCGCGCTATAGACGATCCAGGTCGGCCACTCCAGGTCGGGCGTGGTCGGGCCTTCGGGCACGTCACCGAGCTCGGCGCCAGTGAAATGCAGGAAGGCGTAGTGCGCGCCGTTCTCCCACACAAAATGCCCCCCCAGGGTGGCAACGATCCCGGTGAACAGGGCGCCCGCCAGCAGGCCGAAGATGATGAACTTGGCCCGGTTGCTGTCGCTCAGGCGGTTGATCAGCACATCGACACCCACATGGATGCCGGTGCGCACCCCATAGGCAGCACCAAACTTGGCCATCCACACGAACATGATGATGCAGAGCTCCTGGGCCCAGCTGAAGTTGAGGGACAGCAGCCAGTCCTGCAGGCCGGGAATGCTGATGCCGGCCAGGTAGCGGTGCACCACGGACAGGAAGATGATGGCCGTGGCGCCGCCCATCAGGAAGGTGATGATCCACTCTTCGAGACGATCGAGTATTTTCATGATGAGTCCTCGCAATGAGGTGCGATGGAGACCCGGGGACTAGGCGCCCGGGTCCGTGCCACCTCCCGGAACCGGGAAGTGGCACTCAGACAAAAACGAAAGGACGCTCGGACGAGCGCTCAGAGCTTCGCAGGATCGAAGCCGGTTTCCTTGTAGATGGACTGGATCAGGTCCTTGCCGATGCGCCCTTCCATCTTCTGATGGACAGGCACCATGGCCTTCTTGAAGGCCAGCTTCTCTTCCTTGGTCGGCACATAGACCTGGGTCTTGCCGCTCTTCTTGATGGCCTCGAGGGACTTGTCGTTCTCTTCCTGAGCGATCTTGTTTGCGTAGGCGGTGGAGTCCTTCATCGCCTGCTCGAGCTGACCGCGCACGTCAGCGGGCAG
>JAFLDU010000175.1 GCA_017309145.1 Zoogloea sp. | reverse complement strand
GCAGTGAAGGCCAGGTAGGCAAAGAAGGGCTTGCCGGAGGATTCGCCGTTCTTCATGTACTCCAGGAGCTTGTCGGTGAAGGCCACCGAGGAATAGAAGCCATCACGGGGGATGTCGATGGCCTTGCCGTTCTCGCGATAGACGGCCTTGGGGGGCTTGTCCGGGTCCAGGGCGACGATGCCGCTCTGGTCACCCCAGTGGCTGGCACCGCCCATCACCATGGCGTAGGACTGCTCGAAGCCACGGGTGGCCGGGCTGAACTGCTCGGGCACGCCGAGGTGCCACTTGCCGGCCATCAGGGTGCGGTAGCCGCCATCCTTGAGGACCTGGGCCATCGGCACGACGCGGTCGTTGAGGTAGCCCTCGTAGCCGGGCTTGCCCTTCTGTTCGGCGGTGATCAGCTCGGCCATGTCGCCAAAGCCGACCAGGTGGTTGTCCGAGCCGGACATCAGCATGGCCCGGGTGGGCGAGCAGAAGGGGGCGGCGTAGAAGCTGGTCATGCGCACGCCGGTGCGGGCCAGGGCGTCCAGGTTGGGGGTGGAGATCTCGGCGCCGAAGCTGCCCAGATCGGTGTAGCCCAGGTCATCGGCGACGATGAGCAGGATGTTGGGGCGCTTGGCCGGCGCGCTGGCGGACGGGGTGGCGGGTGCGGCCAGCGCGAGCGCAGGTGCCCACAGGGTGGCGAGCAGCAAGGGCAGGGTTTTCATGGTGTCTCCTCGGGATTCTTGTGTGGCCGGTGTTCAGAACCGGCTCACACATTCTTGGATAAATCTCGAGATTGCGCAGATCTCTATCCACGCGTTCCACCACGTGAAACTTAGCCCCGCCGTGCCGCCATGAACTCGCCGAGGATGCGCCCGGTGTGGGAGCGGGCCACCTGCACCACGCTCTCGGGCGGACCTTCGGCGACGATCTCGCCGCCGCCGTCGCCGCCCTCGGGGCCGAGGTCGATGAGCCAGTCGGCCTCGGCCATCAGGTCGAGGTCGTGCTCGATGACCAGCACTGTGTGGCCAGCGTCGGCCAGGCGGTGCAGCACGTGGATGAGCTTCTCCACATCGGCCATGTGCAGGCCCACGGTGGGCTCGTCGAGCACGTAGAGGGTGTGCTTCTCGGGCGGCAGGGGGCGGCCGGGGCCGGCGGCGGATTCACCGGCGCGACCGCGCACCTTGGCCAGCTCGGAGACCAGCTTGATGCGCTGGGCCTCGCCGCCACTCAGGGTGGGGCTGGGCTGGCCGAGGGTCAGGTAGCCCAGCCCCACGTCCTGCAGCAGGCGCAGCGGGTGGGCGATGGACGGATGGGCGGCGAAGAAGTCCACCGCATCCTCCACGGCCATGCCCAGCACCTCGGCCACGCTCCTGCCCTTCCACTGCACGCTCAGGGTCTCGGGGTTGAAGCGGGCGCCGCCGCAGGCCTCGCAGGGCATCTTCACGTCGGGCAGAAAGTTCATCTCGATGGTGATCTGGCCCTGCCCTTCGCACACCGGGCAGCGCCCCGCGCCGGTGTTGAAGGAGAAGCGCGAGGCCGTCCAGCCGCGCATCCTGGCCTCGGTGGTTTCGGCGAAGAGCTTGCGGATGGCGTCCCAGAAGCCGATGTAGGTGGCCGGGCAGGAGCGCGGGGTCTTGCCGATGGGAGTCTGGTCCACCTCCAGCAGGCGCCCGATCAACGCGCGTCCCTCCAGATCGGCGCAGCCCACCGGCGCGCCGGCGGCGAGGCTGGCATGCAGCACGTCGCGGGCGAAGGTGGACTTGCCGGAGCCGGATACGCCGGTCACCACCGTGAGGCGGCCGAGGGGCACGCGGGCGGAGACGCCCTTGAGGTTGTGCAGGGTGGCGTTGCGGACCTGCAGCGCCGGGTGGTCGGCCTCCACCGCCCGGCGTGGGCCCAGCGGGCGCACCAGGGGGTGGTTGAAGCAGCGCCCGGTGGCTGACTCCGGCGCCGCCATCAGGTCGGCCAGGCGGCCCTGGGCGATGATCTGCCCGCCGCGCACACCTGCCCCGGGGCCGATGTCGATGACGTGGTCGGCGCGGCGGATGGTGTCCTCGTCGTGCTCCACCACCAGCAGGGTGTTGCCACGGCCGCGCAGGGCTTCCAGGGTGTCGAGCAGCAGTTGGTTGTCGCGGGGGTGCAGCCCGATGGTCGGCTCGTCGAGGATGTAGCAGACCCCGGTGAGGTTGGAGCCGAGCTGGGCCGCCAGGCGGATGCGCTGGGCCTCCCCCCCCGACAGGGTGGGCGCGGCCCGGTCGAGGGCCAGGTAGCCGAGGCCGACCTTCTGCAGGAAGTCGAGACGGCCGCGGATCTCGGCCACCAGGTCTCGGCCGATCTCGGCTTCGCGATGGCCCAGCTGCAGTGCCTCGAAGAAACCCGAGGCCTTGCCCACCGCCAGGGATGACAGCTCGTGCAGGCCCAGATCACGGAAGCGCACGGCACGGGCCACCGGGTTGAGACGGGCGCCGTGGCAGCTGGGGCAGGCCTCCTCGCTCTCGGTGTCCAGCTCGCCCAGGTCCAGGTCGTCCGGATTGTCCACCTTGCCGGCGATACGCAGGCCGGTGCCGTAGCAGTCGGGGCACCAGCCGTGCTTGGCGTTGTAGGAGAACAGGCGCGGGTCGGGCTCGGGGAAGCTGGTGCCGCAATCCGGGCAGGCGCGCAGGGTGGACAGGGTGATGAGCGGCGCAGCCGCGTCGCCCAGGGGCAGCACCTTGAGCACGCCCTTGCCGTGCTCGAGTGCGGCCTCGACGTATTCGCGCAGCAGGGCTTCGGTGTCGGGCCCGACCTTGACCATGCCCAGTGGCAGCTCGATGTTGTGCTCCTTGTAGCGGTCGAGGCGCGGCCACTTCTTTGTCGGCAGGTAGTCGCCGTCGACGCGCAGCTGCTCGAAGCCCTTGCCCCGCGCCCACTTGGCCAGGTCGGTGTACAAGCCCTTGCGGTTCACCACCAGGGGCGCCAGCAGCTCCACAGACTGCCCGGCGCAGTCGCGCTGGATCTGGGCGACGATGGCCTCGAAGCTCTGCGGCGTGACCGGCACGTCGCAGTCGGGGCAGTACTGGGTGCCCAGCTTGACGTAGAGCAGGCGCAGGAAGGGTTGGATCTCGGTGAGGGTGCCCACCGTGCTCTTGCGGCCGCCCCGGCTGACCCGCTGCTCGATGGCGACGGTGGGTGGAATGCCGAAGATGGCATCCACCTCGGGGCGCGCCGAGGGCTGGGCAAACTGGCGGGCGTAGGCGTTGAGGGATTCCAGATAGCGCCGCTGCCCCTCGCCGAAGACGATGTCGAAGGCCAGGGTGGATTTGCCCGAGCCGGACAGGCCGGTGATCACCGTGAAGGTGTCGCGCGGGATGTCCAGGCTGATGTTCTTGAGGTTGTGATGGCGGGCGTGGCGGATGGTGATGGCCTTGGGTGCCACCGCCCGGTAGCGCGGCGCGGCCTCGGCGACACGGGGCGCCGCCTGCATGGCCGACAGCTGGGCGGCGTAGTCGGCCAGGGCCTTGCCGGTGTGGGAGGCCGGCGTGGCGATGAGCGCGTCCGGCGTGCCTTCGGCGACGATCATCCCACCGCCGCTGCCGCCCTCGGGGCCGAGGTCCACCAGCCAGTCGGCGGCGGCGATGACATCCAGGTTGTGCTCGATCACCACCAGGGAATGGCCCGCATCCAGCAGCTTCTCGAAGGCCGACAGGAGGCGCGCCACGTCTTCGAAGTGCAGGCCGGTTGTGGGCTCGTCGAACAGGAAGAGCAGGCCGGGCCCGGCCTCCCCGTCGCCGGCCTTGCGCTTCTTGCCGGCCAGTTGGGCGGCCTCGGCCAGATAGCCGGCCAGCTTGAGGCGCTGGGCCTCGCCACCGGACAAGGTGGGCACCGGTTGCCCCAGGCGCAGGTATTCCAGGCCCACGTCGGCCAGGGGTGCCAGGGCGGCGAGCACCGCTTTCTGGTCGGCGAAGAAGGCCAGGGCCTCGGAGACGGTCATCTCCAGCACGTCGGCAACGCTCCGGCCGCGCCACTGCAGGGCCAGGATCTCGGGGCGGTAGCGCTTGCCGTCGCAGTCGGGGCAGCGCAGGTAAACGTCGGACAGGAACTGCATCTCCACATGCTCGAAGCCCGAGCCGGTGCAGGTGGGGCAGCGCCCGGTGCCGGAGTTGAAGCTGAAGGTGCCGGGGGTGTAGCCACGATCCTTGGCCTCGTCGAGGTTGGCGTAGAGCTTGCGGATGGCATCCCAGGCGCCGACGTAGCTGACCGGGTTGGAGCGGGCGCTCTTGCCGATGGGGGACTGGTCCACCATCACCACACCCTTGAGGGCCTCCACGCCTACCAGGCTGTCGAAGGCGCCCGGCGGCTCGGCGGCCTGGCCGAAGTGCTTGGCCAGGGCCGGGTAAAGCACATCCTGGATCAGGGTGGACTTGCCGGAACCGGACACGCCGGTGATGCCCACCAGGCGGCGCAAGGGGAGGCTCAGATCGACGCTGCGCAGATTGTGCTGGCGGGCGCCGCGCAGGCTCAGGCGCGGCGCATCGGCCGCCACTGGACGCAGCACCCGGCGGGCATCGACGCGCTTGCGCCCGGCCAGGTAGGCGCCGGTGAGGGAGGCCGGGTCGTTGGCGATGTGCACCGGCGGGCCGTAGGCGACGATCTCACCGCCACGCTCGCCAGGGCCGGGCCCGATGTCGAGCAGGCGGTCGGCGGCCAGCATCAGCTGGGGATCGTGCTCGACCACCACCAGGGAGTTGCCGGCGTCGCGCAGGCGCTCCATGACCCCCAGGATGCGGTTGATGTCCCGCGGGTGGAGGCCGATGGACGGCTCGTCGAGCACGAACAGGGTGTTCACCAGCGAGGTGCCGAGGGCGGTGGTGAGGTTGATGCGCTGCACTTCGCCACCGGACAGGGTGCGCGACTGGCGGTCGAGGGTCAGGTAGCCGAGGCCTACCTCCTGCAGATAGCGCAGCCGCCCCCTGATCTCGCCCAGGAGCAGCTCGGTAGCCTCGTCCAGGGGCGCGGGCAGTTCCAGACCGGCTACAAAGGGCACGATCTCGTCGACCGGGCGAGCCATCAACTCATGCACCGCCAGGCTGCCGCCCGCCGCCGGCAGACGCCACAGCAGCGCGTCGGGCTTGAGGCGGGCGCCGTGGCAGGCGGGGCATTCGGTGTAGCTGCGGTAGCGCGACAGCAGCACCCGGATGTGCATCTTGTAGGCCTTGCTCTCCAGCCAGTCGAAGAAGTGGCGCACGCCGTACCAGTAGCGCGGCCAGGAGCTATCCCAGTTCTTCCACTTGTCGTCGCCTTCGAGCAGCCACTGGCGGTGCTCGGGCGGCAGGTCGCGGAAGGGGATGTCCATGGCCACGCCGTATTTCTTGGCCATCCTGGCCAGGTCGTCCTGGCATTCCTTGAAGCTGGGGCTCTGCCAGGGCTTGACCGCGCCTTCCGCGAGGGTCTTGGACTCGTCCGGGATGACCAGCGAGAAATCCACCCCGATGACCCGGCCGAAACCCCGGCAGGTGTCGCAGGCGCCGATCGGCGAGTTGAAGGAGAACAGGCTGGGGGTGGGGTCGGAATAGGCGATGTCGCAGTCGGCGCAGTGCAGGCCGGTGCTGAACTTCCAGCGCTGCTCGCCTGCGTCACCCAGGGCATGCACGCTGAGGCGGCCCTGGCCGGTGCGCAGGCCGATCTCGAGGGCTTCCATGACCCGCGCGTGTTCGGCGTTGCCGAGGCGGAAACGGTCCTGCACCACGTGCAGCACCTGGCCTTCGCGGGCGTGGATGCGGGTGTAGCCCTGCTGGGCCAGCAGGCCGGTGATCTCGTCGTCGCTGAAGTTGGCTGGCACCGTGACCGGAAAACTCACCACCAGGCGCGGGTCGCCGGCCGCCGACGCACGGGCGGAGAGGTCGTCGAAGATGCTGGCCGGGGTGTCGCGGCTCACCGGCTTGCCGCAGCACCGGCAGTGCAGGCGGGCGGCGCGGGCGTAGAGCAGCTTGAAGTGGTCGGCCAGCTCGGTCATCGTCCCTACCGTCGAGCGGGAGGTACGCACCGGGTTGGTCTGGTCGATGGCGATGGCCGGCGGCACGCCTTCGATGCGATCCACCTGGGGCTTGTCCATGCGGTCGAGGAACTGCCGCGCGTAGGGCGAGAAGGTCTCGACGTAGCGGCGCTGACCCTCGGCGTAGAGAGTGTCGAAGACCAGGGAGCTCTTGCCCGAACCGGAGACCCCCGTGACCACCACCAGCTCGTGATGGGGGATGTCGAGGGACAGGTTCTTCAGGTTGTTCTGGCGTGCGCCGCGGATGCGGATGGCTTCGGCGGCGGCCGGCGGATGATCATGGTCGGCACTGCAGGCGGGATCGGAACACATGGCGACAGGTGAATGAAAACACAGTACGCATTGTAGTGTCTTCCGCCCGTCCCACGCTGCAGCCCGACGCCCTTTTGCGGCGGGCGACGTCCCTCAGGGGTTGATCACCCGGTCGATGGCCGCCTCGTCCACCAGGGACCAAGGCAGCACGCGCCGGGCTTCGGACAGGTTCGCGAGCGCCCGGGCGGTGGCCGCCAGCACCAGGTGACTGTCACCGTCGGCAATCAGGATCAGGTGCTGCTGCGGCCCCACCAGGGCCACGAAGCCACGCATCGTCGTGCCGCCGGGCAGGCCGATGGCGACCGGGTCGCCCACCTCGATCTCCTCCCACTCCGCCGGCAGGCATTGCTCGCCGATGAAATACTGCTTGTGCTTGAGCACCCACAGATTCTGCACGCTGGCCACCGGCGTGAGGGCCGGCACGGCGACCGGCCGGCGCATCGGCGGCGGCAGCGGGTGCCCGGCGATGAGGGCGGCCATCAGGCTGCGGACCATGGTGAGGCCCTCGACCACCTTCTCGTCGGTCAATCCGATCCAGCGCAGTCCATCCTCCAGGCCGGCCATCAGCGCCCGCATCTGGGCCTGCAGCTCGGCCCGGCCCGCCGCGTCCGGCGCGGCCCGGGTGCTGCTCAACAGGCGGCCGGCCATCTGCACCCGGGCCGCCCAGCGGGGGCTGTCGGTGCCGTAGCGGTAGGCTGCCTTGGCCAGCACATGGACCCAGTAGCCCTCCACGAAATCCCGCGCGGCGGCACTGTCGTCGGCGCACAGCATCAGGTGGATGGCGCGGCTGGCCTGATGCAAGGCCACCTCCCGGCGCTCCAGACGACCAGCCTCTTCAGCATGGGCCGCAGCCCGCTCGAGGGCCTGGCGACGACGCGCCTCGATCAGCCCCTCGGCATTGACGAGCGCCGCCTCCACGTCCTTCTCACCAACGCGGGGCGCCTTGGCCAGCTCCCTTGCCAGGTGCAGCAGGCCACGGCACACCGGCAGCTCCGGCGAGCAATCGGGCGCCAGCGTGCGCCCCAGCTTGCCGATCAGGTCCAGCAGACGCAGTGCCGCATGACGCGGTTCGGCGAGCAGGGTCTCGCTGCGCAAGGCCAGACGCAGCAGCGGGATCCGCAGCTGGGCGACCACCGCCTGCAGCGCGGCCGGCAGGACTCCGTCGCGGACGGCGTAATCGCATACGGCCTCGACGACCTCCACCGCCACCGCCCGGCTGGGTGACAACAGGGCGCCCAGCTCGCTGGTCCCGAGCGACTCCGCAGCGCCGTCACCACTACGCTGACGCTCCCCGAGCCAGGCCTCGACCCGATCGATCAGCACGGCAGCCAGGCCCGCGTCCAGGCTGCTGCGCCCGCCCCGCATTTCCTGGCGACGAGCCATCACCGCCAGGCGCAGGGATTCGACCGGATGGATGGGCAGGCTGCTGCGTGCAGCCGGCGAACTCGTCCAGGCAGGCGCCTCGCTCTGGCGCACCACCGCCCGCCGGCGTATCGGCTCGACTCCCGCCGTGGCCAGCCTTTGTTCCAGCGCCCGGTAGAAGGCGCACAGATGCCGGCCGAGGGCGGGCTCGAGGAGGGGGATCAGCTTCAAGGCCTCCACCGGGTTCAGCCCTTCCCGGTCCTTTAAGGCGCGCAGGGCCCGGCAGACGGCCTCGGTACCCAGCGGCAGCGCCTCGGGCGACACACCATCCACCCCGGAAAGGAGCGGGCGTATGCGGATATTCAGGGCCGACAGCTCCCGCTCGCAGAACGTGTTGAGGCGCTGATCGAGATTCATCAGCTCGACGGAGTAGTCGAGATCCTGGTCATGGACAAGGCTGATCCGGGAGGCCGTGAGCCCTTTTGCCGACTCGAAGCCGGGACGCCCGCCACCACAGAGCTCATCGAAGCACTCGCCGGCCGCATTCACGAAGCTCATGCGCCACCCCGGGTGGTGGACCACCTCCTCGATCGCAGACCCCAGGGCATCGAGAAAGCCTTCCCGGCAATGGGCTATCAGGAGGTTTGCAGGCGTGGTCTGCGCGGAACGGGCGGGCTTGGGGGACTGCATGGGGAACATTCAGAAAGGAATGTGGCAGATTGTGATACACAAGTCTGGCGAGGCAACGAGGCTTGGGAGTTACGCCGTGATGTACGCCATGGCGCCGTTCAAGACGGCGATAGAAATGTAAAATTCCATTGAAGAAGCTTCAGATCCGGCCGTAAAGCCCGGGTGGCTATTTGAACAAATACGACCCGCAGCGAACCCGACAGCTCTCATCCCTTTCGGCCAGGGCAGGTCTCGACCCTCCTGGTCCGTGACATAGTGACGGCCAGAAGCGAGAATCATCGGGCGCAAACCCGCGACTTCCATAAAATGCCAAAAATAACTTTTTTGGCAAATTCAACAACCTGTAGCATACATTGTTGATCACGTTCATGAACACAGCTGTCGATACGCGCTCTCTGACTCACTCCGAACTCGAAGAGGCCCTGGCATCCGTACGGATCCCCGCCTACCCCGCAACCGTTGCCGAGGTCATGCGCGAGGCCCAGAAGGACGACCCCCAGGTCAAGGTTCTGGCCCGCATCATCTCGTCCGACGTGGGCATGTCCGCCCTTGCGGTCAAACTGGCCAATTCACCCATGTTTGGGAACGGCAGTCCGGTGAAGAGCGTGCAACAGGCGGTCAGCCGCCTGGGGACGAGCAACATCCTGAATGTGGTCATTGCGGTCGCACTGCGTAACACCACCGCCGGCCTGCCAGCCGACCTGATGGAAAAGTTCTGGTCCCGGACCTCCACCCTGGCACTGGCCACCGGGGTGCTGGCCCGCCGCCATATCGGCATCTCGCCCGATGCGGCCTACACCTACGCCCTGTTCCATGATGCGGCGATCCCGGTGCTGATGCTCAACTTCCCGAAGTATGCGGAGATCTGCGGCGAAGCCCTCCACGACCCCGAAAGCCTGATCCCGATCGAACGGGAACACTTCAACTGCGACCATGCGGTGGTGGGATGGCTGCTAGCCCGCAGCTGGGGCCTGCCGCCCCTGATCGCCTCGGCCATCCGCTACCACCACGACCCGGAGGTGTACATCCTCCCCGAGAAGGAACTGCCCTCCGATGCGCTGGCCCTGATCGCCGTCACCGTGATCACCGAACATGCCATCGCCGATCTGACGGGCACGGCGGCTCCGGTGGACAACAAGGCCTTTGAAGACGCCAAGATGTTCTTGGGCAGCTCCGACGCGGATATCGATGAGTTTCGCGAGATCATCGCGGCGGTCCTGGCCTGAGCGAACTCCGGGCCTGGACAGGGCCCACGCAGCAACAAAAAGCCCGCCATGATCGGCGGGCTTTTTGCTGGTATGGCGGCCGGACCTGCAGCCAAGCGCCTACTCCTCGGCTGCAGCCTTCTTGCGGGTGGCGGGCTTCTTGGCTGCGGCGGGCGCCTTGGGTTCCTTCTTCTCGAACTCGAAGCCCACCTTGCCATCGTCGCCCCTCACCAGAAAGGCCGAGAACTTGCGCTTGGTGCGGCTGGAGACGAAACCACGCAGCAACTCGGTTCGCCCGGTATCAAGGAGCTTGTGCATCTGCTCGCGCTCGATAGGTTGCTGCAGGATGATCTTGCCAGAGCGGAAATCGCAGGATTTCTCCGGCCCCACCGATTTTTCGCAGACATAGGACAGGCCGTGCTCATACACCTGGGCCTGGCACTTGGGGCATTGACCGAGGGAATCCTGCCCGGAGAAATCCACGGCTTCGGCCGCTTCGTCCTCCTTGGGCTGGCCGAAGTCGAACTCGGGCTGCTTGTCGTCGTTGAGCCGGATCTCGGCATTGAAGAGCCGCCCCATCTTGTTGCGGAAGCCCAGCAGCGGCCCGACCCGGCCGGCGGACAGCAGGGTCTCGATCTCGGAGATCTCGAACTGGCGGCCGGCAACGATCTTCCAGGCGCTCCAGTCGCAGGCCTGGCAGGCAAACTTCTTGTAGTTCTCCTTCACTAGGCCGCCGCACTTGGGGCAAGGCGTCTGCAGGGTGGCGAAATCGCCTGGCACGGTGTCCGACTCGTAGCGCTTGGCCCGCTCGACGATATCGCGGGTCATGGCCTGGATGTGCTCCATGAACTCGGCGCGGGACAAGGCGCCCCGCTCCATCTGGGCCAGCTTGTGCTCCCACTCGCCGGTGAGCTCCGGCGAGGTCAGTTCGTTGGTGCCGAGGCCGCGCAGCAGGGTGATCAGGGAGAAGGCCTTGGCGGTCGGGATCAGCTCCTTGCCGTCGCGCAGCATGTAGGTCTCGCCGATCAGGTTCTCGATGATCTGGGCGCGGGTGGCCGGGGTGCCAAGACCACGCCCGGCCATGGCAGCGCGCAGCTCCTCGTCGTCCACCATCTTGCCGGCGCCTTCCATGGCGGACAGCAGGGTCGCTTCATTGAAGCGTGCGGGCGGCTTGGTGACCAGTGACTTGAGCAGGATCTCGTCGGTGCTGACCTTCTCTCCCGGGCTCACCGCCACCAGCTGGGGCGTGCCGCCCTCGTCGTCGTCGGCCACCGCCGCGGCCTTGCCATACACCGCCAGCCAGCCCGGATTGACGAGG
>JAFLDU010000174.1 GCA_017309145.1 Zoogloea sp. | reverse complement strand
GGAAACGGCTGCAGACAAGCCGCTTTACCCATTTCCGTAACTTCTGAAAATTACTGTTTTCAGAAGTTAAACCTACCGACTTCTTCTGGATCTTCTAGGTTGCAGGCGCGCTTTCCCTGTTTTCGTTATGAGCTTATAAAAACTCTCGAATCCGCGACAGCAGGCTGGACTGTACTATTTTGTTGTCTCCTCCACCCTCCTCCTTTGGTGTGGATTCAGCCCGGATCTTTGATCCGGGCTTTTTTTTGCGCGCTCGGCAGCGGCCGGGTGGATCCACAGATGGGAGAGGTTCTTCAAACCATTTCTGGTGTCGGGAGGCTGGTGTCGAGGTGCTAAGCGGGCTTCTTCCTGAGTTGTGCCAGCTCGGCCAGCGCCTCCGCCAGGGCGGCCTCGGCCTTCTGGGCCCTGACGGTCTCGGCCAGGCGGACCTCTTCGACGGCCCGGGCGCGGGCCTCGGCGGCGGCAACGGCCGATTCCTTGCCGTGGGCGGCTTCGCTGGCCACCTTCAGCTGAGCCTGTAGACGCTCGATCCGCCCTTCGGCTGCCGCCAGGGAGGTTTCGGTCTGACGCGAGCGCGATACGGCTTCACGGAGGGCGGCCTTGGCTTCCTCGGTCTGCTCACGCAGGCGGGCTTCCCGATCCTCCCGATTGGCCAGTTGTTGGCGCATGGAGGTGATTTCGCCCAGTTTTTCCTGGCGGACCTGGTCGATCTGCTTCAGCAGCATTTCACGATCGAGAGCGCTGCGCTCCTGCTCTTCCTTGATCGCCGCAGTGTAGCGATCGCGGTCGCTCTGCAGCAGGCGGGCGAGACGCTCGGACTCCGCGGCGAACTTCTGCTCCCTTTGTTCGGCCGCCTCATCCAGCAGCTTGACCCGGGCCTCCAGCCCCTCGCGCTGACGCAGGAATTCCAGCGCTTGATTGCGCAGGTCGTTGATCGTCACATCACGGCTCTGCACCGCGGCCTCGAGGGCCTCCACCCGGGTGGAGGCGGTGCTGGCTTCCGCCTCCAGGTGCCCGATCCGCTCAAGCGCTTCGGTCAGCCGGGTCTCGGTGGCTTGCCGCTCCCGCTCCAGTTCCTCGCGCTGGCTGGCGAACAGCTGCTCCGCATGCTGCAGGGACAAGGACCAGACCTTGCTCATCAGGGTGTCGGCGGACGAGACGAGCTCGTCGGGCATGCCCGGAACGCTCCGCTGACGGAAGAAGGCCGCTCCTGTCTCGCGCCGCCATTGGTCGATGTAGCGCTGGACGATCTCGCTGGAACCCTTGTTGCCGAGTTCCGCATAGACGAGGTTGAAGGACGGATTCTCTCCGGCAGACAACAACTGGAAACAGATCTGTTCTACCGCTTCGAATGTGACGCTACTGCTGCGAGCCATGGAACATTCCTCTGTTGCACGATGACATCAAATTTCACATCCGAAAAATAGCATACGTGTACGTTCGTATAACGTTTAATTTGTAACGGTAAGGCCTGACTCCCTCCAAAAAGGTCATCGTCTCCCGAAGGCTTCAGTCGGGCTTGGTACCTGCCCATGGCAGGCGCTGCTTCTGAGATTCATCGTGCCAGCGCTCTTCCTCCTCGTGGATGTAGCGCTGGGTGGTGCGGGCATCCGTGTGCCGGGCATCTTTCTGTACGAAGCGCTCGTCGATGCCACTATCGAGCTTTGCCGTGATGCCGGTATGACGCCCCCAGTGGGCGGAGGCTGCGCGCAGCTTCTCCTTCTTGTGCTCGGCGTCCGGAGGCAGCAGCTCGGCGGCGGCGGCGAAGATCTTCTTGAGGATCTGGTTCAGGCGGCGAGCGGTGATCGGGCTTCCATCCTTCACGGAGACCAGGATTGGCGTCGTGTCGTCTCGGCGGGGGACTGCGCTCAAGCCTAGATGTTTCAGATAGCGGATAAGGGCTTGCAGCATGTCATCGGCCACCGGGACCTTGGCTTTCTTGCCCCCCTTCCCCACCACGTGCCACCACCAGCGCCCACGCTCTTCACGAAAGCTGTTCATGCGATGGCTCTCCAGCTCACCGGCGCGGGGAGCCAGCATGTAGAGCGTGGCGGCGAGAAAGCGGGCCCGCTCGTATTCGTCACGGCCCCGCTCCAAATCGCGGGGCATGGCTTCGATCGCCTGGGTCACGGCCTGCCACATCTGCTCGTCCAGGAAACGCTCGATCTTCTCCACCTCGTCGGTCGAGGCTACTGCTCGCAAGGGGCCGCTGGCTTCGGCAGACATCTTGCGGCGACGCTGGCGGATCAGTCCCAGGGGGTTACCCATCAGATAGCCCGCATCGACGAGGTAGCGCATCAGGGAGTTGATGGCCGCCATCGCGGTGAGAACCGCGCTTTCACTGAGTGGGCCGACAAATGGGCGCCAGCGTTCGGAGGCGCGATCGACCTTGGGGCCGCACCAAAGGCTCGCGGGCTGCGGATCAGCCAGAAAGTTCAGATAGCCTTCGAAATCCTGGCGGTTCAGGCTGGACAGCGGCTTGCTGCAGTCGATCAAGGCCCACAAGAGCAGGCGCTCACATTCTCGCTGGTAGATCCGGTAAGTGCCGGGCGAGCGGTCGTACTCGGTAAGGAAGCAGCGGATGGCTTCTGTATCCGTCCGGGCAGATATCTGAAGCCGGGCCGGATCGGCACGATTTTCACCGCGACTACCGTCGAGATCGGCCGGGATGTCGACCTCGTCCAGGGGGCGGATCGGAATGGTGGGGGGCGTTGCAGCACGAGGAGTGGGTCTGGGCGGATTCATGGCCCGCAGTTTAGCCGCATGACGTGCCCGTGACGCAAGAGGGCTTGCCTCTTATGGAGTGCTGTATATAATTACAGCTAACGTAGCTTTCGTCCTCGGGAAGGAAAGCTCCGATCATCCGGCGCACAAGATGAATGTATGGCGCCTCAACTGGTTATCTGGAAGGAGTCCAGCATGGAAACCCTGATTTGTCGCATCCTCATGGTGAGTGGTCTGGTGGTTGGTGTTCTACTGGCGGGTGGTCAGGGCATGCAGGCCCTTGTTCCCGCTCTGCTGGCTCTGGTGGGTGTTGGCGTGCTCCGTCGGATAGCCCCGTCCTTGCCCTGGCGTCTGGGGCGGCATTTCTGATCCAGATGAGGGTATCCGGCTCGCAATGGGTCACGGGTGATGGGGCAAGCCCGTCAGGGCACGACCGGTGCCCTGCGGAGCATCGTTCAACGCCTGGTTGACCGTGCCTTGCGCTCTGCCTGGATCAGGCCGGCGATGTCCGTATTGCGGTTCTTGACGGCCCAACTCTCGGCGCTTTCCTTCTGATCGTTCAGCAGATCGGGATCGGCGCCTGCCTTGAGCAATCGGACCACAACGTCCTCGTGGCCATTGCGCGCGGCAAACATGAGCGGCGTTGACTGGTTGGGCGCTCTCGCGTTGGGATTGGCGCCCTTGGCCAGGAGCAGTTCAACAATCGGCAGGCGGCCTTCGAAGGCGGCATAGAGCAAGGGGTTCCAGCCGTCGTGGCTGAAGTCGGCGCCAGCGCCCAGCAGCAGGCTGGCCACCTCGGTATGACCCTTCAAGCTGGCCAGCATCAGTGCGCTGTCGCCCACGGCGTTGCGCGCATTGACCTTGATCCCGCGTTGGCGAAGCAGCTCGGCGACCACCTTGGGCTGGTCTTCTCGGGCGGCCAGGATCAGCAGGCTGTTGCCATTCTCATCCGTGGAGTTGGCATCCATGCCCTTGGCCACCTGGCGCGCCACCTCCCGTGCATCTCCGAGCTTGGCGGCATTCAGGAGATCGTCCAGGGTTTCGGCACCGACGGGCAAGGACAGCTGCAGCGCAAGCAGGGCGACCAGCAGATGACGGAAACGGAGACGTGGTGTGCTCATGAGGGTCTGGCGTCCTTGAATAAGCTGAAAAAATTGTTCGTGGTGGCCTCTGCGATGGTGGGCAGATTGACGCCACGTGCATTGGCCACGGCCTCCGCCACATGGCGCACGTAGGCGGGCTGATTGGTCTTGCCCCGGAAAGGAACCGGCGCCAGGTAGGGGGCGTCGGTTTCCACCAGCAACCGGTCGAGGGGTACGAACCGCGCAACCTCGCGCAGGGATTCCGCGTTCTTGAAACTGACGATGCCCGAAAACGAGATGTAGAAGCCGAGGTCCAGGGCCTGTTCCGCCACCTCCCGGCTTTCGGTGAAGCAGTGCATCACGCCGCCCGGTTGATCAGCCCCCTCCTCCCTCATCAGGCGCAGGGTGTCGGCGGCCGAGTTGCGGGTGTGGATGATCAGGGGCTTGTCACAGTGCCTGGCGGCACGGATGTGGGTGCGGAAGCGATCGCGCTGCCACTCGGGGGCATCCTTGTGCCAGTAGTAGTCGAGTCCCGTCTCACCGATGGCGATGACCTTCGGATGGGCCGCAAGTTCGAGCAGGCGCGCTTCGTCGGGCTCCTCCACATCGGCGTTGTCCGGGTGCACGCCGACCGAGGCAAACAGGTTGGCATGACGTTCGGCGAGGCCGATCACGCCGGGTAGGGTCTCCAGCTTCACGCTCACGCACAGGGCATGGGTGACGCCCTTTTCGGCCATGTTGGCCAGCATGGCCTCCTCGTCGGCGATCAGGTCGGGAAAGTCGAGGTGGCAGTGGGAATCAACGAGCATTGCTGAAAATCAGATGGTGTGGGTGGGACGGGCCGAACCCAGGTGGCCGGCGAGGATCTGCTCGATGCGGTTGCGCAGCACCTGCCCCGCCTCGTCACCGCCGAACTGCACGCCGATGCCTTGCGTCTTGTTGCCCTGCGCGCCGGCCGGCGTGATCCAGGCGACCGTTCCTGCCACCGGATGCTTGGTGGGGTCGTCCATGATCTGCAGCAGCATGAAGATCTCATCCCCGAGCTTGTAGCCACGGGTGGTCGGCACAAAGAGCCCGCCGTTGCGGATGAAGGGCATGTAGGCCGCGTAGAGGGCCGACTTCGAGGTGATGTTGAGGGACAGGACGCTGGGGCGTGCCGCCACGGGTCTTCTTGTTGTCGGTTCGTTCATTTGCGCACGGCCGGCGCAGCTGCCTGGAGGTTCCGGGCATACCGCAGCAGCATGTCCTCAAGAAATAGCCGGGGGTTCAAGGGGTGTTGCGCCACCCGACGCGATTGCGTGATTTCATTGTAACAGCCGAGGGCCGTGTCCAAGGACATCCGCCCTGCCAGCGTCGCCAAGGTATCCTGGCAGTCTGGAAAGAAACGCAGCTTGCCGCCCAGCCGCAGGGAGGACAGATCAGCCACCCAGCGTTGCATCCAGCTCACCAGGGTCGGTAGGTCGAAACCTGCAGCCATCGACTCCTTGGACTTGAGCCAGGCCTCCCATTCACCGGCAAGGCGCATCGGTGGCTTGTCGGGAAGCCTGGAAATATCGGCAATAAAACGCTTCCGTGCCGTAGCCACACCGCCCTCGGCCATGTCTGCAGCGGCCAGCGGCATGCCGCCGCAAAATGCCAGCAGGGCATCGGCCTCAGGTAGCTTGCGTGCCGCCAGCCACCGCTGCGCCAGCTCGGCGGGAGGACGGGGGAAGGTCCAGGTCTGGCAGCGGCTGCGGATGGTCGGCAGCAGTCGCTTGGGCGACGAGGAGACAAGCAGGAATTGCGCGTGGGTGGTGGGCTCCTCGAGCAGCTTGAGCAGCGCATTGGCGGTGAAGGGATTCATCGCCTCGGCAGGATCCACGATAACCACACGCTGTCCTCCCCGATGACCGCCGGTGGTCAGGGCGTGTTGAAGATCCCGGATCTGGTCGATCACGATCTGCCGGCTCGCCGCCTTGCCGCCCTCGGCCTTGTCCCCGGCGGTGTCGCCGCGCTCCTCCTGGTCGGCTTCAGGAATCACCCGGATCAAGTCGGGATGGTTTCCGGCCAGGCGCCATTGACAATCCTCGCAGGTGCCGCAGGCGTGTCCGTCACCGCCAGGCTGGCTGCACAGGATGCGCGCCGCCAGCGCCTCGGCGAACAAGCGCTTGCCACCGCCCGCCGGTCCGGCGAAGAGCAGCGCATGCGGCATGCGCCCAGCGTTGTCGAGGGCCCGCTGCCACAGCCCGGCCTGCCACTCGAAGATCATTGGAAGCAGGTCTCCAGCACAATGCCCTCCACCTCCCGCCGAATCGCTTCCGGAGACTGCGCGGCGTCGATGATCCGGATCCGTGCCGGGTCGGCCGCTGCCCGGCGCAGGTAGGCGTTGCGGACTCGCTCGAAGAAATCGGCCTTTTCACGTTCGAAACGATCAGGGGCTTCACCCGTACCGGCCAGGCGACGGGCCGCCTCGACCGGATCGAGGTCGAAGAGCAGGGTCAGATCAGGCTGCAGGTGAGGATGAACCCACTGCTCCAGCGCTGTGAACCGCGCTGCGTCCAAACCCCGGCCACCCACCTGGTAGGCATAAGTGGCATCGGTGAAGCGGTCCGACACCACCCACCTGCCCTCCGCCAGGGCCGGCTCGATCAGCACCGCGAGGTGCTCGCGGCGGGCCGCGAACATCAGCATCGCCTCGGTTTCCAGGTGCATGGCCTCATGCAGCAGCAGGGCCCGGAGCTTTTCGGCGAGGGGAGTCCCCCCGGGCTCACGGGTCTGCACGACACTCAGGCCGCGGGATTCGATCAGCGCAACGGCGGCGGCGATCTGGCTGCTCTTGCCGGCGCCGTCGATGCCTTCGAAAGTGATGAAGCGGGATTTCACTGCGGTGCTTTCCGGATGTAGCGGGCAACGGCCCGGTTGTGTTCGTCGAGGGAGCGGGAGAAGGCGCTGGAGCCATCCCCCCGCGCCACGAAGTAGAGATAGTCGGTGGACTGCGGGTTGAGCGCCGCGCGCATGGCCGCGACCCCCGGCATGGAGATCGGCGTCGGCGGCAGGCCCAGGCGCAGATAGGTGTTGTAGGCCGAGTCGGCGAGCAGGTCGCGCTTGCGCAGGTTGCCGTCGAAGGCGGTGCCCAGCCCGTAGATGACCGTGGGGTCGGTCTGCAGCAGCATGCCGGCACGCAGGCGGTTGACGAAGACCGACGCCACCAGCGGCCTGTCGGCAGCCAGGCCCGTCTCCTTTTCAACAATGGAGGCCATGATCAGGGCCTCATAAGGGTCCTTGTAAGGCAGCCCCTCGGCCCGCTTCTCCCATTCCCGCTGAAGGACCCGCTGCTGGTTGCGATAGGCGCGGCGCAATACATCCAGGTCGCTGGACTGACGGGCGAACAGGTAGGTATCGGGGAAGAACAGGCCTTCCGGGTGCCGCGCAGATGCTCCGATGCGTTCGAGCACTTCGGCGTCGCTCAGGCCGGCACTGTCGTGACGGAGATCGGGGTGACGATCGAGGGCTGCGCGGAACTGGCGGAAGCTCCATCCCTCGATCAGCGCCACATCGCCCTGCGTGGTATCGCCGCGGCTGAGCTTGTCGAGCAACTGGCGCGGCGTGACACCGCGCTCGATCTGGTAGCTGCCCGCCTTGATGGCGTTGGCCTGGCGCGTCAGGCGCGACAGGGTGACCAGCAGGAAGGGCTCCACATCGATGCCCGAATCGACGATCTGGCGGGCCACCTGGCGCATCGACGAGCCGGGCTCGATGGTGAAGTCGAGTGGGCTTTGACGCAAACCGACCGGACTTTGTGCGAACCACGCCAATCCCCCCGCGGTGAGCACAGCCACCATGAGCACCAATGCACACAGACGAAAAAACAGGCGCTTCATCGGGGAACTTGAGGCTTTCGGGAAGAACGAAGGAACGAGGAAAGGAGGAAGATCCAGCAAAAACTGAGGGCTTGGTTCTTGCTTCGGCTGAGCAGGACAGCCCCCGTGCGGCGACGCCCCTATAATAGCGCAAACCGCTTTGAGACTCGTTTTTGCGACAGGACCCCAAACTGATGAACGCTACATGGCAATCCCACCTCGGCGCCAAGGGCGCCCGGTTCACCGATTTTTCCGTCCAGTTCAATGAGGATGCCCGGCAGGATGTGGTGCTCGCCTCCCAGGGTACCGTCGTGGTGCCGCTGCAGCACCTCGGCACGATCCGCGCCACCGGCGAGGACGCAGCAGTGTTCCTGCACAACCTGTTTTCCAACGACGTGAAGAAGCTCGGCCCCAACGAGGCCCAGCTCACCAGCTTCAATACCGCCAAGGGGCGCATGCTCGCCAGCATCGTGCTGTGGCGGGAAGGTGGCGACTATCTGCTGACCCTGTCGGCGGACATCCATGCAGCCATGCTCAAGAAGCTGTCCATGTATGTGCTGCGCTCCAAGGTACGCCTGATGGACGACAGCGGCGACTGCGTGCTGATCGGCCTGGCCGGCCCCCAGGCGGGCGCAGCCCTCGAGGCCGCCGGCCTGCACATTCCCGGCGCGCCCAGGGCCACGGCGTCCGGCGTCGCCACCGTGGTGCGCCTCGAAGGTGCCCGCTTCATCGTCTCCGCGCCTCTCTCCGAGGCCCTCGGCCTGTGGGACAAGTTCGTCGCCAGCGGCGCCGTTCCGGCGGGCACCGCGGCCTGGCAGTGGGCCGACATCACGCAAGGGCAGCCCACGGTCACCCAGCCCGTCCAGGAGGAGTTCGTCGCCCAGATGCTCAACTTCGACCTGATCGGCGGTGTGAGCTTCAACAAGGGCTGCTACCCGGGGCAGGAGATCGTTGCCCGCACCCATTACCTTGGCAAGCTCAAGAAGCGCATGTTCCGTGTGCATGTCGATGTTGCCGAAGCGCCGGCCCCGGGCACCGATGTGTTTTCCCCCGAATTCGGCGAGCAGTCCGCCGGCAAGGTGGTGATGGCTGCTCCTGCGCCGGGCGCGGGCTTCGATGCGCTGATCGTGCTGCAGACCTCCAGCGCCGACTCGACCGAAGTGCATCTGGGGTCCCCGCAAGGACCGTCCGTGAGCTTCCTGCCGCTGCCCTACGCCCTGGCCTGAGTGACCACCCTTGGTGATCTCCCACTACTACATCTACTACCCGGTCCGGATCGGCATGGAAGCCGATCTGGCCCATACTCTGTACAACCTGCAGGATGATCTCAGTTACACGACAGGGATCCGCGGGCGTTTCCTGCGCAAGGCCGACGATCCGTGGACGTGGATGGAGATCTACGAGAACGTGACCGACCCGGCGACTTTCGACGCCGCGCTTGAGCAGGCCGTGGAGCGTCACGGCCTCGACCGCTTTCTGGACGAGGGCGGGCGCCGCCATATCGAACGCTTCGTGCCATGTGCCTGATCCTGGTCGCCTGGCAGGCCCACCCGGATTTTCCGCTGGTGGTCGCTGCAAACCGGGATGAGTTCTTTACCCGTCCGGCCGCTCCGGCGGCCTGGTGGCTGGACCATCCCGACCTCTTCGCCGGCCGCGATCTCGAGGCAGGCGGAACCTGGCTGGGCCTCAGCCGCTCCGGGCGTTTCGCCGGCCTGACCAATTTCCGTGATCCAGCCAGGCAACGAGCTGGTACGCCCTCCCGCGGCGACCTCGTCGCCGGCTTTCTGGGTGGAAACGAGTCGACGGCCGACGCGCTGGCGCGTCTGCAGCGGGAGGGGCCGCGCTATAACGGCTTCAACCTGATGGTCTCCGACGGCGAAAGCCTCGGCGTTCACGAGAGCGTCAGCGGTGTCTCGCACCTGCTGGAGCCCGGGCTTTACGCCTTGTCCAACGACCTGCTGGACACGCCCTGGCCCAAGGTTGTTACCGGCAAGTCGCGCCTGTCAAGGGCGCTGACCGCCCTGCCCGACGACACGCCGCTACGGGATCTCCTGCGCGACGACCGGCCCGCCGCCGATGCCAGCCTGCCCCGCACCGGGGTGAGCCTCGCCTGGGAGCGCATGCTTTCCAGCGCCTTCATCCGCGCCCCAGGCTACGGCACCCGCTGCTCCACGGTGATCCGCCGCGACCGGCACGGCTGGACCCATGTCACCGAGTCCACCTGGAACGAGATCGGCCAGGAAGCCGACCGAGTCACCGAGACCTTTCAGATCGCCCAGCCCTGAACCGGGCTGAGCCTATAATCCCGTCCTTCCGCTTTCCGTAGCACGTTGCCGCATGTCCGCCTCCCCCAGCTTCAGCGCCCTCCTTCCCGATCTCGACGCGTTTGCCCGGGCCAAGCCGGGACAGCGTCTCGACCTGCCCGTCCTGGCCGGCTCGGCCGATGCGCTGGCGATCGCCCGCCTAGCCAAGAAGGGGAGCATGCTGGTGGTCATCACGGCCAACCCGCTGGATGCGCAGCGCCTGTCCGACGAGATCGCCTGGCTGGCCCCCGGTCTGCGCACCCACCTGCTGCCAGACTGGGAAACCCTGCCCTACGACAGTTTTTCGCCTCACCAGGACCTCATCTCCGAGCGCCTGTCCACCCTCTACGCGATCAGCCGCGGCGAGGCCGACATCGCGCTGGTACCTGCGTCCACGGCCTTGTACCGGCTGGCACCGCCCGCTTTTCTGGCGGCCTACACCTTCTTCCTGAAGCAGGGTGAGAAGCTGGACGTGGACGGCCTGCGCAACCAGATGACGGTGGCCGGCTACGCCCACGTCACCCAGGTGATGACGCCGGGCGAATACAGCGTACGCGGCGGGCTGGTGGACCTCTTTCCGATGGGCGCCGCCCTGCCCTACCGGATCGATCTGTTCGACGAGGAAATCGAGAGCATCAAGACCTTCGACCCTGATACCTAGCGCACGGTCTTTCCGGTCAAGGAGGTGCGCCTGCTACCGGCCCGGGAATTCCCCATGGACGAGAAGGGCCGCACCCGCTTCCGCGGCCGCTTCCGCGAGGCCTTCGAGGGGGACCCGTCGCGCTGCACAGTCTACAAGGACGTCTCCAATGGCATCGCGCCGGCCGGCATCGAGTACTACCTGCCACTGTTCTTCGACGAGACGGCCACCCTCTTCGACTACCTTCCGGAGAGCGCCCCCATCCTGCTGCACCACGACGTGTCCGCGGCCATCGAGGCCTTCTCGAAGGATGCGCGCAGCCG
>JAFLDU010000019.1 GCA_017309145.1 Zoogloea sp. | reverse complement strand
AGCGCGCCAGCGCCAAGTACGGCATCCCGGCCCGCGACATCCTGGTCGAGCTGGGCCGCCGCGGCATGGTCGGCGGCCAGGAGGACATGATCGAGGATACGGCCATCACCATGGCCCGGGAGCGGGGGCTGCTGGCATGAGCACGAAGAACGGCCTGGAACTGCAGGACAAGGTGGTCATCGTCACTGGCGGCGGCAGCGGCATGGGCCGCGACGCCTGTCTGGCCCTGGCCCGTGCCGGCGCCCGGGTGGTGCTGGGCAACCGTCGCCAGGCCGAGGGCGAGGCCCTGGTGGCCGCCATCACCGCAGCGGGTGGCACCGCCCTCTTCCGCCCCACCGACGTGTCCAGGCCGGCCGACTGTGCGGCCCTGGTGGCACTGGCCACCGACCGCTTCGGCCGCCTCGACGGTGCCTTCAACAATGCAGGCCTGCAGCGGGAGTTCAACGACATCCACGCCACGCCCGACGAGGACATCGCCGACGTGATCGACATCAACCTCAAGGGCATCCTCTACATGATGAAGTACGAGGCGGCCGCCATGCTGGCCAGCGGCGGCGGCAGCATTGTGAACAACAGTTCGATCTTCGGCCTCAAGGCCATGCCGAGACTGGCCTACTACGTGGCCGCCAAGCACGGCATCATCGGCGCCACCCGGGCGGTGGCCCTGGACTATGCCGGCCGCGGCATCCGCGTCAATGCGGTGTGCCCGGGCCCGATCAAGACCCCCAGCTACGACCGGGTCACCGGCGGCGACGACGAGATGTACTCCGGCGGAGTGCCCATGCGCCGGATCGGCGCGCCGGCTGAGGTCAGCGCCGCCGTGCTGTGGCTGCTATCGGCCCAGGCTTCCTACGTCACCGGTGCGGCCCTACCGGTGGATGGAGGCATGTCCGCCGCCTGAGCCTCGCGGCACCGGCCCTCCGGCCCATCCACGCTTTCCCAGGCCTCCGGCCATGCAATGCATCCATTCCCCAGGAGACGGAAACATGCAGAAGAAGCGCGTCAAGATGATCTTTCCGGTGCCCATGAGCGAGGCCACCCGCCCCCTCGTGGAATCCCAGCTGCCGCCGGGCATCCAGCGCCCAGACATCGAGGTGTCCTTCGTCGGCGCCGGCAGCACCATCACCCTGGCCGACAGCTATTACGACATGGCCCTGATGGAGCTGTCCGTGATCCAGGCCGGTCTGCAGGCCGAGGCGGAGGGCTTTGACGCCGTCTGCATCAACACCGTGAGCGACTCGGGCCTGGCGGCCCTGCGCTCGCGCCTGTCCATTCCGGTGCTGTCACCAGGCCAGAGCAGCTTCCACCTGGCGGCGATGATGGGCCACACGTTCTCCATCCTGACCATGTGGGACCGCTGGCTGCCGCTGTACCGCAAGGGGCTGAAGGAATACGGGCTGGAGTCCCGCCTGGCCTCGATACGCTCGATCGAGGTGCGTCCGGACACCGAGGCCCTGCTCGCCGGCAAGGAGGAAGTGGTCTTCGCCAAACTGGAGGCCGCCGCCCGCCAGGCCATTGAGGAAGACGGCGCGGACGTGATCGTGCTCGGTTCGACCACCATGCACCAGTCCCACGCCTGGCTGGCGGAACGCCTTCCGGTACCGGTACTGAACCCCGGTGTGGTGGCCTACAAGCTGTGCGAGATGTTCCTGGACCTGGGTCTGTGCCACAGCAAGAAAGCCTACCCCTCGCCGGAAGGCCTGAAGGACGAGGCGTTCATGTAAGGACGCGCTCGGGGGCGGCTGAATGGGGATTTGTTGAGCATCTCTTTGGATTCACTTTCGAGCATTATCTGCGTGGCTTGTTTGATGCCTTGATGCTGCGAAAATGGAATGCCCCCATGCTCAACATCGACAGCACCAGCAACAACTGTCCGTATTGGCTCAATGTGGGGACTCCCGTGACAACGGTGCCGACACCGGTGCCGACACCAGTGGCGACACCGGTGCTTGTGCCAGTTCCGGTGCCAGTTCCGGCGCCAGCGCTGGCAATAATGGCCATCTGCGTGCTGTTGTTGAGGGTATTCGACTCATTCGCCACGCCGGATACGGCCACCGAGATGCTGGCGCCGGGCGCCACGCGGCTAGGGGTGGCGGAGAACGGAATGGTCACACTGCCGCCGTTGGGCAGTCCGCCGGGCGCAAGCACGGCCAGATCGCAGGTCATCAACGTGTCGCTGTCGCGGATACACCCCGTTGGCACAGAAGGCTCCAGCACCAAGTCGGCGGGCAATGTAATGGCCACAGTCCCGTCGATGCTGGTCAAGGCCCCCTGCTTGGTGACGACCACTGTATAGGGCGCAGGGATGCCGACGGTGGGGGCTGATGGGCCGCTGATGGTGGGCACCAGATCGACGGCCATGCTGCAGGCCCCCGCCGCCCTCGCAGCAGCGATGATGGGAGGGCCGATCTTATTTGCATTTGTTGCCAGATAGGCCCGATTTTCAAGGAGCGTCAGGTCGGTGAAGGCCATCACGCAGGCCCCGGTGCCGCCATAAGATTGCACTGAGGGGATCAAGACGCCATAGACACCGTCTTGCAGCGCCGCCGGGTTTGCGAGGGGAAGCGTGTTGAGATACAGGGAATTCAGAGCCGGGACCTTGCTGAGGTGGTGAAAGAAGCCACCACGGACAAGAGAACTGAATCCTGGGCTAAAAGGTGTGCTGGCGTTCAATAGCTGATCGGCATCGTCGCCCAGGTGGGGATTGATGGCAGAGATGCCAATGCCCAAGCCACTGATCGTATTCAAGCGGGTAACCAGATCCGCTGTGGCGGTGGTATCTGGAGCAGTATGAGGGGCTGGGCGCCCGGTCCCCCCCGAGTCGGCAAAAATCGCAAATGCAGTGGCGCTACGATTCTGAATGGCTGTCATGACGGCAGCAAGATTGCCTTCATCCATGCTTGGAACGTCGTAGGGTGTACGGGCAGACACTGGCTGCAAAAGCACTACAAGGTCATATCCGGGGGCAAACGTGCTGGCAGTGACAGCGCCAGCCGCTCCCCCGTTGATGTAAGTCGCACCCGGAAATTCGCTTTGGACATTGGCCACTATGTCTATCGGGGCGTTGGCGGGCACAGGGCCGATGATGAGCATGCCTCCAGCATGAACCACCATGCTGCAAAGCGACAAGATCCCCAGGGAACTCCATAGGCGAACAGGTTTGCAAACTTTGGCCACAGCATTGCTCCGGGATGATTTGCCTCGATTCTATCGGCCACTCGAAGCAATGCCGTTGGCGTAACTTGCTTTAACAAAAAGACATAAATCTCAGCCCGGAAAAAAGCCATAAGGCATACCCATCGCCGGAAAACCTGAAGGATGGAGGCTTCATGTAATTGCGCACGGGGACGCGACGGGGGCAATGTAGGGGCGGCTTCAGCCGCCCACGGACTCCGATCAACGGCATGCGCCCGATCTGTGCCACGGAGGGCGGCTGAAGCCGCCCCTACACGTCCCCTACACCGTTCTATACCGCCGCGCAGCCGGCGCGAGCGCAGGCCTCGTCCTGCTCCTCGCTGGCGCCGGAGACGCCGATGGCGCCGATGATCTGGCCTTGCCACTCGATCGGCAGGCCGCCACCGAAGACCACCAGACGGGGACGCAGCAGGATGCCCTTCTGCACCGTGTCGGAGAAGCTGGCCATCAGCTCGCTCCAGTCTGCGGTGGGAAAGCGGAAGCTCGCCGCGGTGTAGGCCTTGTCGATGGCGGTGTCCATGGAATGGAGTGACGACTCCGGCATGCGCAGGAAGGCCATCAGCACGCCGGAGCGGTCCACCACCGCCACGTTGACCGCAACGCCGAGGCGCTCCGCCTCCTCGATGGCTGCCACTGCGACCTGTTGGGCGGCCTGCCGGGTGATGCTCAGGCAGGCCGCCGCGGGTGAGGCGGACGCCACCGTCACGGAGCCTCCGCCGCGAAGCGATCGCGCAACAGGTTCTTCTGCACCTTGCCCATGGTGTTGCGGGGCAGGTCATCCACGAAGAAGACCCGCTTGGGCACCTTGAAGTTGGCCACCGCGCCCTTCAGGCTGCCGATCACATCGGCCTCGCTGAGGGCGGCGCCGGCCTCGGCCACCACGACCGCGGCGACGGCTTCGCCGAAGTCCTTGTGGGGCAGGCCGATCACCGCGGATTCCTTCACCCCGGCCATCTCGTCGATGTAGGACTCGATCTCCTTCGGGTATACGTTGTAGCCACCGGTGATGATCAGGTCCTTGGAGCGGCCGACCAGCACCACGTAGCCCTGGCTGTCGATCATGCCCAGGTCGCCGGTACGGAAGAAGCCATCGGCGGTGAACTCCTCGCGGGTCTTCTCGGGCATGCGCCAGTAACCCGGGAACACGTTGGGGCCGCGCACCTGGACGTGGCCGATCTCGCCCTGGGGCAGCGCCTGGCCGTCATTGCCAGCGATCCGCAGCTCGACGCCAGGCAGCGGGTAGCCCACCGTGCCGGCTCGGCGGGCGCCTTCGAGGGGGTTGGAAGTGAGCATCACCGTCTCGGTCATGCCGTAACGCTCGAGGATGGCCTGGCCTGTGCGCGCCTCGAACTCCTTGTGGGTCTCGGCCAGCAGCGGCGCCGAGCCGGAGATGTAGAGGCGCATGTTCGGCCCGCTGTCACGGCCGAAGCCCGGCTGTTCGAGCAGGCGGGTATAGAAGGTCGGCACCCCCATGAAAACCGTGGCCCGGGGCAGCAGGCGCAGGGCGGTGTCCACGTCGAAACGCGGCAGCCACAGCATCAGGCTGCCGTTGAGCAGAGCGCAGTGGCAGGCCACGAACAGACCATGAGCATGGAAGATGGGCAGGGCATGAAGGAGCACGTCGCCAGGGCGGAAGCCCCAGTAGGTGTGCAGGGTGCGGGCATTGGAGGCCAGGTTGGCATGGGTCAGCATGGCCCCCTTGGAGCGCCCGGTGGTGCCGGAGGTGTACAGGATGGCGGCGAGGTCATCGTCGCTGCGGGCCACCGTCTCGAAGCTCGCCGCACAGGCGGCGGCCTGCTCCGGCAGGCTGCCCTCGCCGGCCTCGCCGAGGGTCAGCACATGGGCCACGCCCGCTTCAGCGGCCAATTCCTTGAGCAGAGCTTCACTCTGGGGCCGGCACACCACCAGGCTGGGCTGGGCATCGCCCAGGAAATAAGCCAGCTCGCTGCGCTGGTAGGCGGTGTTGAGGGGCACGAAGACCACCCCGGCGCGCAGGCAGGCCAGGTAGAGGAACAGCGCTTCGGGCGACTTTTCCACCTGCACCGCCACCCGGTCGCCGGGCTTCAGGCCGAGGCGGACGATCAGGCTGGCGATGCGGGCGCTGGCGGCGTCCAGTTCGGCATAGGGGTAGCGCCGACCTTCGGCGGTCTCCAGCGCCGGAGCATCGGGGGCGGCCGGAAAACCGGCCTTGAGCATGAGGTAGAGGTTCTGATTGTTCATGGGGGTTCTCTTCTCGTTCAGACGATCACTTGTTCCTGCCAGCACAGCCGGGCCACTTCGAGCACCAGCTTGCCACGCACCGTGCCCTGGCGGCTCCTGCCCAGGGCCTCGGCGACAGACTCCAGCGGTATCACGTCGATCTCGGGCAGCTGCAGCCGGCCCTCGGCACACAGCCTGGCCAGATGTTCGAGCTGGGTCTGATCGGCCTTGGCGACGATGCGCTGGGCGCGCACGCCCAGGGCTTCGGCCCGGGCCACATCGGGCTGGCCGGCGATGGTGACGAGCCGACCGCCGGTACGCACGCGCTCCAGGCCAGCGGCCAGGGCTTCACCGCCACTGCAGTCGAGGAGCAGGTCGGGGCGTGTCTCGAGCACCGGCGACGGATCGAACAAGGCCTGGTAGTCGAGGGCGATCTCCGCGCCCAGGCCTTTGACGTAGGCGTGATTGGCCGGGCGCGAATAGGCGATCACCCGGGCACCCTGCAGGCGGGCCAGCTGCACCGCCATCGACCCTACGCCACCGGCGGCGCCGACGATGGCCACTGTCTCGCCGGCCTGCAGGCCGCCGGCCTGGATCAGGGCCTGCCAGGCGGTGAGGAAGGGCAAGGGAAGCGCAGCGGCGCTCATCAGGGCCAGGGAAGCGGGAATCGGCACCAGCAGGGATTCAGGCACACAGATGTACTCTGCATAGGTGCCCCGCTCCACCGGTGTGCCGTACTGACGGCAGTAGCCCATCACCCGCTGGCCCGGGGCCAGGCGGGTGACGCCCTCCCCCACCCGGTCGATCTCGCCGGCGGCGTCCCAGCCGAGGGTCAGGGGAAACTGGTGCGGGAACACCGTGGCCATGGCTCCCTGGCAGATCTTCCAGTCCACGGGATTGACGCCGGCATAGGCGATGCGCAGGCGCACTTCGCCGGGCGCCGGCTCGGGTTTGGGGACATCGCTCACGCGCACGGAGTCGGCAGCGCAAAAGGCATCGATGCGTACGGCTTTCATGGGACTCACCCTTGTTCAGCAGCAGGCTTGAGAAAAGGCGCCCACCAGGCTCCGGACGGAGCCGGCACGCGCCGGGTCATGCAGATCCGTGCCCCACGGCGGTCTGGCCACGGGGCGACGGTCATCGGACAGAACGCTCAGCGGCCAGCCGACTGCAGGGTCTGCAGCGAGAAGTCCTTGGAGCTGACGCCCGGCGCATTGGTCTTCCAGGTGGCGGAGTCGATCAGCGACACGGTGGCATGGTTGCGCTGGAAGTCGATCACCGCGCCGCCCGTGGTGCGCACGTCGCGGAAGCCGTCCTCGGCCTTGCCCACATAGGAGTGGAATTCCATGAACTTCCAGAATTCACCCTTGCGGTTGTAGGTCTCGCCGTAATAGATGCGCGGGTACTTGGTATCCACGTAGAGCACCTTCTTGCTGTAAGGGTGCTCGGACGGGGTGGTGGCCTCGATCACGTACACCTCGCGCGGCTCGAAGCGATCGTTGTTCATGTTCCAGAACGGCGGCTTGTTCTCGAGAACCGGATACTTCTCCTCAAAGCTGCTGCCGTTGCGGTTCCACAGCTGGGTCTTGCCGTTGGCCACCGCCAGCACCCAGCGCTTGCCGAGCATCTTGTAGCTGGGATACCAGCACGGACGGGCGTTGAAGATCTCCAGATCGTCCTGCAGCTGGTCGGAGGAGCCCACCGGGTCCATCCAGGCGCCGCCGGACAGGCGACGCACCCGGCGTACGGCGGGGATGTAGGCCCACACGTCGTTGAACTTGGTGGAGTCGTACTGGATGGTGAAGGTGCCCAGACCCTTCATGTCGGCGGGGGACTTGAAGTAGAGCAGCTGCCGGCCGCGCTCGCTGCCGTCGCCTTCGGTAGCCTCACCGTTGAGGCGTCCCTTCATGGAATAGCGGGTGAATTCGGCCACCGGCTCGGCATGCACGCCCTTGGCGCCGTCGATCAGCACCTGGGTGTAGAAGGGTACCTGGGCCACGTCGCCGGTGAGCTGGCCGAGGTGCCAATTCCAGATGACCTTCTCGGCGGCCTGGCTGTCCTTCATGTCGATGTTGGGGAAGGGTTCGCCAGCCTTCCAGCCATCCACCTGACAGGTCTCGGCGTTGATCTTCGTCTTGCCGGCATTGGCCTGGGAGGCCTTGACCCACTTGGGATCCAGCGGCACTTCCTTCGACTTGTAGAGGGGAATCTTCCAGCCGTTGTTCTTGATCCGCCACTCCATCTTTTCGGTGAGGAGGCTGGCGATGGTCTTGCCTTCGAAGGTGTCGTTCTTGATCTGGTTGATGTTCTCGGCCGAGATCACCGTGCCTTCCGGCAATTCGGCGGCGTGCAGCTGGCACGCCATGCCGGCCAGGGCCAGGGTCAGGGATAGGGTCAGGGGTGTGGCAAAGGCCTTGCGTTGGATCTTCATTGTGTGTTCTCCGGAGCCGGGGTTGTCAGAATAGGTAGGTCAGGCTGGTGTACAGCTGGTCGCGCTTGTGGAAGTAGCCGAACAGGCCGGCGTTGTCGCAGTTGGCGGCGTTGGGATAGGTGCACTGGGTGCCGTCGCGCCATTTGTCGGACCAGAACTTGTCGTACTCCACCTTCCAGCGCAGGCTCTTGCTCAACTCCATGGTCACCGAGGGCACGGCGAAGCCGCCGCCGTAGGTGATGTCGCGGCCGATCACGAACTCGGGGCGGATGCGCCCGTTGTCATAGCTCAGGCTGAAGATGCCGGTCAGCAGGAAGGAGTGCTCCTTGGTGCGGCCACCCCAACCCACCGAGTTGAGCAGGCCGTCTTCGCGCTTGTAGTCCTGGATCCATTTGTCGAAGAGCTGCATCGAAAAGAACATCGGCTTCTCGGTGCCGAGCCAGGTCTGGGTGGCGGCGATGTTCTTGTCCATGCGCAGCATCCAGGCCAGCACGTCCTTGCGCTTGATGCCGTCGAAGCCCGGCGCCACGGCCTGGGAGATCGGCGTGGGGGTCGCCGCGAGGATCTGGTAGGGCGCGTCCTTGATGAGCGCGATCTCGGTGCTGAACACCGCGTCGGCCAGGTTGGAGTAGCCGCTGGCGGTCAGGCCGAAGACATCCACGACCGGGTAGATGATGTCGCCGGCGACACCGAAGGTGTTGCTGCGGCCGACCGTGGTGGCCCCCGACGGCGTGGTGGGCATGCCGAACAGGCCCAGCGTGCTGGAGGCGTTGAGGATGGGGCTCGGATAGAAGGTGTTGAGGTAGGACAGGGAGTAGTTGATGTCCTTGGCCACACCGCTCCAGCGCACGCCACCGGTCACCTTGCGGTAGTTGCCTTCCTTGTTCTTGTAGTCGTAAGGGTCGATGTTGCGGAAGTCGACGCCGGCATAGGGCTGGCTGGACCAGCGGCCGCCATAGATGTCGAGCTCGGTTCCGATGTCCTTGTCGCGGTCCCAGCCCGGGCGGATCAGCACTTCGACGCCACCGTCCAGTTCGGGCACGTCCACGTTGATCTTGGCCATGATGTTGGGCTTGCGCAGCTCCTCGTTGGCCGGCTCGAGGAAGGAGCGCCAGGTCAGGTTGAAGCCATGCACCAGATCGTTGGCGGCGAAAAAGTCGGTTTCGCCCCAGGCCACCTGCTGCTTGCCGAAACGCACCTTGGTGCGCTCGCCCACCGGGAAGTCCACATACAGCTCGCGGATCTCGGCCTCGTTGTAGAGACCCATGATGTCACCACGGCCATTGGCCGAGCCGTAGTTGTTGGCGCCCATCTTCTCGAGATGGCGCAGGAAGTCGGTCTTGCTCTCCCGCGAGGCCCTGAACTTGCCGACCACGGTGATATCGTCGGTGGCCTTCCACTCGCTATTGACCCGGACGGTGGTACGGAACATGGACAGCTTGCGCCGGTCGTCGTAACCCGGGGTGTCCGCCCAGTTGAGGAGGTTCCACGACAGCTCCTGACGCAGGTAGCCGTCCACCTTGAGGCTGCTTTCTTCGGCCTGTACCGCCGGGGTGATGGCGGCCAGTGCCGCCGCCATCGCAAGTACCCTGGAAGGTACGCTCGACCGCTTGCCTTTGTTCATACCGACTCCTTCTCTGTGGTTTGTGCCGTTCCCTGAGGTCCGACGATTGGGTGCTGGAAGCGGGCGAAGTCCTCCCTGTAAGGCCCTCCGCCCGGAGGTCTGCTCATGCAGTCTCGGATTGGTCAGTCGGCCTGGAGGCCGGGCGCGACGCCGGCGAGGACCGGACGCGCCTTCTTGCCGAAGATGAATTCGGGACGGAACACGTAGATGATCGAGGGCATCACGAAGAGGGCCGACATGGCCGAGATGCCCAGCCAGATCGCCATCAGCAGGCCCATTTCGGCCTGGAAGCGGAGGGACGAGGCCCACCACAGCAGGGTGCTGACGATCAGCACGCTGGCCGTCACCACCACGCCCATGCCGGCCGAGTGCAGGGCCATGTAGATGGCCTTCTCGGGGGTGCTGCCGGCGGCGATCTCCTCCTTCACCCGGTCGGCGATGTAGAAGGCGTAATCCACGCCAAGGCCGATGCCGAGGGCGGCCACCGGCACGGTGTTGATGTTCATGCCAATGCCCTTCCAGGCCATGAAGCTGAAGGTGAGCGTGTTGGAGATGATCACCGGCACCATGAACAGCATGCCCGCCACGGTGGAGCGATACACCACGGTGCAGATCACCACCAGCACGAGCAGGGCCAAGGCCACGGCCTCGATCTGGCCGGACAGGATCACCTCATTGACCGCTGCCATCACCCCGATGAGGCCGCCTGCCAGCTGCCAGGAGCCGGTCTCGAGGGGGTTGGCGGCGATGAACTCCTTGACCCGCGCCACCGCGGTACGGATGGTCTCGCCCTTGCGGTCGCGGAACATCAGGGTGACGGCGCCGTTGGCATAGGTGCTGTCCACGAAGCGGTCCATGTCGCCGGGTTCGGACACCGAGTCCAGCACCGCCATCAGGCTGCCGTTGGTGGCCTGGCTGTCGCCCAGCTCCTGGTAACGCGGGTTGCCCTCACGCAGGGTGCGGCTGACCACCGGCAGCACGTCGGCGATCGACACGGAACCACCGATCTCCGGCTGGGCCTCGAGGAAGCGCTGGAAGCGGTTCATCGCGGTGAGCACTTCGCTCTTCTTCACGAAGTCCTGCTGGCCGTCGGCGCCCACCACCACGAACATGCGGTCGGCCCCCTGGAAGCGGGCATTGATGGCGGCCGAATCCTCGTTGTAGGCCGCCTCCGGCCACAGGATCGGCGAACCCGGATTGGCGTCACCGATCTTGAGGTTGAAGGCGTACCAGCCGGACACCGCCATGACCACCACGCTGCAGCCGATCACCGCGAAGCGGAAGCGCGAGGTGGCCATCCACACCGCGAAGTCGAGCACCTTGCGCAGCAGCGGGGCGAGGTCCACCCCATGCACGGTGCCGTGGGGCTTGCGGATGAAAGACAGCATCACCGGGGTGAGGATCACCGCGCTGATGGTCAGGGTGGACACCCACACCACCGACAGCACGGTGAGCTTCTGCAGCATCGGGATCGGGCTGAGGGCCACCACCGCCATGCAGGCCGCGTCGGCAATCACCCCCAGCATGCCGGGCCGGAACAGGTCGGCCAGGGCCACCTTGGCGGCATGCCGGGCGCTCTCCGCCCCCTTGGCGATGTTCTCCAGCTCGTCGTCGAAGCGATTGACGATCTGCACCGAGTGGGACACCGCCCGCGAGGTGATGAGCATGGCCACCACGATCACCAGCGGCTCGAAGTGAATGCCCAGCAGGTGACAGATGCCGAGGGCCCAGATGGCGCTGACCACGCCGGCCAGCAGGGGCAACAGCACACCACGCCAGGTGCGCAGCAGCACGAAGAGCATGCTCAGGGTCACCGCCAGCGCGGCGGCCACAAGGTTGATGGTCTCCGGCACATAGTGATTGACCCAGCCGTAGAGGATGGGGTCGCCGACGATGCGGATGCGCACCGAGCCATCATCCACCTTGGCCACCAGGGCCCGCACCTCTTCAAAGACCTTGGCGTAATCCACGTCGCGGTCGATGAAGTCCACCGTGATCAGGGTGGCCTGCAGGTCGCGGGACACATAAGGGCCGTACACCAGCGGGTTGCGCAGCACGGCCTCCTTGAGGGCCGCCATCTGCTCGGCGTTGGCCGGCAGGTCGGGCCACATCAGGGGCGTGGTGGCGATGCCGTCGGTGGAGGCCTGCACCTCCTTGAGCTTCTTGGAAGCCAGGGAGGTGATCTGGTAGGGATTGACCGCCGAGACTTCACGCAGGCCGAGGGTGACGGTGCGCACCTTCTCGAGGAAGGCCTTCTGGAAGATGTCGCCCTCCTTCACCTCGAACATGATGGTGACCATGTTCGAGCCGCCGAAGGTGTCCTTGAAGCGCTCGTGGGTTTTGACGTACTCGTGCTGCGAGGGGAGCATGTCCTCGAACACGGTGCGCACTTCGATGCGCAGGGCAAACCAGCTCAGCACCAGGGTCAGTGCCGCCAGCACAGCCACCACCGCTTTGCGGCGATGGATGCAGAACTCCGCGATGCGTTCGATCATTTGTCTTGTCTCTTCTCTGTGTAAGGGGTGCGAAGCCGGGAGAAACGGAGATCAGCTGCCCAGGGGCTGCCAGCGCTTGCCGTCCCAGCGGCCGACGCCGGCGCCGGCGAACCAGGCCTGGCCACCGGCCGGCAGCACGCGGGTGTGCCAGGAGAGGTCGCGCTCATCGACCCGGCCGACGCTCCACTTGGCGGCATCGGCGGGGGCGCTGACCCAGCGCCCGAGCACGCCGGCCCCCAGCCAGCGCTGGCCGGCCTCGTCCCAGGCGATGTCGAGGAGGTGGTCATGGATGCCGGTCTCGGCCTGGCGCCAGTTCTCGCCGCCGTCCTGGCTGACCAGCACCACGCCGTCGAGGCCGACCGCCACACCGTTGCGGGCGTCGCGGAAGGCCACGGACATCAGGGAGGTCGGCACCGGCGCCTCGCGCTCCTGCCAGGTGGCGCCCCGGTCACGGCTCAGCAGTACGCGGCCGAACTCGCCCACCACCCGGATCTCGTCCTTGCCGACGAGGGCGACGTCGTTCCAGGCCACGTCTTCCTCGTCGCGCAGGCGGTGCCAGGTCTGGCCGAAGTCGTCGCTGGCGAGCAGCGCGCCCATCTCGCCGACCACCACGGCCCGCCCGCCTTCGGCGACACGAACCCGGGTGAGCTTGTTGGCCACTGCCGAGCGGGGCACCTCGCGGGCCTGCTGCCAGGTCTTGCCGCCATCGGCGGTGGTGATGATGACGCCGTCGTTACCGACGGCGATGCCCCGCTGGCCATCCCAGGCGGCGATGTCCTGGAGGGTCCGCTCGGTGCCGCTGGCAAGCAGGCTCAGGCTGCCGTCCGTCGCCATCGAAACGATCTTGCCGTTGGAACCGGCAAACCAGACCCGGCCATCACCGGGCAGGGCCGCGCCGTAGTAGTGGTCGCGATGCTCGAGCACCGGCGGCTGCACGGTGCTCCCGACTGCCGCGGGCTTGATGAAGAGGCCCGCCCACAGCAGCCCGCCGATGATGGCCCAGGGCACCAGGGAGGTCGTCACCTTGAGCAGACGTCCGCCCTGCGGAGCCGACGCCGGCAGGGACGACGCGGCGGGTGCCGGCGCCGTATTCAGATTCAGCAATTGATTGTTCCTGTCCATCACAACTCCATCTCGACTGCAGCCGCATTCCGCGGGGCCGGCCGCCGTGACCGGCCCCCGGATGAAGCGAATAAATTGCGCAGCCGCCGGGCGGCTGCGCCAACGACCCGCCGGACAGGCCGGGCCGCGGAGGAGAGATCAAAAAAGCCGGGTCAGGCCTGCAGGGCGTGGCCCCACAGGGCCGGCGCGTTGAAGACCTTGACGTCCCAGTCGTGGTCGTCCACTTCCACCCCGCCATAGCCGTACTCGATGGCGAAGCCGGACTCGGTCTTGACGTAGAAGGAGGTCATCTGGTCGTTGGTGTGACGGCCCAGGTTCATCACCATGGGGATGCCTTCGGCCTGCACGATGTCGTAGGCGCGCCCCACGTCGTCGATGGACTTGACCTGCAGCATCAGGTGGTTGAACTGCCCGGGGACCATGCCGAAGCAGGGGTTCATCAGGGCCAGGGTGTGGTGACGCGGATTGCAATGCAGGAAGGTCGCCTCGGCCTCGGACCAGAAGATGTAGTCGGTCAGACGGAAGCTGAAGTGCTCGGTGTAGAAGCGGGTCGCCGCATCCCGGTCGGCACAGGCCAGCACCACATGGCCGAGGCCCAGCTCGCCGGTGACGAAGCCGGAGATGGCACGGCCCGGCTTGAGGGGCAGCTTCTCCAGCACGGCGCCGAAGAAGAGCTCGATCCGCACGCCGTCGGGGCCGCGCAGGTGGATCATGTCCAGCACTGCCCGCTCCTCGCGTTCGGCGGCGGTGGCGCGGGTCACTTCCAGGCCCTTGCCGCGCAGCTCCTCCTCGGCGGCGCGCAGGGCGTCGAGGGACTCCACCTCCAGCCCCATGTAGGCCAGCGACATGGCCTCGGCCTTGTAGAAGGCCAGGCGGTGGTGACGCTCGTCCACCCGTGCATACAGGCGCGCGCCGTCGCGGTGCACTTCCGCGCCGCAGATCTTGTCCAGCACGTGTTGCAGCTTGTCCAACTCCACCACATTGACGCCGGCGTAGCCCAGCTGAGTCACATTGATCATGGTCTTGTCCGTCCCAGGAGATTGAATGCGTGATGCGGGCGACCGTCAGGTCGCGCTGGCCGAGAAGTGCTCGGCGTGGATGTTGTCGGGATGCAGTCCGAGGGCCTCGAGGTGCCGGCGGGCCGACTCGATCATCGGCGGCGGGCCGCACAGGTAGGCCACGGCATTGGGGGCGTCGATCACGTCCGCGGCGGTGATGACCTCCACCGGGTTGCCCACCAGACCGGTGTAGCCGGGGCCCGGGTTGGCCACCGCCACCTTGACCTTGAGGCCGGGCAGCCAGGCGGCGCGGGTCTCCAGCTCGTCCTGGTAGAACAGGTTGTCCTCGCTGGCGCAGCCGAAGCTGAGCAGGACCTTGGGCTTGCGGCCGGACTTGAGGCGGATGTCCTCGAGCATGCCGAGCATCGGCGCCAGGCCGGTGCCGCCGGCGATCATGATCTGCTGGGCCTTGGACTCACGCAGGTAGAACAGGCCGAAGGGGCCTTCCAGCTCCATCTCGTCGCCGGCCTTGGCCCGCGAGCGCAGGTAGTCGGACATCAGGCCGGCATCGAGCACACGCAGCAGCAGGACCAGCTCGGGCAGGTCGCCCATCGTCGAGGCCATCGAATAGGAGCGCCATTCCTCAGTGCCCGGCACCCGGACCCGCACGTACTGGCCGCTGCGGAACTCGAGGCCGGCGTCATCCGGCAGGCGCAGGGCCAGGCGCACCACGTTGCTGGCCACCCAACTCACCTCGCCCACCACCGCCGTGCAGCGCGCGGGACCGGGCTCGTCGAGTAGGCTGCTCGGATAGTCGAAATGCATCACCGCGTCGCTGTCGCAGAACGAGGTGCAGGTCAGGCGGAAGCCTTCGGCCGCTTCGCTCGGCAGCAGGGAGGTGCCCCGCGCGGTGTTCATGCGCACGTCACCGGACTCCACGCGGGTCACGCAGGTGCCGCAGCTGCCGGTGAGGCACTGGTGCACCAGGCAGACATCGTTCTCCTTGGCCGCGGCCAGGATGGTCTGGCCCGCACGGACCGGGAATACCCGTTCGACACCGTCGCTGAAGCGGACGGTGGCGGAGCAGGTCTGGGTTGCCTCGACGGGCAGTTCTTCTAGGATCGTCATCGCATCGTTCTCCACGGGCCGGGGCACCGGCGGCACCCCGGCATGGGCCTCTTACTCGCCCTTCTTGTCCCGGTAGTGGCCGCAGCCCGGACCGCGGATCTCGGCCAGCACGTTGCTGGCCCCCTTCACCACACCCGATACGCCGCGCGGCTTCTTGGCGATGCCGCGGTTGTAGCGGGACGCGACCTTGCGCCAGGTGATGATCGAGTAGTCCATGTCGCCCAGCTGCTCGTCGGCCCAGCCGGAGCCGTCGGCGTAGAAGTTCTGCATGGCATCGCGGGCGAACAGGTCGCAGTCGTTGAAGCCGTGCAGGGCCATCGGCTCGTAGAAGTTCTTGAAGCGGTATTCGAAGCCCTTGACGTCTTCCTCGGTCGGGCAGCGCTTGACCAGCACTTCCCAGTACTCGTAGGTGTCGTCGGTGATGGGCACATACCACTCGTACTGCACGACGTTCTCTTCCGGCCAGTTCTCCACCATCAGCACGCCCGGCAGGAACATCGAGGTGCGGAAGTACTTGGGCACGGTGCCGGAGGCCTTCACGTTGAGGCGCTCATTCACCAGCACCGGCTCGTAGTTCTCGGTGAAGTACATGTTGATGAAGCCCTTCGGGCCATCCTCATCCTCGATCAGCTGGGTGGCCTGGTCGGTCAGCGGCTTGATGCCCAGGGGCACGGCCCAGTCCTTGGCCTGGACGATGGTGCAGTCCTTGTGGATCAGCAGATGGCCTGCATCGAAGCCGTTCTCGCAGGCCAGGCGCCAGTTGGCATAGCCGGTGCGGTGCACGCCCAGGGCCACGGCGTCCTTGTCGAGGATGCTCGGGGTGTCCGGCCAGAAGGGGTGCGGGAAACGCTCGTTGTTGTCGGGGAAGCGGATCGGCAGATCCTGGGCCAGCGGCGGGATCTCGTCGTCCCAGTCGTCGCTCTTGACGAAGACGAAGACCATCCCGTTCACCTCCTCCACCGGATAGGTCGGGATGCCGGTGGTGCCGATGATCTCGTCATCCGGCGCAGCCACGATGGAGACCAGCTCACCGGTCTCGATGCTGAAAGTGAAGCCGTGGTACCAGCAGGTGATGGTGTCCTCGGTCAGGCACATGGGCTTGGCGGAGAGCTTCACGCCGCGGTGCAGGCACTGATCCTTGAGTGCATAGACCTTGCCCTTGGAGCGGCGCAGCACGATGGGCATACCACAGATCTGCACACCGACCGCCGAACCTTCCGGCACCTCGCCGGAGAAGCGCGCCGGGTACCAGTGGTTCAGAAAACCCCACTCGGCTTCGGCATAGGGTGCGTAGAGGCGCCGAGCGGCGTCGTTGTTGGCCTTCTTGACCGTCCGTTTCATATCCATTCGATTGACTCCATGAATTCGGTTCAGTGATCCATCCCACCACCTGGGCAGCTTTCGTCCTGCGCTGTTCAGCGAGTTCGTGGAACAAAATATCGTCGACGTTAAATTGAAAGTCAATCAATTTTCTAAAGGTTTTTTGTTGTAATGCAGTGCAATATCAGTCGATGAAATCAAAAAATCCAAGCACCAATTGAGGGCGCGAGATGGTCCAGGGCGGTGCCGGAAGCCGCCATGCTGCATTGCAAAAGGGAGTCGGGATCCCTGTTCCGGTGCGCTCGGACAAGGGGGATGAAAGCTTGCAGAAAACCTTCATCCAGATGGCATCAAGAAAAAAATTTTCTTCGAAAAGAAGCACTTGACGAAGATGTGAAATTAATACTTACTACGTGATCGATAGAAATTCAATCAACCGTTCAAGCAACAAGAGCGCCCCTGCGCCCTCCCTCTCCAAGGAGAAGCCTCGTGGAAACTTCGCTGTCCCGCCCTCCGGCCAGCTTCGATCTGCTGCGTTCGACCCACCTGGATGAAACCCGGGCACTGGTTGCGGGCGTGTTCTGCGACCACCAGCTCGACCTGGTCCGGCGCGAACCGCTGGACTACGTTCACCTGCACGGCCAGATCGGACGGATCGGCTTCAGCGTGATGAGCTATGGTGCCGAGGTGCAGATCACCCCAGGCCCGCTGAAGTCCTTCTTCCTGGTCCAGATGCCCCTCGAGGGACACGACCTGATCCGCATCGGCAAGGAGAGCCTGCACAGCGATGCCAACCACGCATCCGTGCATTCGCCCGACGACAGCCTCGGCATGCAATGGAGCAAGGACTGTCGCAAGATGGTGGTCCGCTTCGACCGGGAAGCCCTTGAGCGGCATGCCCAGAGCATGACCGGCACGCCTGTGCGGCCGGGTGGCCTGAAGTTCCAGCCGGTGATGGACGCCCGCCAGGGCGCCGGGCAGGCCTGGATCCGGACCGCCCGCCATGTCCTCGACGAGCTGCGGGCCTCGCCCGCCCTGCTCGCCTCGCCGCTGATCTGCGCCCAGTTCGAGCAACTGCTCATGACCACCCTGCTGGAATGGCAACCGGGCAGCGTCAGCGCGTCGCTGCAGCGTGACAATCGCGAGGTGCTGCCACGCCACGTGCGCCTGGTCGAAGACTACATCCGGGCCCACCCGGAGCAGCCCATCACCATCGAGCAGCTCACCGAGATGGCCGGCGTGAGCGGACGAACCCTGTACAGCGGCTTCCAGAAGTTCCGCGGGGTCAGCCCCATGCGCTACCTGCGCGACGTGCGCATGGAGCGGGTCCGCAGCGACCTGCTGGATCCCTCCCAGGCCCGCAGCGTCACCGAGCTGGCCACCCGCTGGGGCTTCTTCCAGCTGGGCCGCTTCGCCACCGAGTACCGCAAGCGCTACGGTGAATGCCCCGGCGACACCCTGCGCCGGGCCGTGTAGGGGCGGCTGAAGCTACCCCCATGCCCTCGCTCACCCCGCGGCAAGCGGTGTAAGGGCGGCTTCAGCCGCCCTTTGCGCTCGAATCCCCGACAGGTCCTTGATCAGAGTCCGTGGGCGGCTGAAGCCGCCCCTACGGCCGGCCCCTAAAGCTGCACGTAAATTCACACCCGCTTCATTTTTCTGCAGTAACTGAACATCGCCTGCAGGCACTGAATAGTCCGCACAGTCCGCTTCCCGCACATTGCGTTCACCCCCTTCGCCGGAAGGGGATCCCCCCAACAACGCAAAGCGGAGTGACACAACATGCGCAAGATCACCATCATCGGTGCCGGTCAGGCCGGCCTGCATCTGGGCATCGGCCTGGTCTCCAAGGGCTTCGACGTCACCGTGGTCTCCAACCGGACCGGCGAACAGATCGCCAACGGCAAGGTCATGTCGAGCCAGTCCATGTACGACATGGCCATCGGCTTCGAACGGGAGCTGGGCCTGTCCCTGTGGGACGATGTCTGTCCGCCGATCGAGGGCGTGCACATGCGCGCCGGCCTCAGCGACGGCACCAAGCTGGTCGACTGGCGCTCGCGCATGGCCGCCAGCGGCCAGTCGGTGGACCAGCGCATCAAGATGCCCCGCTGGATGGAAGAATTCCAGCGCCGCGGCGGCAAGCTGGTGATCCAGGAGGCCGGCATCCTGGAAACCGAGGAGTACGCCAAGGACAGCGATCTGGTGCTGATCGCCACCGGCAAGGGCGAACTGGGCAAGCTCTTCGAGCGCGATGCGGAGCGCTCCGTGTTCGACCGCCCGATGCGTACCATCGCCCTCACCTACGTGCACGGCATGAAGCCCCGTGAGGACTTTTCCGCGCTCAACATCAGCATCAACCCGGGCATCGGCGAGTACGTGAACTTCCCGGCCATGACCCACACCGGCCCGTGCGACATCATCAACCTGGAGTGCATCGACGGCGGCCCGATGGACCGCTGGAGCGAGGTCAAGACGCCGGCGGATCATCTCGCCCTGACGGTCGAACTGATCCGCGAGTTCTTCCCCTGGGAAGCGCCCCGCTGCGAGAACCTGCGCCTCACCGACGACAACGGCATCCTGGTCGGCCGCGTCACGCCCACCGTCCGCAAGCCGATCGGCGTCCTGCCCTCGGGCCGCCAGGTGCTGGGCATGGCCGACGTGCTGGTGCTCAATGATCCGATCACCGGCCAGGGCTCCAACAACGCCGCCAAATGCGTGAATGTCTACCTCAAGTCCATCCTCGCACACGGCGACGCCGCCTTCGACACGGACTGGATGCAGAACACCTTCGAGCGCTACTGGGACTATGCCCAATGGGTGGCACGCTTCACCAACACCCACCTGCTGCCCCCGCCCCCACAGGTGATGAAGGTGTTCGGCGCGTGTGGTCAGAACCCTGCACTGGCCGCCCGGGTGGCCAACGCCTTCGACGACCCCAAGAGCCTGTCGCCCTGGTACTACGACCCGGTGGAGGCCGACCGCTTCATCGAGTCCTATGCCGTGCCGGCCTGAGGAGGCGCATCATGAACAGTGACTTCTCCTCCCGCCTGCGACGCCTGCCCCTCGCCGTGCTGGTCGCCACCTGTACCCTCCCCGCGCTGGCCACCCAGGGCACCTTCCCCCATGGCTACGGCGTGAAATCCGAAGGCATGGGCGGTGTCGGCATCGCCCTCGCCCAGGATGGCCTGGCCGGCGCCACCAATCCGGCCGGAATGGTCCGCGTCGGCAACCGCTTCGACGTGGGGGCCGCCTTCCTGTCGGTGGACAACGGTTCGCGTTTCGCCGGCACCACCTATGACGCCACCGAGAACAAAGGTCTGTACATCATCCCCCAGCTGGGTGCGAACTACATGATCGATGCCGACAGCTCCGTCGGCGTGTCGGTGGTCGGCAATGGTGTGGGCACGGCCTACAGCCGCAGCGCCAATGTGGGCGGCATGCAGGGGCCGCGCTCCCAGTTGCAGCAGATGGTTGCCACCTTCTCGTATGCGCGCAAGCTCGGCGAGGCACACTCCGTCGGCGCCGGGCTGGTGCTGGCGCGCCAGGCCCTGACCATCCGCGGACCGGCCAGCATCGGCCTGCCGGAAGGGCATGATTCGTCCTACGGCGCCGGCGTGCGCCTGGGCTGGAGCGGTCAGCTGACACCCGAACTGACTGTCGGCGCGACCTATGCCAGCAAGGTAAGCATGGGCAAGCTGGACCGCTTCAAGGGCTTGCTGGCCGAGGGCGGCGACATGGACGTGCCGGCCAACTATGGCATCGGTGCGGCCTACAAGCTGGGCGCCACCACCCTGGCGGCCGACGTCATGCGCATCGAGTGGGGCGAGATCCGTTCCCTGGCCAATCCGGGCGTCACCAACGCCGGTGGCCCGCCGGGCAGCGCCAACGGTCCCGGCTTCGGGTGGCGCAACCAGTCGGTCTGGCGGGTGGGTGTGGACCACGCCCTGAGCGAGGCCCTGACCCTGCGGGCCGGCTACAACCAGGGCACCCGCCTGCTCAACCCTCGGGATACCTATCTGGGTGTTCTGGCGCCGTCCGCCAACCGCCGCCACGTGACCGTAGGCGCCAGTTATCAGCTGGGCCGCGACGGCGAGCTGTCGCTGGCCTATGCCCGCTCGATCAAGGGCACGACCCAGGGCACCGGCGCTCCGCCCGATGGGCTGACCGACCTGTACATGGGCCAGGACTGGCTGTCGGTCAGCTACGGCATGCGCTTCTGAGCGGGGAGGGTCGATTCATGATCGATGCAGCGGAACTCCGCAGCACCCTCGGGCGCTTTGCCACGGGGGTGACCATCATCACCACCCGGAGCGCTACCGGCGAAGCCGTCGGCGTCACGGCCAGCAGTTTCAACGCGGTGTCCCTGGATCCGCCGCTGATCCTGTGGAGCCTGGGACGGAATGCCTTCAGCTACCCGGTGTTCGAGGCGGCCAGCCACTTCGCGGTGCACGTGCTGGCGGACGATCAGCGGGATCTGTCGAACCGCTTTGCGCGGGCCTCGAGCGCCAAGTTCGAGGGCATGACGACCCGCGACGGGCTGGGCGGAGTTCCCCTGCTGGGCAGTTGCGCCGCGTTGTTCGAGTGCGCCACCGAGCATCGCTACGACGGTGGTGACCACCTGATCCTGGTCGGCCGCGTGCTCCGCCTGGGCCAGGGGCCTGTGGAACGCCCGCCCCTGCTCTTCCACCAGGGGCGCTATGCCACCCTGGCCGGCGAGACGAGCACGGTCTGAGGAGGCCTCCGGCAAAAGGAGTCCGGGATGAAGCGTCCGGCTCCGCCTCCCGGCGGGGCCGGCATTTCACTTCTTCCGGGGCTTTGCCGCAGGGCTCGGCACATCCTGGCTGACGTAGGGATTGTAGGTGGCCGACACCCGCACCGCCTCGTCATAGACGCCGCTCAGCATGCTGATCAGGCGGGCGGCCTCGGACAGCTTGCGGTCGATGGATTCGATGGATTTGGTCTGCTCGGTGAGCACCCGCTGACGGAAGTGGGCGTACTGATTGATCAGCTCGCGCCCCTTGTCCGTCACGTCATAGGTGAACACCTTGCTCTTGCCCTCGCGGATCTTCACCACCAGCTCGTAGGCCACCAGCTTGCGCAGACTGTACTGGACGTTGGTGACCGAGTCGGTGTTGGTCTGGCGGGCCAGCAGGCCCACCGTCTTGGGGGTGTCCTGCAGCCCGATCACGTGCAGCAGGATCAGCTCGGAAAACGAAAGGTCCGCCAGGCCCGAAATGTGCGCGATCTGCATGCAGTAGCGCTCGAAGGCCTGGAAGAAACGAAGGATCGACCACTCGAACTCGGTGGTGACGGCTTCGTGGTGGGTCGTGCCGAGGTGCCAGGCCCGCGTCGGGGCGGTCGCCTGGCTCTTCTCTTTCACGGTACTGCGTTTTTCTTGCGTCATCTTTTAGGGGTCGCTGCTCCGGAAGCCCGGAGCACTATTTCTTTGAAAGCCTATTCGTCGGAGGACGTATCAAGCGCCATGTAACCCGTCGACGCCCGGCCGGCCTCGTCATACAGGCCGATCAGCATGCTCACCGTCCTGGCCGAGAAGAGCAGGCGTGCCTCGCCGTTCTCGAGTTCGCCGATCTGGCGGATCAGCAGCTGACGACGGATGTTGGCCACCTCGTCGCACACCTGGCGGCCCTTCTCGGTGACCTCCACGTTGGTGTTCTTGCCGGCGCCATCCCGCGCCTTGCGGACCAGATCGAGCCCCATCAGCTTGCGCAGGCTGTACTGGATGTTCTGCACGTCGTCCCGGTTGAGCAGGTTGGCGATCATGCTTGCCGGCTTGGCCCGGTCATGCAGGCCCACGATGTGCAGGACGGTCATCTCCTGAATGCTGACCGTGGTCAGGCCCAGCATGTTGAGGGCCTGCCGATTGTAGCGGTCGAAGGCTTCATGCCAGCGCAGCAGGGCCCATTCGAGTTCGGTGGTGGCGGCCTCCAGCGAGGTGTGGGCGAGATGCCAGCCGGTTACTGCGGCACCTTCGCTGGCAATGGTGGGCTCCTGACCGGGGATCCATTTTGTATTCATTCTAGTGAAGTTCCCTAACTTGCAGACTTTGGTGAGTGCGCGATGCGCCGGCGAATGTTAGCGACTTGCCGGCGGCCTGTGGGAGCAAGTTGCGCGCACTTTCCGCGGTCAACACGTCCCGAACGCCCGTTCCCGCAATACACGATCGGCGAGGGCCAGCCAGGCCATCGCCTCGAGTACCGGAACCGCGCGGATGCCCACGCAGGGATCCCGCTTGCCCCGGGTCATCAACAGCGCGGGACGGCCGGCCTTGTCGATGGTATGGCGGGGCAGATGGACGCTCGGAGTAGGCTTGACTGCAATCCGGACGCGCAGTTCCCCCGGTGCCGTTTCGAACTCCACCGCCTTCACCGCATTGACGCCCATCAGGGCCCGGCCGAGGGTGCCCAGCCAGGCCCCCACGACGCCCTCGAAGACATCCGGCAGGCGGACGAGCAGTTCGACCCGCGCGCCCACCGAGTCGCCGTCCGCGCGGTGGCGGGCCAGCAGCGCCTCGACTTCCTCCTCGCGGCTGGCGTCGGCCAGGAAGCGCGGACTGACGGCCAGCTCGGCCGCATCGCGGAAGGGCAGCTCGAGCTCGCCGATGCAGGCCACCCAGGCACACAGGGCCACGCCGTAACGCTCCTCCAGCCACTGTCGGGCCACCCCTCCGGCGGCCACCCGGGCGGCGGTCTCGCGGGCAGACGCACGCCCCCCGCCCCGGTGATCGTTGATGCCGTACTTGTGCCAATAGGTGTACTCGGCGTGCCCGGGGCGGAACAACCGGTCGAGGCGGCTGTAGTCGATCAGGCGCACGTCCCGATTGCGGATCAGCAGGGCGATGGGCTGACCGGTGGAGTGGCCGTCGAAGACCCCCGACAGGATCTCCACCTGGTCGGGCTCGCTGCGCTGGCTCAGGGCCCCCGCCAGCCGCGGGCGCCGCCGTTCGAGGGCCGCCTGGATCAGCGGCGTGTCGATGGCCAGCCCGGGCGGGCACCCCTCCACCACACAGCCGATCGCGGGCCCGTGGCTTTCACCGAAGGAGGTGACACGGAAGAGCGTGCCGAAACTGTTTCCTGCCATGTGCATATCTTATCGCACAGCGAACAATCAATCAAAACAGCAACAACATTAAAACACTTTTTCAATTAATTTTTAGTTGATTTTATGTTGACATCAAAGTTGATGGAGCCATAACCTTTGCCATCGCGCATGTCTTTCCCATGCGTTATCGACGACCCCCTCCCCAGGAGCCACCATGACCCAGAACCCTGAAATCGCCCGTCAGATCACCGTCGGCACCATCACCACCAACTACCACGACGAAGGCACCGGCTTTCCCGTGACCTTGCTGCATGGCTCCGGCGCCGGCGTCACCGCGTGGGCCAACTGGCGCGGCGCCATCCCGGTGCTGGCCACCCAGCGCCGCGTGATCGCCCCCGACCTGGTCGGCTTCGGCTACACCGAAGCTCCGGCCGACATCGAGTACAAGCTGATGGACACCTGGGTGGACCAGATCATCGGCCTGCTCGATGCCCTGAAGATCGAACGCACCGACCTGGTCGGCAACTCCTTCGGCGGCACCCTCAGCCTGGCCCTGGCGATCCGCCACCCGGAGCGCATCCGTCGCATCGTGCTGATGGGCAGCGGCGGCCAACCCTTCCCCTTCACGCCCGAGCTGGACGCCCTGTGGGGTTACACCCCGTCCATCGAGAACATGAAGAAGATCCTGGACATCATGGCCTTCGACCGCTCCATCGTGACCGACGAGCTGGCCGAGCTGCGCTACCGCGCCACCGCCCGCCCCGGCGTGCAGGAGCGCTTCGAAAAGGTCTTCCCGCCGCCGCGCCAGCGCTGGTGTGACGCCCAGATCATGTCCGACGCCAACCTGGCTGCCCTGAAGAACGAAGTGCTGATCATCCATGGCCGGGACGACCGCGTCGTGCCGCTCGACGTATCCCTCAAGCTCGCCGCCAAGATCGACCGCTCGCAACTCCACGTCTTCGGCCGCTGCGGCCACTGGACGCAGATCGAGCACGGCGCCCGCTTCATCAAGCTGGTCCAGGACTTCCTGGCCGAAGCCGACTGACCCGACCGGGAGCATTCGCCATGAGCCACCCGCTTCAAGCCGCCATCACCCTCGAGCCGGCCGCCATCGACTACCTCCGGCCGATCGTCGCTAAGCAGCCGCCCGGCTGCACCGGCGTCCGCGTCTATGTGCTGCACCCCGGCACCTCCCTGGCCCATGCGGGCCTGGGCTATGCACGGGAAGGCGAGCACCCGGAAGAGGTACCGATGGATGTGGCCGGCCTGCAGGTTTTCTACAACCCGGCCCACGTGGACTTCCTGCGGGATCTCCGGGTGAGCTGCCAGAAGACCGACACCGGCCAGCGCCTGAAGCTGGTGGCTCCACACATCAAGGAGAGCATCGCGCCACCCGCCGATGCGCCGCTGGAACGCCAGATCAGCTACTTCCTGGAAACCGACATCAATCCCCAGCTGGCCGAACACCAGGGCTCCATCGTGCTGCACGCGGTGGAGAACGGCGACACGGCCCTGCTCAAGTTCGGCGGCAGCTGCCACGGCTGCGGCAGCGCCGACCTGACCCTCACGGACTTCATCAGCGTGCGCCTGCGGGAGCGCTTCCCCGAGATCACCGAGGTGCGCGCCCTCGCCCACACCCATGCCTGAGACCATGCTGCCTGACCTGATCGCCCGCCTCGACCGCATCGCCGACCTGCTCGAACGCCACACCCCGCCCGCCGGCCCGACCGTGGACCGACTCGACGAGGCGGTGGCCTTCCTGTGGCGGCGCGACCGCGGCTGGGCCGGCGCCGCCCACCTGGTACCGGTGCGCGACCCACTGTTCGTGCGCTTCGACCAGCTGCGCAACATCGACGGCCCGCGCAGCCTGGTGGAACGCAACACCCGCCAGTTCGTGCAGGGTCTGCCCGCCAACAACGTACTGATGACCGGCGCTCGCGGCACCGGCAAATCATCCCTGGTGCGGGCTTGCCTGGAAGCCTTCCACCGGGACGGCCTGCGCCTGATCGAGGTGGAGAAGCAGCATCTGGACGACCTGCCCGAGATCGTCGACCGGGTCCGACGCCGCCCGGAGCGTTTCATCATCTTCTGCGACGACCTGTCCTTCGAGGACGGCGAGACCGGCTACAAGGGCCTCAAGACGGTGCTCGACGGCTCCATCGCCGGCCCTTCGGCCAACGTGCTGATCTACGCCACCTCGAACCGCCGCCACCTGGTCACCGAACGCGCCGCGGACAACCTCAGCCACTACCGCGACGATTCGGGCGAGCTGCACCCGGGCGACACGGTGGAGGAGAAAACCTCCCTGTCCGAGCGCTTCGGGCTGTGGATCCACTTCTACTCCTTCTCCCAGGACGAGTACCTGGAGGTGGTCGCCCAATGGCTCGGGCATTACGGCTACCCGGCGGCAACCATCGAGGCGGCACGCCAGGAGGCCCTCCAGTGGGCCCTCTCCCGCGGAGCCCGCTCGGGCCGCATCGCCCGCCAGTTCGCCAGCGACTACGCGGGGCGTCACCCGCTGGCCGCCCCCGCCTCGGCCTGAGCCCTCAGTCCCCGGCCCTCAGCCCTGCCCCGCTCCGCCGCCCTGCACCTGGGGGCGGCGGGCATAGCGGTTGGCCAGCATCGAGCAGATGATCAGCTGGATCTGGTGGTAGAACATGATCGGCAGCAACACCAGTCCGATAGACGGACTGGCACCGAACAGCAGCTTGGCCATCGGCACGCCGGACGCCAGGGTCTTCTTGGAAGCGCAGAACACCGTGGCGATCTCGTCCGGCGTGGCCATGCCGAGCCGCCGCGCCGTCCAGGTGGTGAGGGCCAGCACGACCAGCAGCAAGCCGGCGGCACCGAGCGCCGCAATGAGCAGCACGTCCACCCCGTTGTCGCGCCACAGGCCGGCCGCCACCCCGTCGCAGAAGGCGGTGAACACCAGCATCACGATCACCCAGCGGTCGAGCAGATGGGTGATGTGGCGGTGGCGCATATGCCAGGCATGCAGCAGCGGACGCAACAGCATGCCCGCGGCCAGGGGAACCACGAGCAAGCGGAGGATGCCCAGCACGGTTTCCATGAAAGGCAACGCCCGCCCGTCCGCCTGGGCAAAGAAGCCCACGATCAGCGGGGTCAGCACGATGCCCAGCAGGCTCGACAGGGTCGCGTTGAAGATCGCTGCCGGCACATTGCCCCGGGCCAGCCCGGTCAGAGCCACCGACGACGAGATGGTGGACGGCAGCGCGCACAGATAGCAGAAGCCCAGGGCCAGATCACGCGGCAGATGCGGGCCCACCAGCGCATCGACGGCCCACCAGATCAATGGAAAGACGGCGAAGGTGGTGAGCTGCACCACTGCATGCACCTTCCAGCCCCGCATGCCCTGCAGCAGGCTCGCCACGGACAACCCCAGTCCGTGCAGGAAGAACACGATGGCAATACCGATGCCGGCCACCTTCTCACCGTGCAATACACCGCCCGTCCGTCCGAGATCGGGAAAGAAGCTGGCCACAACCACCGAGCCCACTAGCGCCAGCAGGAACCACTCGGACTTCAGACGCAGGCACAATCGCCGCCAAGGGGAAGAGCTGCTTTCCATGAATGCATCACCACAAATAGAGGAAAGCCGACTCTAGGCCAGGCACGCTCGACGCTCTAACGACATCGAGCCATGGAATAGCGAAAAACGGACAAGGCCATGCAGACCACCACCCATAAACGCAGCATCCCGCGCCTGCCCGGGCTGCCGAGGCCCCTCTACAACCGCCATGAAACCCTGGCCCCGGGCTCGTGGACCGAGGAGCACAGCCATCCCTGGTGTCAGCTGTCCTACGCCGCGCGGGGCGTGCTGGGCGTCCGCACCCCCAGCTTCGACCACGCCGCACCGCCCCATCACGCGGTATGGATTCCCCCTGATGTCCCCCACCAGGTGGTCAATCGCCGTGAGGCCGAGATGCGCAGCCTGTACCTGTCGCGCGAGGCCGCGGCCGGCCTGCCCACGGAAAGCTGCATCCTCGAGATCAGCCCGCTGATCCGCGAACTGATCCGGCGCATCGGCGAACTGCCGGTCGAGTACGACGAAGAGGGCCCGGCCGGCCGCCTTGTTGCCGTGCTGGTGGACGAGCTGGCTGCCGCCCGGCGTGCGCCCTTCGGTCTGCCCCTACCCGGCGACCGCCGCCTGGTGGCGATCTGCAGCGCCCTCGAACAGGCCCCCGACGACGACCGCACGCTGAACGAATGGGCGGCCAGTGCCGGCGCCTCGGCCCGAACTCTGGCCCGCCTGTTCGTCAAGGAAACCGGCCTGGGCTTCGGCGAATGGCGCCAGCGGCTGCGCCTGCTGCTGTCCCTCGACGCCCTGGAGGCCGGCGAGAGCGTGACCCGCGTGGCCCTGGCCCACGGCTACAACTCCACCTCCGCCTTCATTGCAGCCTTCCGCGGCGTGTTTGGCGCATCGCCCGGAGAGCTGCGGGACAAGTCCCCACTCTGAGCCCCGGCAGCCCGCAGCCGGAGGCCGTCGGGCTGGAACGACCGGATCAAGTCTTGAAACGCTCCACCTCGCCCTGCAGATCCACTGCCAGGGCTTCAAGGCGGGTGGCCAGCTGCGCGCTCTCGACGGCAGCCTGGTTGTTCTCCTCCGTCATCTGGGCAATCTGCTCCACATGGCGGGCGATCTCGTTGCTGGCCGCCGACTGCTCCTGGGTCGCATCGGCGATGTCCACAACCTTTGCCAGGGTCTGGGCAGTGCCTTCCCGGATCTCGGTGAGGGCCAACGCGGCCTTTTCGGCCATCTCCACCCCCGCTGTCACCCGGCCGGTGGACTGTTCCATGGTGCTGGCCACCTCCCGGGTGTCGGTGGACACATGCTGGATCATGCCGGTGATCTCCGCCGTGGACGTGGCGGTACGCTCCGCCAGCTTCCTCACCTCATCGGCGACCACGGCAAACCCCCGCCCTTGCTCACCGGCCCGCGCAGCCTCGATGGCTGCGTTGAGGGCCAGCAGGTTGGTCTGCTCGGCCACTTCCTTGATCACCCGGACGATGCCCTGGATATCCTCCGAGCGACGGGCCAAGGACTGGGCCAGGGCGGACGAGACATTGACGTTCTCGGCAATCGAACTGATCCCCACCATCGCCTGATGCACCACCTGCGCGCCCTCCTCCGAGCGCAGGGTGGCCGCGTCCGCCAGCCTGGAGGTGGCCGCGGCACTGTCCGCCACATGCGCGATGCTGACCGCCAGCTGCTCCACAGCCGCCGCGGTGGAGGCTGCGGCCTCACTCTGGCTGTGACTGCGGGACTGTACGTGCTCCGCCGACCGGGACAGCTGCCGGGCTGCATCCAGCAAGGCCTTGGACCCCTGGCGCACCACTTCCATGGAGGTCTGCATCAACGCGAACAAGCCGTTCAAGGCGGAGGCAACCTGACCATATTCGTCCCGTGCGCCCGACTCCGGCACCCGGCGGGTCAGGTCCCGGTCCGTGTGCATGCCGATGAGCACATCGGCCAAAGCCCGCAGGGGCTGCACGACCCGGCGCAACAACTGCCAGGCCAGAAAGCCATTGACCAACAACATGGCCACGATGGTGCCGATCAACAACGCCTGGTAAAGACCCGCCCGGTCCCGGGCCTCGTCAATGGCGAGGGCGGTGCGCTGGTCGAGCAGGACGAAGAACTCATCCACCGGCTTCATGATGTTGGCCTTGAAGCGATGATAGTCGGTACTGTGCATGAGCTTGCGGGCCAACTCGAGATCCGGGGCTCCCTTGACCGTGAACGCCCCCTGCGCATCCTCGAAAAGCCCCTTGACCGCATTCATCGCCTTGACCTCCGTCTTGACCAGGGCATCCGAGTTGGCCCTCGCCTGCTCCAGCTTGGCCAGTTCCTCTGCTGAAAAGCCGTTGCGCTTCATCAGGTCCAGCAGCGCTACAGCGTCGCCGGCCGGTCGCGGCTGGGCATCCCCCGCCGCGACAAAATCCCAGTAGATGCGCTCGTAGGCCTGGGGGCGCGGCTTCTGGCCGTTGCGGATGGCGAGTACGTCAACGTACTGCTGCTCGTAGCGCGGATCTCCCGTCACCACATACGTGCGGGCCAGGCGGGTCAGGTCGTCCGAACTCTGGCGCAGCTCATCGGCGAGCAGATAGGAGCGGTAACGCAGCTCCGCCCGTCCGGATACCTCGCGGTCTGCCCGCTGGGAAAGGATGGACAGCGCAAGGATGCATGACAGGAAGGCAAGCGTGCCGATCAGGACGCTGTAGCACAATTGTTTGACCGACAGGTTGTTGAGCATTGAAATCTCCTGGCCGAAGTTGAGGAACAGGAGCCGATGCCCGTCCCGACTATGGCCCGGAGCCGGATACCGGAGCTCGCCAGGTATCGCTCATGCCCGTGCCACACGGGTGCTTTACGGCAAACAACTGCCCATATTGGGTATACCTATGTCAATATTTGATAAATTTCAATATCCAAAAAGATCAACCCCGGAATCCGAACGGATTTCCGGGGTTGATCTTTTTACTCAGCGATCCAGGAATCAGCGGCCGATACGCCCCTTGCCCCTGGCCAGCCGGTGCAGCACCGCGACGAGGGTATCGATCTCCTCGCAGGTGTTGTAGAAGGCCAGCGATGGCCGCACCGTGGCTTCCTGCCCGAAGCGGCGCAGGATGGGCTGGGCGCAGTGGTGGCCGGAGCGCACCGCGATGCCTTCCTCGTTGAGGGCCTTGCCCACCTCGTCCGGCCGGTAGCCATCGAGCACAAAGGAACTGACGCTCGCCTTGTCCCGGGCCGTGCCGATCAGCTTGAGCCCCGGCACCGTGAGCAGGCCGCGGGTGGTGTACACCAGCAGGTCGTGCTCATAGCGGGCGATGTTCTCCATCCCGAGCCGCTCCACGTAGTCGATCGCCGCGCCCAGGCCCACCGCATCGGCGATGTTGCCGGTGCCGGCCTCGAAACGAGTCGGAGGACCGTGGTAGATGGTCTTCTCGAAGGTCACGTCGGCAATCATGTTGCCGCCGCCCTGCCAGGGCGGCATGTCCTCGAGAATGGCCCGCTTGCCGTACACCGCGCCGATGCCGGTCGGGGCGAAGACCTTGTGGCCGGAGAAGACGAAGAAGTCCGCGTCGATCTCCTGCACATTGACCCGCATGTGCGACACCGACTGGGCGCCGTCCACCACCGCCAGCGCGCCGGCCTGATGGGCCATGGCAACGATCTCCTTGACCGGCACCACCGTGCCGAGGGCGTTGGAGACCTGGGTCACCGACACGATCTTCGTGCGGCTGGTGAGCAACTTGCGGTACTCGTCGAGCAACACCTGGCCGGTGTCATCCACCGGAATCACCTTGAGCTTGGCCCCCTTGGCGGCGGCCAGCTGCTGCCAGGGCACGATGTTGGCGTGGTGCTCGAGGTTGGAGACGATGATCTCGTCGCCCTCGCCCACGTTCTGCCAGCCCCAGGTCTTGGCGATCAGGTTGATGCCTTCGGTGGCGCCGCGCACGAAGATGATCTCCTCCGTGGACGACGCCCCCAGGAAGCGCGCCACCTTGCTGCGCGCACCTTCGTAGGCATCCGTCGCCCGGGCAGCGAGTTCATGGGCGGCCCGGTGGATGTTGGAGTTCTCGTGCTGGTAGAAATACGCCAGCCGGTCGATCACCGCCTGCGGCTTGTGGGTGGTGGCCGCGTTGTCCAGCCAGATCAACTGCCGGCCATTGACCCGCTCCTGCAGGATCGGGAAATCGCGCCGGACGGCCTGCACGTCGAAGGCCGGGTGGGCCGACGTCGGCGTGGCTGGCACACCGGCATCACGGTTGTTTACCCCGGCGGTGTCCAGGAAGTAGAAATGCCCCGGCGCACTGGCGGGCTGGCCCGCCGATGCTCCGCGGCGGTCGCTCCCCAACTCGGCGAGGATCTGGTGCAGTTCCGCTTCACCCGGCAGCCCGAAGGACTGGGGCACGACGCGGTTCTCGGCAACCGGCACCGCAGCGGGGGCCTGCCCGGCCGACTGGAACGCCCCCGCTTCGCCCAGGAAGTAATAGGGCGTGGACGGCGCCAGCGGCGGCGGCGAAGCCGGCGGGCTGAAGGTCGGCAGGGCC
>JAFLDU010000173.1 GCA_017309145.1 Zoogloea sp. | reverse complement strand
ACGCAGCGCATGCCGGCGGCCTGGGCGGCCCGCTGGGAGATCCTGGCCCCGCTGGTCGCCATCGGCTCCCTGGTCAGCGGTATCGCGACCCCCACCGAGAGTGCCGCCCTCACCGCCGCCTACGCCATCCTGACCCAGGCCCTGGCGCACCGGGAGTTGGACTGGGCCCTGCTGCGCCGCTGCCTGGCCGATTGCGCCCAGGTGATCGGCGGCGTCATGCTGATCCTCGGCATGGCGCTGGGGCTGACCAACTACCTGGTGGATGCCGGCATACCGGATGCAGCGGTGGAGTGGGTGCAGGCCACCCTGCCCAACAAGTTCGCCTTCCTGGTGGCGCTGAACGTCTTCCTGTTCCTGGCCGGCGCACTGATGGAGATCTATGCGGCGATCGTGGTGCTGGTGCCCCTGCTGCTGCCGGTGGCGATCAGCTACGGGATCGACCCGGTGCATTTCGGGGTGATCTTTCTGGCGGTAATGGAGATGGGCTTCCTGTGCCCGCCGGCGGGCATGAACATCTTCTTCGCCTCGGCGATGTTCGCCCGGCCGATCCGGGAGATCGCCGTATCGGTGCTGCCGGCCCTGCTGGCGATCTTCCTGGGGGCGCTGGTGATCTCCTGGGTGCCATCGCTGGCCACCGCCCTGCCGGCCTGGGCAGGGCTGCATTGACCTGGCCCGTCAGGTCTCCCAGCGGGAAGCAGCGGAATCGTCGGACTCCCGGGCATCGACCCAGCGTCCGCCCTCCGGTGTGTCCTCCTTCTTCCAGAAGGGGGCGCGGGTCTTCAGGTAGTCCATGATGAACTCGCAGGCAGCGAAGGCCTCGCCCCGATGGGCGCTGGCCACACCGACGAAGACAATGCGGTCACCCGGCACGAGACGACCGTAACGGTGGATCACGCGGGCCCCCAGCAGGCTCCAGCGCGACTCCGCCTCGACAAGGATGGCCTCCAGGGACTTCTCGGTCATGCCCGGATAGTGCTCCAGTGTCATGGCGTTGACCTCGCTGCCCTCCCCGCTCAGTTTGTCGGCCCGCACCAGGCCGAGGAAGGTGGCCACCGCGCCGACGTCGCCGCGGCCAGCGGACAATGCCGCGGTTTCGGCCGCCATGTCGAAGTCGGCTTCCTGGACACTCACCCGGCTGATCGTCCGGTTCATGCTCAGCCTCCGGTCACGGGGGGAAAGAAGGCGATCTCATCGCGGTCACGTACGGGTGCTTCGGGACCGACCATCTCCTGGTTGATGGCGGCCCGTACGTTGCGCCCTTCCTGCAGGGCCTCCCAGGCGCCACCCCGCTTGGCCAGGTGGCCGCGCAGCGCCGCCACGGTGTCGATGGAGCCCGGCAGGGTCAGGGTTTCGTGGGAATAACCGAGGGTTTCGCGCAGGCTGGCGAAGTAAAGGACTTTGATACTCATCACAGCAGTTCGGAATAAGGGATGAAAGACACCCGGTCACCCGCGCGGATGGGGGTTTCCGGGGGGTTGTCCACCAGGCCGTCGGCCCACACGGTGGAGGTGAGCACGCCCGGGCCCTGATTCGGATAAAGCGCCACCCGGCCATCGTGCCCCAGCCGGGCCCGCAGGAACTCACGGCGCTTGTCGGGGCGCGGCCAGTCGAAACCGGCTTCCAGCGGGAGGGCGCGCGGCAGGCAGTGGCTCGCGCCCTGGGCCTTCAGCACGAAGGGGCGAACCAGCATGATGAAGGTCACGAAGCTGGAGACAGGGTTGCCGGGCAGGCCGATGAAGGCCGCGCCCTTGCCGCCGGCCGGATCATCGACCCGCCCGAAAGCGACCGGCTTGCCCGGCTTCATGGCGATCAGCCAGGAATCCAGGCGCCCTTCGGCCGTGACGGCGGGCTTGATGTGATCTTCCTCGCCCATCGACACGCCACCGCTGGTGACGATCAGGTCGTTGCCGGCTGCGGCGCTGCGCAAGGCCTGGCGGGTGGCGTCCAGGCTGTCGGGCACGATGCCGAGGTCGCTGACCTCGCAGCCGAGCGCCTCCAGCAGGCCCCGCAGCACGTAGCGGTTGGAATTGTAGATGGCCCCAGGCGGCAAGGGCTCGCCCGGCATCACCAGCTCGTCACCGGTGGAGAACAAGGCCACCCGCAGGCGCCGGTAGACCGGCAAGGTGGCGCAGCCCACCGACGCGGCCAGGCCGAGCATCTGCGGGTTGAGGCGTACCCCGGCGGCAAGCACCGTGGCCCCCTGGGCGATGTCCTCGCCGGCTTTGCGGATCCATTCCCCCGGCCTGGGCAGCTGATTGATGATGACGCCGTCGCCCTCCCCGCTGCACAGTTCCTGCATGACCACCGCGTCGGCGCCATGGGGGATCGGCGCGCCGGTGAAGATGCGCGCCGCGGTGCCCGGCTCGAGGGTGTGCCCGACGCTACCGGCGGGGATGCGCTGGGCCACCCGCAGGCGGGTGCCCGGGGCCGTCAGGTCGGCGGTACGGACGGCGTAACCGTCCATGTGGGAATTGTCGAGGGGCGGCACGTCGAGCCCGGACACTTGGTCCGCGGCCAGCACCCGCCCGAGTGCCATGGCGGTGGGAACGGCCTCGATCTCGGCAAGCGGCTCGGCCGAGGCGAGCAGCGCCGCACGGACCTCTTCGAAAGGACGCAGGATTTGCTTCATGAGAGCCCTTGATGTTGGAGGATGAATTCGGCCACAGCGGCCGGCTCATTGAGATTGAGACAAGTCAAGGGAAGGGATAGATCCCCATCGGTGGCGACGGCCACGATGGCCGGATTGTCGGCATACATCAGCGGCCGGCCATGCGCCGGACGGTGCACCTCGATCTTCGGTAGCTGGACCGACTTGAAGCCCTCGACCAGCACCAGATCGCAGGGTGACAGCAGTGCCAGCTGGGCCTCCAGGGTGGGTTCGGGCTCATCGCGCAGCTCGTGCATGAGCACCCAGCGCTCGTCCGAGATCAGCAGGACCTCCCCCGCTCCGGCCTCCCGGTGGCGCCATGAGTCCTTGCCGGGCTTGTCCACGTCAAAGCCATGATGGGCGTGCTTGATCACCGACACCCTGAGCCCCCGCCGGGTGATCTCGGGGATCACTCTTTCGATCAAGGTCGTCTTGCCCGAACCGGACCAGCCGGCAAAGCCGAAGATCCTCTTCACGGCAACAGGCCCGGGGACGGGACGGGCATGGAACATCGACTAGGCATGGAAATCACCGATCCAGTGGCGCTGACTGACAGGCCGCGGATTGTATCAAGCCACAGAAACGAAAACGCCCCCGGTGCGTGCGCCCTAGACCTTCACCATCGACAGATTCCTCCGCAGCACGTCCGCCACCTCGGCCAACTGCCTGGACGAGTCTGCAATCGCATTGACGGCCCCGGCACTCTCCTCCGACATCTGGGCGATCTGCTCGACGTTGCACGATATGGACTCCGCAGCTGCAGACTGCTCCCGGGTGGCCAACTCGATATCGGCGACGAGCTCAAGATTCTGGCGGGTCGAATCCAGGATCGACAGCAGTGCCTCCTGCGCCGAGCGGGCGAGGTCGACGCCAGCCCGGACCTGCATGTCGCCGGTCTGCACCGCAGAGACCGCATGCCGGGTCTCATCCTTGAGCGCCGTGATGATGCCGCTGATCTGGGCCGTGGCGCCGGTGGTACGCTCCGCCAGCTTGCGCACCTCGTCGGCCACCACGGCAAAACCGCGCCCCTGTTCCCCCGCCCGGGCAGCCTCGATGGCGGCATTGAGCGCCAGCAGGTTGGTCTGGTCCGCGATCTCCTTGATCACCACCGCAATGCTGCCGATCTCGTCGGAGGAGCTCACCAGCTTGTTCATGGTCTGGGTCGTCGCATTGACCGTCTCGGCGAGCTTGGCAATCTCCTCCGCGGCCTGCCCGGCCGTCCTGCGGCCGCGCTCAGCCTCCTCACTGCCCTGGCGGGCCACCTGGGTTGCCGAGCCGACGTTGGCGGCGACTTCGCCGATCGCCACGGTCATCTCCTCCACGGAAGCCGCCGTGGAGGCGGCCGCCGCGCTGGAACGGGCCGCACCGTCCGCCACCTGCTGACTCGAGGCCGCGAGCTGGGCAGACTGCTCCAGCACCTGGCGCGAGGCGGCAAGCACACCCAGCATGATCGCCTGGATGTTGGCCATCATCGCGTTGTAGGCCGAGGCAATGCGGCCGATCTCGTCGCGGCGCGAAAGGCTCGAGATGCGCCGCAGGTCACCATCCTGCTCGGTGGCAGTCATGGTCTGGCACAGGGAGTCCAGGTCGCGCCCCAGCCTCTGCAAGGCCAGGAACACCAGCACCATCACGGCAATCACCAGCAGGACGAGCACACCGGCTATCCAGAGACCCTGTTCTTGCAGGCTTGCATTGGCACTCACCTCCTGGCGGCCCACCTGCTGCTGTACAGCGATCAGTCGGCCGATCAAGGGTTCGATGGGTGCATAGTCCTGGGCCAGCGCCGCCATCCCGGCCTGCACAGCCTGCCCGTTGCCAGCCTTCATCCCCGCATCGATGCGCTCGAGCCGCGCGTCGAACTGCGCCAGCAAGGGGGTCAGCTGAGCGATAAGCCTGGACTCCTCGCCGACCAGCGTGGTGGCGAGATAAGCCTGCCAGTGCTCCTTCATCTGCCGGCGATTCCTGTCCAGGCGGGCGGATCGCTCCTGCTCGGCCGGCCCGCCGACCTGCATCAACTGAAGGTCGAGCATGGCGCTGCGCACCTGAGCCAACTGGTAGGTGGGGAGCAGGCGATCGGCATAGAGGCCCTTCAGTGAAGAGACGCCGGCGTCCACATCGAGCAGGAGCCGACCGATCAGCATGGCCTGCAGCAGGACCAGCGCGAGCAGGACGAGCCGGGCTCTGGCAATGAAGGAGAGCCTGCCGAACGTGCCGACCCACCCTGTGCGCACCACCCGGCCATCCTTGATGGTCAGGCTACCCTTGCCCGCCGCGCGCCTCAGCCTGGCGTAGGTCCCTTCGAGCTTGCGGGTCACGGCGGGATCAGGAGGTCGGCGCACCGACTGGTAACCCACCACCTTGCCATCCTCGCGCACCGGCGAGACGAAGGCGTGAACCCAGTAGTAACCGCCGTCCTTGCGCCGGTTCTTGACGAAGCCGTTCCAGGTGCGGTTGTCCTTGAGCGCCTGCCACAGGTCGCCGAACGCCTCGGCAGGCATGTCTGGATGGCGTACCAAGTTGTGGGGCTGGCCGATCAGCTCATCCCTGGAAAAACCCGAGATCGCCACGAAGGCATCATTCACCTCAACGATCCGCCCCTTCAGATCTGTCCGGCTGTAGAGGAAGCTCCCCTCCGGAACAACGGTCTCGACCGACGTTGTAGGCTGATTGATGCGCATGACGACCTCCCCTGTGGCGACATGAGGCACGGATGCGGTTCCCGGACGACACCGCTCCGCATTGAGCGAACCACCCATTCTGGGTTTTACGGTAAATCCAACGAACTATTGAGGGAAATGAAAACGAAATTAACAAATTCCCCGTTTCACCAGATCTCTTCCTGCTCGACGCAAGAGCGAGTCCTCAGGCAATGTCAGCCGCTCACTTCTGGGAGGCAGGCGGGGGCAACTGCTCCAGGAAGGCCACCACCTCATCGACCACCTTGCTTCGGCGCATAGGCGGCAGACTCTGCCAAACCCGCTTGCCATAAGGCTTGCTGAGCATGCGCGGATCACAGATTGCGAGCACGCCCCGATCGCGCTCGGTGCGGATCAGGCGCCCGGCCCCCTGCTTGACGTTGATGACCGCTCGCGGCAGCTGGTACTCCATGAAGGGGCTGCGCCCCGACTTCTGCATGTACTCGATGCGGGCCGCGAGCACCGGATCATCGGGCGGCGCAAAGGGAAGCTTGTCGATCACCACCACCGACAGGGCATCGCCCGGTACATCGACCCCTTCCCAGAAGCTCTGGCTGGCCACCAGGATGGCGTTGCCAAGGCGGCGGAAGCGGTCGAGCAGCTCGGTACGCGAGCCCTCCCCCTGGATCAGCAAGGGCAGCGTGAGCTTCTCACGCTCGAGCTTTTCGCCGATCAGCTCGTGGATGCGCCGCATCGCCTTGAGGGAGGTGCACAGCACAAAGGTGCGCCCCTGGGCGGCACGGATCAGCGGAAAGGCCACTTCCGCGACCGCATCGGGGTACTCGGGGCTGTTGGGCTCGGGCATGCCCTGGGGAGCGTACAGGATGGCCTGCTGCGGGTAATCGAAGGGGCTGCCCCACACCGCCGTATCGATCGGCGGCTCGACCCAGTGCAGGCCCAGCTCACGGCAGTAATGCCCGAAATCACGCCCGACGGCGAGGGTCGCGGAGGTGAAGATCCAGGCCCGAGGATGACCGTCCATCTGCCGCTTGAAGATCGCGGCGATGGACAGGGGCGTGGCATGCAGGGCCAGCGACTGGCTGAAGACCTCCACCCATCGCACCCAGTCGGCACCCTCCGGGTTCTGCCAGCGGGCCAGGATCTGCTGCAGCTCCTGGGTGCGACGCAGGCAGTTGGCCAGACCCTCGGAGCGCTCGGCCTGGGTTTCGAGAAGCGCGCAGAAGGCTGCCAGCTCGGCGTCGAGGGCTTCGACGGCCTCATGGAAAGGCTTGTTGTCTTCCATCTGGGCAAAACCGAAGCGGGCGTTCTCGGCATTCACCGACAGGCGCAGGTCGCGCGCCGCCTTCTCAAGCTTGCGGGTGGCTTCGATCAGGTCCAGGCAGTCGCGCGCGCCGGCCACCGTCTCGGAGCGGGTGTCGCGGGCCAGCTCGAGCAGCTGGGAGGTGGACACGCTCTCGCCGAAGAACAGGCTGGCGGTTTCCGGCAACTGGTGGGCTTCATCGAAGATGACGGCGTTGCAGGAGGGCAGCAGCTCGCCCATGCCCTCGTCCCGCAGCATCACGTCGGCGAAGAAGAGGTGATGGTTGACCACCACCACGTCAGCATCCATGGCGGTGCGGCGGGCGGCCGCGACGAAGCACTCCTTGATGTTCGGGCAATCCTGCCCCAGGCAGTTGTCCCGGGACGAGGTGGCGAACTGCCAGGCGGCGGCATCCTCGGGCACCTCGGGACACTCCGCCTTGTCGCCGCTTTGGGTGATCTCCATGAAGCGCCCGATGGCGCGCAGATGGGCGGCATCTTCGGGGGTGGTGAAGCGGCCATCGACCAGGTTGCGGGCCAGGTGGTAATGGCACACATAATTGGAGCGCCCCTTCAGCAGGGCGACCGCGACCGGCACCTTGAGTGCGCCCCGGATGGTCGGCAGATCACGGTTGTAGAGCTGATCCTGCAGGGTCTTGGTGCCGGTCGAGATGATGACCTTGCCACCGTTGAGCAAGGCCGGCACCAGGTAGGCGTAGGTCTTGCCCGTGCCCGTCCCCGCCTCGGCCACCAGCACGCCGTTTTCCTTGAGGGTATGGGCGATATGCTCCGCCATCTCGACCTGCTGCACGCGGGGCGAGAAACCGGGGATGGCGGCGGCCAGCGGGCCGTCGGGGGCAAAGGCTTTATCGACGTTCATGACAAATGGAATGATAGCGCCAGACGGCGGCGGCCAGGCACGGCAATCCGCCATAGCTTCCAGCGCTCACCGACCGGCTTCGCCGGCCGGGGTGACTCAGTCGACCCGATGGGCCTCGGCCAGGTAATCGCGGGAGCGCATCTCGATCAGGCGGCTGACGGTGCGGTGGAACTCGCTGGCCTGCCGCCCCTCGACGTAGAGGTCATAGGCCTGGCACTCGGCACTGACCAGCAGCTTGACCCGGTGGTCGTAGAGCACGTCGACCAGCCAGGTGAAGCGCCGGGCCTCGGAGGCCATCGCGGCACTCATCTTGGGCACCCGCGAGAGGATCAAGGTGTGGTGCTCACGGGCGATCTCGAGGTAGTCGTTCTGCGAGCGGTTGCCCCCGCAGAGGGTGTCGAAATCGAACCAGATCACGCCCGCTGCGCGGCGTACCACCTTGAGCTTGCGTTCGAGCACTTCGATCTCACCGGCCTCACCCCGGGTACCGGCGATTTTCTCGAAATCCTGGGCCAGATGCTTGTCGGCGGAGTCGTCCGCGGGCACCAGGAAGGCATCCATCTGCTCCAGGGTGCGCAGGCGATAGTCTGTGCCATGATCGACTTCCACCACGTCGAAGCGACGCTTGATCATGTCGATGGTGGGCAGGAAATTGATGCGCTGCAACCCGTTGGGATAAAGACCGTCGGGCGGGTAGTTGGAGGTCATCACGAAGATGGTGCCGCGGGCAAACAGCGCGTCGAGCAGGCGCCCCAGGATCATCGCGTCGGCGATGTCGGACACGTGGAACTCGTCAAAGCACAACAGGCGGGTCTGGCGGGCGATGCGGTCGGCCACCTTCTGCAGGGGATCGGGCTCGTTGTTGAGGTTCTTGAGATCGTTCTGCACTTCCTGCATGAAAGCGTGGAAATGCACCCGGCGCTTGCGCTGGTAGGGCACCGAATCGAAGAAGCAGTCCATCAGGAAGCTCTTGCCACGTCCCACCCCACCCCAGAAGTAAACGCTGCGGGGTTGCTTGGGGCGGGACAGCAGCTTGCGCAGGGTGCCCTTGCGGGCCGCCTTGAAAGCCACCAGCTCGGAGTACAGCCCCTGCAGACGCTGGGCCGCGGCGCGCTGCGCCGGGTCGGACTTGAAACCACGCGCCTTGAGGGTCGCGTCGTAGGCTTCGAGCATGCCATGCTCGGCAACCTTGAGGATTCGGTGGGGCATCTTCGTGACGTGTTGTTATGGGTGCTGATGATGAAAACGGGGGTGGCAAGGCATTTTACGCCTGACCACCCCCGGCTGACGCAGGGGCCGGCACGACCGGCCCCCGACGATCAGAAGTGCAGAGGACGCTTGTCCACCGCCAGCGCTGCCTCGTGCACCACTTCCGACAGGGTCGGGTGGGCATGGCAGATGCGGGCGAGGTCTTCCGACGCGCCGGCGAACTCCATGGTCACCACGGCCTCGCCGATCAGCTCGGAGGCGTTGGAGCCGATGATGTGCACACCGAGGATGCGGTCAGTGTTGGCATCGGCGATCATCTTGACGAAGCCCGCCGGGGTACCGGCGCCCAGGGCACGGCCGTTGGCCATGAAGGGGATCTTGCCGACCTTGTAGGCGGCACCTTCGGCCTTGAGCTGTTGCTCGGTCTTGCCCACCCAGGCGATTTCCGGGGAGGTGTAGATGACCCAGGGAATGGTGTCGAAGTTGGTGTGACCCTTCTGACCTGCCAGGGTCTCGGCCACGGCGACGCCTTCTTCCATGGCCTTGTGGGCCAGCATCGGGCCGCGCACCACGTCGCCCACCGCCCACACGCCGGGCAGGTTGGTACGGTTGTGGGCGTCCACATCGATGAAGCCGCGTTCGTCGATCTTGAGGCCCACCGCTTCGGCGTTCAGCCCGGCGGTATTGGGCACGCGGCCGACGGAGACGATCAGGCGATCGAACTCAGCCTTCTGGGCGCCGTCCTTGGTCTCGTACTCGACGGTGACCGACTTCTTGCCGACGGTGACCGCACCGACCTTGACGGACAGCTTGATGTTCAGGCCCTGCTTGGTGAACAGCTTGAGGGCTTCCTTGGCCAGATCCTGGTCGGCTGCGCCGAGGAAGCTGTCCATGGCTTCGAGGATGGTGACCTCGGCGCCCAGGCGCTTCCACACGGAGCCCATTTCCAGGCCGATCACACCGGAGCCGATCAGGCCAAGGCGCTTCGGCACGGCGTCGATGTCCAGCGCACCGATGTTGTCGCACACCAGCTTGTTGTCCACGGGGATGCCGGGCAGGTGACGGGCGGTGGAGCCGGTGGCCACGATCACGTTCTTGGCCTCGACCACTTCTTCACCCACCTTGACCTGCCAGCCGGCGTCGGTCTTGCCGACGAAGGCGCCGTGCCCGGCCAGGAAGGTCACCTTGTTCTTCTTGAACAGGCCCTTGATGCCGGCGGTCAGCTGCTCGACGATCTTGGACTTGCGGCCAATCATCTTGGCCACGTCGATCTTCGGCGTGCCGACGGAGATGCCCTGCTCCTCGAAGGCATGACCCGCCTCTTCGAACAGGTGGGAGGTGTGCAGCAGGGCCTTGGACGGGATGCAGCCCACGTTCAGGCAGGTACCGCCCAGGCGGGGCTCGCCCTTCGGGTCGGCATAGGGGTTGGATTCGGCGCAGGCCGTGTTGAAACCCAGTTGCGCGGCGCGGATCGCGGCCACGTAGCCACCGGGACCACCGCCGATGACCAGCACGTCAAATTGCTTCGCCATTTATCGTTTCCTTGTGCGGATGTAAACGAGGCACTGCAGCAGCCCTCGCGGGCTGCGGCAGTGCCTTCGACAGGTGGGATCAGACGTCCAGGATCAGACGGGCCGGATCTTCCAGGGCTTCCTTCATGGTCACCAGACCGAGAACGGCTTCGCGGCCGTCGATGATGCGGTGATCGTAGGACATGGCCAGATAGTTGATCGGACGCACCACGACCTGACCGTTCTCGACCACGGCACGATCCTTGGTGGCATGGATGCCGAGGATCGCGGACTGGGGCGGGTTGATGATCGGGGTGGACATCATGGAGCCGAACACGCCACCGTTGGAGATGGAGAAGGTGCCGCCGGTGAGCTCCTCGATGGAGATCTTGCCGTCCTTGGCCTTCTGGCCGTACTCGGCGATCTTCTTCTCGATGTCGGCGATGGACATGTTGTCCACATCACGCAGGATGGGCACCACCAGGCCACGGGGGGAACCGACCGCGATGCCGATGTCGATGTAACCGTGGTAGACGATGTCGTTGCCGTCGACCGAGGCGTTCAGGATCGGGAACTTCTTGAGGGCGGCAACGGCAGCCTTCACGAAGAAACCCATGAAGCCCAGACGCACGCCGTGGGCCTTCTCGAACTTGTCACCGTACTGCTTGCGCAGGGCCATGATCGGAGCCATGTTCACTTCGTTGAACGTGGTCAGGATGGCATTTTCGTTCTTGGACTGGATCAGGCGCTCGGCGATGCGGGCACGCAGACGGGTCATCGGAACGCGCTGCTCGGTACGATCACCGGCGGGGATCGCCACGGCCGGCGCGGCCG
>JAFLDU010000172.1 GCA_017309145.1 Zoogloea sp. | reverse complement strand
CCCGATCAACCCGACTACCGGCAAGCGCTATCGCGGCATCAACACCATCCAGTTGATGAGCCAGGGCCGTGTCGATCAACGCTGGCTGACCTACAAGCAGGCCGACGCCTTCGTCGCCGGGGAGCTCTTCGGCGCGCAGGGGGAGGATCCAGGTCTTGAACTGCTGGGCGGGCAATTCCTGTTCCAGGCAGTTCAGGCAATGCGACCAGAATGCAGCGCATTGGGGCGACGATGAGGCTTCGGGCACGATTCAGGACGGGTGTGGTTCGACGGCGGAGCGCACGCCGCGTTGCAGGGCTTTGCCCCGCTCTAGAGGGGCTGCCGGGCGCGCGCTGGGAATCCGGCAAGACCGCCATTGTACCTGCGTGGCAGGGACTTATCCACAGGTCCGGTGCCTGCGGGGCGTGGGGCTGTTGATTGTTCTCAATTAAAAGGTACTTGACAAACAGAGGGTTAACGTATCAAATTGCGCGTTTGACTCAACTTTTCGGGCACGAAAAATGAAACGTACTTACCAACCGTCCGTCGTCCGTCGCAAGCGCACCCACGGCTTCCTGGTTCGCATGGCCACCCGTGGCGGTCGCAAGGTCATCGCCGCTCGCCGCGCCAAGGGCCGTCATCGTCTCGCCGTCTGAGGCCCGTAGCGAGGCCGGCCCCGTTGCCGCTTCCGCAGACGGTGGCATTGATTGCCCCGCCCCGGATGCCGGCGTAAAGACGGGCTTGGCGGGCTTCGGCTTCGACTCGTCTCTTAGACTGCACAAAACGGATGAATTTTCATCCGTTTTTGCTTTTCGGCGTGTCGTTCGCGGGCGTTACTTCGCACTGCACTACTGCCCCAACGAGACGGGCAGGCCCCGGCTCGGCCTGGTGGTGGCGAAGAAGCTGGCCAAGCGCGCCGTGCAGCGCAATCTCGTCAAGCGCATCGGCCGCGATGTGTTTCGTCATGCCTGTGCAAGCCTGCCGGCCTATGATCTGGTGTTACGATTGTCGGCCAAGGTTGGCGACGTCACGAAACTGACCATGCGCGAGGACATGCACAGCCTGTTCGAACGCCTGCCCAGGCAGGCCGGGGACACGAGGGCATAGCTGTGAAAGCCCTGGTCATGGCCCTGCTGCGTGTCTATCGTTACGCCATCAGCCCGATGCTGGGACGCAACTGCCGCTTTGTACCATCATGTTCTGAGTATGCCCTCGAGGCCGTCGAGCGGCATGGGGCCCTGAGGGGTTCCTGGCTGGCGGCCCGCAGGGTGTGTCGATGCCATCCCTTCAGCGGGGGCGGCCATGATCCGGTGCCCTGATCAGCCCGTTCCCGAGCACGCAGTCCAACCCTTCCGCCTCAACCCTTCCTGACACTGACTCCGATGGACAACCGTCGCCTGATCCTCCTTCTCGTCTTTTCGTTCTCGCTGGTCATGCTGTGGGACGGCTGGCAGAAGCACAAACAGCCCCCGGCGCAGGTCGCCTCCCAGGTCGCTGGAGCCAATACCGGGGTTCCCACGCCCAGCGCAGGGACGTCCGCACCGGGTGCCGCGCCGCAGGCCGAGGCTACCGCGGCGGCTGCCGCCGCCAAGCTGCCCAAGGCCGTTATCCGCACCGATGTGCTGGTCGCGGAAGTCTCGGCCCAGGGCGGCGACATCGTCCGGCTCGAACTGACCCACCACAAGGCCACCGAAGACCGCAGCCGCAACTACGTGCTCTTCGACAACGGTGAAAAGCACAACTATGCGGCCCAGACCGGCCTGATCGGCAATGGTCTGCCCACCCACAAGACCCAGTTCGCGCTGGGTGCCGAGAGTGTCGAGCTCAAGGACGGTCAGGATTCCGTGACCCTGCGCATGGATGCCCCGCCGACCGCCGATGGCGTGAAGGTGAGCAAGCTGATCACCTTCCACCGCAACAGCTACCAGGCCGAGGTGAGCTACGAGATCACCAACGGCAGCACCGCACCGCTGGCGCCGCATGCTTACTTCCAGTTCACCCGTGACGGCAAGCCGGCCGAGCAGCCGGGCGGTTTCGGCGTGCAGACCTTCACCGGCCCGGCCTTCTACACCGAGGCGGACAAGTACCAGAAGGTCAGCTTCGAGGACGTGGCCGCCAAGAAGGCCAAGTTCGTCACGAAGGCGGCCGACGGCTGGGCGGCGATGGTGCAGCATTACTTCGTGGCCGGCTGGGCGCCGGCTGCAGGCGAGCGCGAGTACTTCGCCAACCAGGTCAGCTCCGATCTGTACTCTGCCGGTGTGATCGTGCCGGTGGCGGTGATCGCCCCGGGCCAGAGCGGCAAGCTGTCGGTGCCGCTGTATGCCGGCCCGCAGGAGCAGAGCCGCCTCGAGACCTTCGCCAAGGGCTTCGACCTGGTGGTGGACTATGGCTGGCTGACCATCATTGCGGCGCCCCTGTTCTGGGTGCTGGAGTGGTTCCACAAGCTGACCGGCAACTGGGGCTGGGCCATCATTCTGGTGACCATCGCCCTGAAGGCGCTGTTCTTCCCGCTGTCGGCGGCCAGCTACAAGTCGATGGCCAAGATGAAGACCCTGGCTCCCCGTCTGCAGCGTCTCAAGGAGCAGTACGGCGACGACCGCATGAAGATGCAGCAGGCGATGATGGACCTCTACAAGCGCGAGAAGGTCAATCCGCTGGGTGGCTGCCTGCCGATCCTGATCCAGATCCCGGTGTTCATCGCCCTCTACTGGGTGCTGCTGGGTGTGGTGGAGATGCGTGGTGCGCCCTGGCTGGGCTGGATCCAGGATCTGTCCGTGAAGGATCCGTTCTACATCCTGCCGCTGATCATGGGTGCCACCAGCTTCATCCAGACCCGCCTGAACCCGGCTCCGCCCGATCCGATCCAGGCCAAGGTGATGATGATGATGCCCATCCTGTTCACCTTCATGTTCCTGTGGTTCCCGGCCGGCCTGGTGCTCTACTGGGTGGTCAACAACACTCTGTCGATTGCTCAGCAGTGGCAGATCAACCGGATGATCGAGGCTGGTGGCAAGCCTGCCGAGTGACGTCATAGCGGCGATCGCCACTGCGCCCGGGCGCGGTGGCATCGGCGTGGTCCGGCTCTCCGGACCGAATCTTTCCCCGCTCGCGGCCGAGTTCTCCGGTCGCGAGCCCCAGGCCCGTCTGGCCCAGTTTGCCCGCTTCCGCGACGCGACCGGCGCCCTCATCGACGAAGGCCTGCTCCTCTGGTTTCCCGCTCCCCATTCCTTCACCGGCGAAGACGTCATCGAGCTGCAAGGCCACGGTGGCCCGGTGGTCATGCAGATGCTGCTGGCCCGCTGCCTGGAACTCGGCGCTCGGCTGGCCGAGCCAGGGGAGTTCACCCGTCGCGCCTTCCTGAACGGCAAGCTCGATCTGGCCCAGGCCGAGAGTGTCGCCGACCTCATCGAGGCATCCACGGCCGCAGCCGCCCGCTCGGCGGTGCGCTCCCTCACCGGTAGCTTCTCCAAGGAAGTCCAGGGTCTGTGCGACCGCTTGATCGACCTGCGCATGTTGGTTGAGGCGACGCTGGATTTCCCGGACGAGGATGTGGACTTCCTGATCGAGGCGAAGGCCTTCGAGCGGATCGAGGTGGTGGCCGCCGAACTGCGGGCCATCCTGGATCGGGCGCGTCAGGGCAGCCTGCTGCGCAACGGCTTGCATGTGGTGCTGGTCGGGCAACCCAACGTCGGCAAGTCCAGTCTGCTCAACCGCCTGGCCGGCGAGGAGCGGGCCATCGTCACCGACATCGCCGGCACCACCCGCGATGCCCTGCGCGAGACGATCCAGATCGAAGGCATTCCGCTGCATATCACCGACACGGCAGGCCTGCGTGAAACCACCGACGAGGTCGAGAAGATCGGCATCGCCCGCACCTGGGCGGAGATCGAGCGGGCCGACGTGGTGGTGCGCCTGGTGGATGTGCGTGCGGGGCTGAGCGCCGCCGATGCCGCCATCGATGCCCGCCTGCCGGCGGGGGTGGAGCGGATCACCGTGTTCAACAAGGTGGACCTGGTGGCCCGCGAGCCGGGACGGGAGGATGGTGCGGAAGGCGTGCGTCTGTATCTGTCGGCCAAGGCAGGAATCGGTGTCGAACTGCTGCGCGCCGAGCTGCTGCGGGTGGCTGGCTGGCATCGCCATGGGGAGGATGTGATCCTCGCCCGCGAGCGTCACCTGATCGCCCTGCGTACGGCGCTCGGCCACGTCGAGGACGCCCTCGAAGCTCGCCATGCCCTCGAGCTGATGGCCGAGGAGTTGCGCTTGGCCCAGGAGGCGGTGAACGAGATCACCGGTGAGTTCACGCCGGATGATCTGCTCGGCGTCATCTTTTCGCGCTTCTGCATCGGAAAGTAGCCCGCCCTGCCCCGCCGTCCGACATGATCCTGAAGCCCGCCTCGTGCGGGCTTTTTTGTCCGTGCTCCGGTACGGTTTGTGTCGGCATGAGGGCGGCGCGGCAAAAAGGGGCTTGGCGTGCGCCGGGCTTCGGATAGAATCCCCGGAGGTCGCACCTCCTTGCGGCTGCGTCGCTCGGACGGTTCCGGGCGCTTACGTGAAAGAAATACCATGTCCTCTTCTGCAGGCAAGCGCCGCTTTGCGCGCATCGATCGCCTTCCCCCCTACGTCTTCAATATCACGGCCGAGCTGAAGCTGGCCGCCCGCCGCCGTGGGGAAGACATCATCGACATGAGCATGGGCAACCCCGACGGTGCCACGCCGGAGCACATCGTTGCCAAGCTCACCGAAGTGGCACGACGCCCCGATACCCATGGTTACTCGGCCTCCAAGGGGATTCCCCGGCTGCGTCGGGCCATTTCCCATTGGTACAAGACGCGCTACGACGTCGACGTGGATCCCGACAAGGAGGCCATCGTCACCATCGGCTCCAAGGAGGGGCTCGCCCACCTGATGCTGGCCACCCTGGATCGTGGCGATACGGTGCTGGTGCCCGATCCGAGTTATCCGATCCATATCTACGGCGCGGTGATCGCCGGTGCCGACATCCGCTCTGTGCCGCTGGTGCCCGGGGTGGACTTCTTCGCCGAGCTGGAGCGGGCGATCCGCGGCAGCTATCCCAAGCCCAAGATGATGATCCTGGGCTTTCCCTCGAATCCGACCGCGCAGTGTGTGGAGTTTGACTTCTTCGAGCGGGTGGTTGCCCTGGCGAAGAAGCACGATATCTTCGTGGTGCATGACCTGGCCTACGCCGACATTGTCTTCGATGGCTGGAAGGCACCCTCCATCATGCAGGTGCCCGGCGCCAAGGATATTGCGGTGGAGTTCTTCACCCTCAGCAAGAGCTACAACATGGCGGGCTGGCGCATCGGCTTCATGGTGGGGAACCCTGAGCTGGTGGCAGCTCTGGCGCGCATCAAGAGCTATCACGACTACGGTACCTTCACGCCCCTGCAGGTGGCTGCCATCGCGGCGCTGGAGGGTGATCAGCAGTGTGTGAAGGACATCGCGGCCAAGTATCAGAGCCGTCGCGATGTGCTGGTCAAGGGGCTGCATGAAGCGGGATGGATGGTCGAATGCCCGAAGGCGTCGATGTACATCTGGGCGAAGATCCCCGAGCAGTATCGGGCGCTGGGTTCGCTCGAGTTCGCCCGCCTGATGCTGGAGAAGGCCAAGGTCTGCGTGTCGCCGGGCATCGGCTTCGGGGATCATGGCGACGATCATGTCCGCTTCGCACTGATCGAGAATGAGGCCCGTATCCGCCAGGCCGTGCGGGGGATCAAGGCCATGTTCAAGGCTGACGGGCTTACTCCGGCAGTCTGATCCGTCTGAGTCCTTGGCTCCAGCAACCCGGCTTCGGCCGGGTTTTTGTTTGCCCTTTTCGGGCGGCCTTCGGCGACAATCCTGCCATCACTACGGAGGAAGCCATGACCTGGGAGCCTGATCGCTATTTACGTTACGCCGATGATCGTCTGCGTCCGGCGGTGGATCTGCTGGGGCGCATTCCCCTGACCCATCCCCGTCGCATCGTCGATCTGGGTTGCGGGGCGGGTAATGTGACGCGTCTGCTGGCGGAGCGCTGGCCGGATGCCCACATCACCGGCCTGGACAGCTCGCCTGAGATGCTCGAGCGGGCACGGGCGGTGTTGCCGGAAGCCCACTTCGAGCTGGCCGGGGTGGAGCATTGGGAGGCGGAGGAGGCCCTTGATCTGCTGTTCTCCAACGCAGCCCTGCACTGGGTGGGGGATCACGAGAATCTGCTGCCTCGGCTGGTCAATGCACTGTTCCCTGGCGGGGTGCTGGCAGTACAGATGCCTGGGAACTTCGAGGCGCCGTCTCATCGCTCGATCCGCGAGATGGCGGAGTCGCCGGAGTGGGCGGGGCGCCTCGGGTGGGGGCGCATGGGCGCCATTCTGAACATGGCCGACTACCACCGCATCCTCGCACCCTTGTGTACCCGCCTGAGCCTGTGGGAGACCACCTACTGGCAGACTTTGCGCGGGCCCTCGCCGGTGCTGGAATGGCTGCGTGGGACTACCCTGGTCCCGTATCTGGCGCCCCTGGAAGAGCCCGTCCGGGATGCATTTTTGGCTCAGTTGGGTGAGCGCCTGGATGCGGCCTATCCAATGGATGGCGAGGGTGTGACCCTTTTCCCGTTTCGGCGGGTCTTCATCGTGGCTCAGCGTTGAGTGGCCTGATGGATATGTTTCACGTGAAACATCGACCGGAAGGAGCGCGCTTGATGGCTGCCCCGCGGGGATGATCCAAGCAAGGGAGTGTTCCACGTGAAACAAAGTCCGGGCCTCAGGCTTCCTCTTGGTGCCGGTGTTGAACTCAGCGCCGGGGTCCAGGGAGGAGTCCAGCGCATGACCAGCGCCCATCAGCGTATCGTCGTGGCAGACACGCCCGCTCTCGGTACGCTCTACACTCTGGATGGTGCGGCGATGGCCTCTGACCGGGAGGAGTTCGTGATCCACGAGAGCCTCGTGCACATGGCCGCCCTGGCGCACCCTGCGCCGACACGCGCCCTGGTGCTTGGGGGCGGTGATGGCGCCAGCGCCCGGGAGTTGCTCAAGCATCCTGGGATCGAGCAGATCGTTGTGGCAGAACTCGATCTCGCTGTGGTGGATGCCGTGCGCCGCTTCATCCCCGCCCTACCCCGTGGCGCCTTCGATGATCCTCGTGTCGAGTTGCGGATCGGCGATGCGGCCTTGAGTCTGAATGCGGCCTACCGGGCCGGTGAGCGCTTTGACCTGATTCTCTTCGACCTGACCGAACCCGATGATCCAGCCTGTGCCCATCTGCACGGTGATGATTTCCTGAAACTCTGCGCGGCAAGCCTGGCGCCCCATGGGATAATCCAGGTCCAGCTCGGTTCGCCGGCCTTTCAGGCCGGCAAGGTTCGAACGCTCCATGGTCGGCTTGCCGGGCTCTTTGCCGGGCTCCGGCTGGCCCTGCTTCATGCGCCTCTCTATGGGGGGCCTTGGCTGGTAGCCTCCATCGGCGGCGGGGATGACCCTGCCGAAGCGTGTTTGAGTGCCCGTCTCGCCGAGCGCAAGATCCATGATCTGCGCTACTACAATCCGGCCGTGCATGCGGCCAGCCGGGCGCTGCCCACCTACATCCACGATCTGCTCGCCTGAGATTCATGCCCCGCTCATCAGCTCCCGTACCCCACCTCCCCGAGGACAGTCTTGCCTACGCCCTGCTCACTTCGGCGCGTTTGATCGCGGATGTGACCGCCGGACACACCCTGACCGAGGCGCTTGCCGCGCTGTGGAAGAGCCGCCCAGACACCCCCGCCGGAACGCGCGGCGCCATCCTGGACCTGACCTATGGCTGTCTGCGGGACTATGGGCGCCAGGATTTCATCCTCGGCCGGCTGTTGCAGAAGCCGCTCCCCGAGCCCCTGCAGTCCCTGCTCAGGGTGGCGCTCCACCGGCTTGGCGTGCGCTCCGATACCGCGCACACGGTCGTCGATCAGGCCGTGGAGGCCGCTGCCACCCAGCTTTCCGGCAAGTTCAAGGGCGTGGTCAATGGTGTCCTGCGCAATGCCCTGAGGCAGTCGGCGGATCTGGAGCGGGCAGCCGACGCCGACATGGTGGCCGAGTTTCGTCATCCGCCCTGGTGGATCCGTCGGCTGCGCAACCAGTACCCCGAGTCCTGGCGCTCGATTCTGAGTGCGGGCAACACCCATCCGCCAATGGCGCTCCGCATCAATCGGCGGCGTACCGGGCTGCGTGCCACCCTCGAGGCCTTTGCCGCGGCAGAGCTGCCCGTCAAGGAGCTGGCCAACGGGGCTCTGCTGCTGGAGCGTCCGGTGCCGGTGACGCGGATTCCGGGCTTCTCCGAGGGGCTCCTGAGCGTTCAGGATGCGGGAGCCCAGCATGCCGCGCGCCTGCTGGATCTGGCCGATGGACAGCGGGTGCTGGATGCCTGTGCCGCGCCAGGCGGCAAGACCGCCCACATCCTGGAGCGCGCTGAGGTTTCCATGCTGGCCCTGGACAGCGATCCCCAGCGCGCGGCGCGGGTGACCGATAACCTGGCCCGCCTGGGTCTGCAGGCTGAGGTCCAGGCCTCCGACTGTCGCGATCTGGCGCGTTGGTGGGACGGCAAGCCCTTCGACCGGATCCTGGCCGACGTGCCCTGCTCCGCGTCCGGCGTGGTGCGGCGCAACCCGGACATCAAGTGGCTGAGGCGTTCCGACGACATTGCCCGCTTTGCTGCCCAGCAGGCGGAGATCCTCGAGGCCTTGTGGCAGGTCCTCGCGCCGGGTGGCAGAATGCTGTATGCCACATGCTCGGTGTTTGCCGAGGAAAACCAGGAGCAGATTGCCGGATTCGCGGGCCGTCATGCCGATTGCCGCCAACTGCCCATCGGGGGGCAACCCGACTGCCAGTACCTGCCTTGCGCCGAACATGACGGATTCTTCTACGCCCTGCTTGAGAAAGCTGCCTGAGCGCCGCCGTTTCCTGGGCCGGCTCCCGGCCCTCCTCGTGCTGGGGGCCAGCATGGCCGGCATGCCGGCATGGGGCCTCGCGGCCGAAGCGGAAATCCGCTCGGCAACCCTGTTGCTGGCTGACGACCAGTATGTGCTCAATGCCGATATTGCGGCGGAGCTGACGCCCCTGCTCTCCGATGTGGTTGCACGCGGCGTGTCCCTCTATTTCATCACCGAGTTCGAGCTCAGCGCCCCCCGCTGGTACTGGCTGGATGAGGAGGTTGTCAGCAAGACGCTGACACATCGTCTGTCCTACCAATCGCTGACCCGCCAGTACCGCCTGACCACCGGCGCCCTCCATCAGAACTTCGCCAGCGCCGAAGAGGCCCTGCGCACGATGCTGCGCATCCGCAACTGGGGCATTGTCGATCGTGGCGCCCTGAAGCCCGGGCGAACCTACAACGCGGCCCTGCGCTTTCGCCTCGACGTGGGTGAACTGCCCAAACCGCTCCAGGTCAGTGCTTTCGGCCGCAAGGATTGGAACCTGGGGACCGACTGGTATCGCTGGACTTATGTTGCGGGTCGGGACAGCAAATGAGACCCACAGCCCTCGTCGTAGTGGCCGCCATCGCCGGTATCCTGCTCTTTCTGCTGGCCACCGCGAGCGCCAACACGCCACTGTTCGCTCGCAATTACACCCTCCTGCTGGCCCTCAACGGCGCCATTGCCCTGGGGCTCGCAAGCCTGGTCTTCGTGCAGCTGCGCAGCCTGTGGCGGGAGTATCGGGCGCGGCGTTTCGGCTCCCGTCTGAAGCTCCGCCTGATGGCCATCTTCGCGGCGATGGCGGTGGTGCCCGGGGTGCTGGTGTATGCGGTGTCCCTGCAGTTTGCGGTGAAGAGCATCGAGTCCTGGTTCAATGTGCGGGTCGATGCGGCGTTGGAAAGCGGTCTGCAGCTCGGCCGCAGTTCGCTGGAGATGCTTCTCGACCAGCTTGCCGACAAGGCCGACCGCATCGTGCTGGAACTGGAGCTGGCGCCTCAGGTCCGCTCCACCCTGCTCAACCACCTGCGGGAGCGGGCCAACGTCGAGACGGCGACCGTCTTCTCACCCAGCGGGCGGGTCATCGTCACGGCGGACGCCGAACTCGACCGTCTGATGCCCGAGCGCCCCACCGCCGCCCAGCTGCGTCAGGCACGCCAGAGCAAGGGCTTCAGGGCGGTCGAGGGGCATGCCCAGGAGGGCTTGATCCTGCGCGTGATCGTGCCGATCCCGTCGCGCAACCTTGCCGAGCCCCTACTCCTGCAGCTGACCCAGAGCGTGCCCCGGGCCTTTGCGATGCACGCCGAGAGTGTCGAGACGGTGCATCGGGATTACCAGGAGCTGTCCCTGGCGCGCAATGGCCTCAAGCGCATCTACACCCTGACCCTCACCCTCACGTTGCTGCTGGCCTTGTTTGCGGCGGTGGCGGTGGCCTTCGTGCTGACCCGCAGGCTGGCTGCTCCGCTCTTCATCCTGGCCGAAGGCACCCAGGCGGTGGCCGCCGGGGATTTCAGCCCGCGTCAGGCTCTGCCGGCCCGGGACGAGTTGGGTGTGCTGACCCAATCCTTCAACCAGATGACCCGCCAGCTCGAGGATGCCCGCGCCCAGGCCGAGAAGAATCGCGCGGCCGTCGAGCGTAACCGGGCCTATCTGGAGGGGGTGCTCGCCAACCTGTCAGCCGGTGTGCTGGCCTTCTCGCCAGATGGCCACCTGCGGGCGGCCAATCACGGCGCGATGACCATCCTGAATGATCCGCTGAGCGGCTACGAGCGGGTACGCCTGGAGGACTGGAACGCCCATCAGGATTTCCGGGATGCCCTGCGGGACGGCTTTCTGGGGAGTGACGCGGACTGGAACCGACAGATCGAATTCTCCAACCCGGATGGCAGCACCCAGACCCTGCTGCTCCATGGCACCCGCCTGCCCGACGACACCGGCGGCGGCTGGGTGGTGGTCTTCGACGACATCACCCATCTCATCGCCGCCCAGCGCACCGCTGCCTGGGCCGAGGTGGCACGTCGCCTCGCCCATGAGATCAAGAATCCGCTGACCCCGATCCAGCTGTCGGCCGAGCGCCTGCAGTTCAAGCTGGCCGACCGCCTTGACCAAGAGGGTCGGGAGATGCTCGAGCGTTCCACCACCACCATCGTCAATCAGGTGGAGGCCATGAAGAACCTCGTCAATGCCTTCCGTGACTATGCACGCCTGCCCAGCCCGG
>JAFLDU010000171.1 GCA_017309145.1 Zoogloea sp. | reverse complement strand
CATCGGCAACGGCGAGGTCGGCATGATCCTCGATGTGCAGGCACTGGTAAGGCTTTGCGCGGGCGCGCCACTGCGATCCGGAAGGGGATCCACTTGGCGGAAGGCCCGGTCGACCTGGCCGGAAGGCAAGTCGATCAGATAAATCAATTAACCGATACAAGGATTCTTGTATTCTAGCTACCCGTCGATTTCGGTACGGTCTTCTGTCCAACACCCCTCCTGTTCCAGACGAGTCGTACGATGCCCACGCTGATCACACCGCGAGATCTTCCCACCTGGGTGCCAGGACAGATCATTTCCGCCAGCGACGGGCTGGGCTGGAAGGATGTGGGACACCGCGGCTACCTGTATACCGGCCTTGATGTGCCGATCCCTCCGATGGATCACTACATGGTGGTGCGTTACCGCAGCGGTCAGACGCCCATGGACCGCCGGGTGGAGGGACGCTGGACCCGCAAGCGCTGCACGCCGGGAGACTTCTCTCTGCTCACCCGCTCCGAGCAGTCCCACTGGCACTGGACGGAGTGCATCAACGTGACCCACACCTACCTCTCCGAGGCCTTGATGGCCCGGGTGGCCACCGACATCACAGACCGGCCAATCTCAGAGGTACGTCTGCATGACGTCCTGCAGGCGCAGGATCCGGTGGTCACCAGCATCGTCGATGCGATCACCGCAGAGGCAGAGCACCGCGGAATGGGGGGCAGCCTGTATGCCGAATCCCTGGCGATCCAGTTGGCCGTCAACCTGTTCCGCAAGTATGCCCTGATCAAGTTCCGCGACGACATGCCGGTCGGCCCCCTCTCACCGGGCCGGATGCGTCGCCTGGACGAGTACCTGGACACGCACCTCCACGAGGGGATCAGCATCGAGCAGATGGCCGATACGGTTGGCCTGGGGGTGTGGACTTTCTCCCGGCATTTCCGCGCCACGACGGGCTTGTCGCCCTACGATTACGTCACCCGTCGCCGGCTCGAGCGGGCGGTCCGTCTGCTGTCGTCGGGAGACCAGGCCATCAAGGAAGTGGCCGCCCTGTGCGGATTTGCCGACCAGGCGCACCTGACCCGGATGATGCGTGGGCGCCTGGGCACCACGCCGGCGCGTCTTCGCAAGGAAGAGCGGAGCTGAAAAAAGGGCGCATCGGTTACCCCGATGCGCCCATCAAAGGAGCCGGCCGACCTGCACCTCCCGAGGGCGGTGCCATCATCCGATTCCGGAGGGGGGCTAGCTGTCGAGCAGGGCCTGCAGGTTGGCGTCCAGTTCGGCGATCGCGTGGGCATCGGTCCCGAAAAGCGCCAGATGGCCATCCAGGCTGGTGATCGGACGGAACTCGCTGCCCGGGATCAGTTGCTGCTCGGCCAGGCAGTCGCTGGGCGGAAAGAACATGTCGTGGCTGATGGGCATCACGAAGGTCCTGGCCTTGATGCGCCCAAGGGCCTGGGCCAGGTCTCCGCCGGTGTGGCGGCTCACGTCAGCACGCTGCCACTTCCAGGCCATGCACAGCAGATTGTTCGGATCCATGGGGCCGAAGTAGCCGGTCATGAACTGATCGATGAAGGCCTCCATGTTCTCGAAGCCCAGCACCCGGTGGCGCCCGCCACGGAAGAACTCGGTACTCCAGCCCATCACCGTCCACAGTTTGGCATGGCGGCGCAGGCCGGCCGCCACCTCGCTGGAGTCGGCATAGTCGCCCCCCTTGAAGCCCGGATCGGTGGTGATGGCCTCCATGAGGGTGTCGGCGAAGACGAAATCGTGCTCCGTGTTGCACGCAGTGCCGGCGATGGGCGCGGCCCGCTCGACCATCTCCGGGTAGCGCACGGCCCATTCATAGGTCTGCTGGGCGCCCATCGAGCCGCCCACCACCAACGCCAGCCTTTGGATGCCGAAATGCTCGGTGAGCAGACGGTGCTGGGCCCGGACATCGTCACCGATGCGCACCCGGGGAAAGTTCGGTCCGGCGATCGGAGCCGGTGCATTGCTCGGAGAGAGGGACAGCCCATTGCCGATCTGATTGACCACGATGATGAAGTAACGACCCGGGTCAAGGGCCCGACCGGGACCGATATAGACCTGCTCCATGATCTTGCTGGTACCCGAGTACCAGGTCGGTACGAGGATGGCATTGTCCCGGGCGGCATTGAGCTGGCCATGGGTGGCCACGGCCAGGGTGCAATCGTCCAGTACGCCGCCCTCCTCCAGCTCGAGTCGACCGATGTTGATGGTCTTGAAGGGGCCGTGGATATCCTGGGTGTAATAGGTGTTCATGCGTGTTTCCTCCGAGGGGCGGGCAGGCTGCCTCATGGCAGCCCGTCCTGAGGTGGAATGCTCAGCGGGCGGTGTAGCCGCCGTCGATGACCAGTTCGGCGCCGGTCACCCAGCGTGCTTCATCCGAGGCCAGATAAACGGCGCCCCACGCGATGTCGTCGGGGGTGCCGGTACCGCCCAGGGGATGCAAGGCGTCCAGATGGGCCTTGGCCGCATCGTGGGCCAGTCCGTTGTCATGGACATAGCGATCCACCAGCGGGGTGAATACAAAGCCGGGATGGATGGAGTTAACCCGGATGCGCTCCCCGGCGTAGAGCAGGGCGTCGTTCTTGGTCATGGTCCGCACGGCGCCCTTGGCAGCGTGATAAGGCGGAATGTCACCGCCGCCAACAATCCCGTAGATGGACGAGATGTTGATGACCACGCCGCCACCGGCCTTGCGCAGGTGGGGAATGGCGTGCTTGGTGCAGAGGAATACAGCGGTCACATTCACCGCCATGACACGGTTCCACTCGGCCAGGCTGAGCTGGTCGGTGGGGGTGTTCTCCCCTTCGATGCCGGCGTTGTTGACCAGGATGTCGAGGCTGCCGAAGTGGGTGGCGGTCACCCGCATGGCCTCGCCGACCCGCTCCTCGTCGGTCACGTCGCCCTGCACGAACAGCGCTTTGCCCCCGGCGGTACAGATGGCGTCTGCCACGGCCTGCCCCTGGGTGTCGCGATCGAGGATGACCACTGCGGCGCCTTCTTCGGCCATGCGTCGGCTGATGGCCATCCCGAAGCCGCTGCTCCCGCCGGTGATCACGGCGGTCTTTCCGGAAAGTCGGTTCATCTTGCCCTCCTGTCCGCTCAGCGCATCTCGAAGCCGGGGTAGCCCTGGCGGGCCAGCTCGTCACACTGGTTGTTGTAGTTGCCCACACCGCCGATGTAGGAGATCAGCCGGCGAGGCTTGCCGTCCACGTTGGAGCCCATGTACCAGGAGTCGGTCTTGACCACGAGGGTCTTGGCGGCCGTTTCGTCGTGGTGCTGCACCCAGCCGTCCTCGAACGCCTTGGTGGCCTCCACCACCTTCTTGCCGTGCTTGCGGGCATAGATGATGCAATCGGTGATCCAGTCCACCTGTTGCTGCAGGCAGGTGGTCATGTTGCACAGGGCCGCCGACGGGGCCAGCGGCGCGCCGGTGGTGAACAGGTTGGGATAGCCATGCACCTGCAGGCCCATGGACGTGCGGATCTCCTGGCTCCATTGTTCTTTCAGGGAGCGGCCGCCCCGTCCGCGGAAATCGATGCGGGTGAGAGCCCCCGAACCCGCATCGAAGCCCAGGGCAAGGATGATCACATCCACTTCATGCACCTTGCCGTCAGCGGTCTGCAGGCCTTCGGGCACAACCCGCTCGATGGGCACAGTGCTGCAATCCACGGCCTCCACGTTGGGCTGCAGGTAGACCTCCAGGTATTTGTTCTCCAGCGGTACCCGGTGGGTGCCGAAGCCGTAGTCCTTCGGGATCAACAGGTCGCACAGGTCTTCGCGGTTGTGCAGGCGCGCACGCATCTTGGCGCGGACGAACTTCGACACCTCCTCGCTGACCTCCTCGTCCACGAACATCTCCGGGAAGGAAGCGAGCCACAAGGCCAGGGAGCCGTCGTTCCACAGACGCTCCAGCACTTCGGTGCGCGCCTCCGGCGTCTTGTCGGCCCACGGGCCGGCGTCGAAGTCATAGTCGAAGCCGGCGAAGGTGGAACGGACCCGCTTCTTCAGTTCATGGAAGCGTGAGCCCCACTTCTCCCAGTCCTCCCGCGAATACTTGGGGTTGTGCATCGGGATGACATACTGGGGCGTGCGCACGAACACCTTCATGGAGCCGACCTCGGGGGCGATGGTCTGGATCACCTGGATGCCGGTGGCACCTGTGCCCACCACGGCCACCCGCTTGCCCTTAAGGTCCACCGGCTCCTTGGGCCACAGGCCGGTGATGTACAGCTCGCCCTTGAAGGAGGCCTGCCCCGGGAAGCGCTCCACGATGGGCGCCGACAGCATGCCGCAGCAGGCGATCAGGAACTGGGTCGTCATCTCGACCCCGTCGGCGGTGGTGACCCGCCACAGATCGACCTCTTCGTCATAGTGGGCCGAGGTGATCCGGGTATTGAACTGGATGTCCTTGCGCAGATCGAGCTTGTCGGCCACGTGGTTGAGCCAGCGCTCGGTTTCCGGCTGGGCTGGAAAGCGCTCTGATGGCTGCCAGGATTTGTACAACTCCTCGGAGAACCAGTATTGGTAGATCTCCGCCTGGGAATCGAAGCGCGCACCGGGGTAGCGATTCCAATACCAGGTGCCACCGACTCCGGATCCCGTCTCAAAGGCCCGCACCTTCATGCCCAATTCCCGCAGGCGGTGCAATTGATAAAGGCCGGCGACACCGGCACCGATCACGAGGGCATCGAAATCCGGCGCAACGGTCTGATGGGCCGTGCTGTGGCTGTAGGGGGTGCTCATATCGTCTCCTTCACATTCTTGTGCTGTGGGCTCGCCCCTTGGACGGGGCTTCTGTGTTGGCACGGGCCGGCACTGCATCTGCAGCACCAGGGCCGTGTTGAGAAGGAATTTAGGGGTGGAGCCGACCGCGCATCTTGTCGATCCTTGGCGTTCTTTTGAACGAATCGTGAAAGCGGTATTTCTTTTTCAGGGGCGAATCCGGCCATCAACTAAATTCCCATCCGGTCAAGGTCCCGGCCGAATTGAAGGAATAGAAAAATGCCGTTCCGGAACAGCCCGCTGCCGGATTGGAACAGGCATCGGGCGCCATTCACGGCAGATTGGCCGCCGGGCGTTCAAGCGCATCAGACCGAATGCGCGACCCCACCCAAAGGAGATCTTTCAATGAATGGAAAGAATATGCAGGCATGGACCCGCAAGGGCCGCCATACCGCTTCCCACCCCGGCGCCTCCCACCCCGGCGCGTCCCACTCCCGCCGCGCGGGCGGACGGTCGGGCCCGGGGCACTGGGCGATCACGGCAGCCGTCGCCGCCATGGCGCTTGCTTCGCCGCTGACCCATGCGGTGAGCGTGGACGCCGGCGACTACGATGCCGTGCCGGTCGGCACCCGGCTCGGCCTGCTCTACTACCAGTACTCGAGCGGTGACACCCTATACGCAGGAGGACACCGGGTTGCCGACGATGCACGCGTGCGCGCCCAGGTGGGGGTGCTGAGGGCGGTGAAGTACGTCGACATCGGTGGCTTCACGGTCGCCCCCCAGTTCCTGTTGCCCTTCGGATCGATCCAGACCGCAGGGGATCTCGGCGGCGCCAGCGTGCGCAATGGCGTGGGCGACCTGATCCTGGCGAGCACCGTGTTTCTCTACAAGGACGAGCAACGCCGCGTGCTGGGCGTGACCCCCTGGCTGTGGCTGCCCACCGGGCAGTACGACCGCCATCGCAGCCTCAACCCCTTCGGCGAGAACCGCTGGAAGTTTGCGCTCCAGGCTGCCGGGGTGATGCCTCTGGGCACCTCCTTCACGCTTGATCTCGTGGGGGATGTGCAGTTCTACGGCGACAACCGGGACTTCGGTCCAGGCAGCCAGACCTTGCGCCAGCGTCATAGCTGGGATCTCCAGTCACACCTGCGCTATCACCTCTCCCCGGCCACCGCGCTCAGCCTCAGCCTGTCCCAACTCAGCGGGGGCGAGACCGAGATCGAGGGGGTGGCACAGAACGACCGGCAGCGGCGGAGCCGCGCATCGATCGGCGCGTCGCATTTCATTGCGCCGGGCTGGCAGGTGCTGGGCACTCTGGGCAAGGACCTGACGGTGGACAACGGCGTGCGCGAAGACCTGCGCATCAACCTGCGTCTTTTGAACGTCTTCTGAGAAGGCTCCGGCCGGCACGGCTCCTGGGTCCGTGCCGGCCGCCCCGAACGAGGAGAATTCCATGGAGAGCCTGAGCGGCGCGCTGGTGCTGGATGCCGGTGGAGCCATGACCAACAGGCATCGGCTGATTGCCACCTGCGACTTTGACGAACTGGAGGTCTTCACCCGGCGGGTGTACATGCCCTATCGCGTTCACCCCGGCCCCCGATGTCTGGCCCCCGCCGCCGATCTGCATGCGGTGGCCATCGGTCAGATGACCCTCAGCCGGTTCTCCTACGGGATACCGGTAAACCTGACCGACTTCTTCCAGCAGGCGGGCATGGGCATGGTGCTCACCACCATCCGCGGCGCGGCCCGGCATGGGGGAGCGGCGGGAGCCTGCGTGGACACCGGCGTGGGCGAGAGTTTTCTGGTGGATACCAGCCGCACCGACTATCAGGCTTCTTTCAACAAGGATCACCTGCAGGTGAATGTCACCTTTCCCCACGACTGCCTCGAGACGCTGTACCAGCGCTGGACCGGCCATCCCGCCGAAGCACGTCTGTGGACCGCCCGGCTGGCCATCGGCGGTCGCCACTCGGCCTGGAATGCCCTGCTCGAATACTGCTGCCGTTGTGTTGCCGAGTATCCCAGGCAGGTGGCGGAAGGGCCTCTAGGGCGGCATCTCGAGGAGTTGCTCGGCATGCAGATGCTGATGGAGTGGAGCACCCGGGCAGGCGTGACACCTCGCCCGTCGCCCCCCGCGCCACGGCAGGTGCTGCAGGCTGAGCACTACATGCGCGAGCACGCCCGGCAGGCCCCTACGGTGGGCGAAGTGGCCCAGGCCGTGGGGGTCAGTGTGCGGGGCCTGTCCTCGGCCTTCCGCCATTTCCGCGGAACCACCCCCATGGCCTTCCTGCGGGAGGTCCGTCTCGACGGCGTACGGCGGGCCTTGATGGCCGCACCGGAAGGGGCGACCGTGGCGTCCATCGCCGAGCAGTGGGGCTACGCCAATCTGGGTGCCTTTGCCGCCCGGTTCCGGACCCGCTTCGGCGACTACCCATCCGCACTGCTGCGTCGTGCAGTGCGCTGAGGCCGCACCCGGCCGAGCAGTCCGGAAAGAAGGCCGGGGCTGCCGCATGACAGACTCGGCCTCCAGCCGTTGCAGGTGAACATCGTGGCCGGGCATGGCGCCCGGCCACAGGACTCAGAGCCCCACCTCCTCCCGGCTGCGGGTGCAGGTGTCGATGATGGAATAGATCAAGGCCTTGATCGGGTCGATCAGGTCAGGGATGTGGCTGACGCCCATGCCGCCCAGCCCGTCGGTGAATTCCTCGGGCATGTCCTTGTCGCCGATCCACGGATAGCCGACCCGCACCAGGGGCAGGCCGAGCTTGCAGATGGCGGCGGCGTCGGTCTGGCCGGAGAGCTTGGGGGCGCCCGGATAGGGCTGGCCGCCGTGGGTCTCGCTCCAGGCCCGCTCGGCGCTGCGGATGATCCAGTTTGACGGATCGGTGCGGGAGCCCGGCACCGCGGCGGTCATCTCCCACTCGGCGTCGATCTCGGGATAGCGGGCGATGATGTCGCGCATCACGGCACCGAACTCCGCTTCCACCGAGGCGGTGCTCTGCTGCGGATTGGTGCGCATGTCCAGGTAGATCTCGGTGGCCGCCGACGGGAAGGCCGGCCGCTCGGGCCAGCCGGAGCGAACGGCGGCGATCCAGCCTTCCGGGGCTATCTGGTCGGAGGTGTGGCGGCGGGTGTACTCGGGCAACCAGGCCTCCAGCTCGAGGATCAGGCGTGCTGCCGGCACGATGGAACTGCGGAAACCCGGGGTACCGCGAGGGATGCCGGAGTAGCCCAGCGAGCCTTTCACCGTGACCTTGAACCAGCACATGCCCGGGTGCTCGTAATACACCTCGTTCCACGGCTTGAGGATGATCCCGAAGTCGGCGGTGACCCCGTTCATCATCATGTGGCTGACGCCGCTGGACAGGCCGTAGTGGCTGCGCTCGGGCACCACCACCGGCATGCCGCCGCCGGCGAAGGCCAGCACCAGGTCACCCTTGAGGGGGATGCCGGCGTCGCGCACGGCGTGCACAGCCTCGGTCAGGGCCGCCACCATGCCCTTGGGGTTGGAGGCACCGAGGCCGATCACCGTCTCGCCGCGGGCCTCGGCCTTGGGCAGCATGTCGGCCCGCAGTTCGGGGCCGACCCAGGGGATGTCGTGCTCGGGGATGGCCTCGATGTGGGTGTCGATGGGCGCGTAGAGCATCAGCGCCGGGCCGCTGCCATCGCCAGCCAGCCGGCCCCAGGCATTACCGGTGATCGGATTGACCGGCTGGTAGCTGGCCTTCAGGCCCATGCGGCTCATGTAGTCAGCCATGAACTCGCTGGCCTGGCGCTCTGCGCCGGTGGGGCTGTGGATGTCCACCAGCTGCATGTTGAGCTGCTGCAGGCGGGCGGCGTCGATACGGGCGCACGCGGCCTCGTACCAGGCCTTCTGCTGGGCGTCGAATTCCTTGTGGGGGGTAGCCATGCTTGTGTCCTTTCGAGGTCGGGCGTTCAGATAACCGGGGTCCATTCGGCCGAGTGCTCGGCCATCCACCAGGCGGTGCCGATCAGGCGGTCATCGTCGCCATGGGCGCCGATGGCCTGCACACCGAGGGGCAGCCCTTGGTCGCCGCGGCCCACCGGGTAACTGATGCAAGGCACGTGCAGGAAGGTCCAGATCCGGCTGAACAGGGGATCGCCAGTGGCCGCCAGGCCCTTCGGCGCTTCACCGATCGCCGCCGGGGCGATGAGGGCGTCCACCCCGCGCAGGATGTCGGCCAACTCGGCACGGCATTGCACGGCAAGCGCCTGGGCTTCGGCGATGGCCGCATCGGAGCAGGCCCGGCCCCGCTCCAGCAGGGCGCGCAGCTCGGGGCTGAGGAGGTCGGGCTGTTCGCGCCACTCCCGCTCCAGATGGCGGGCGCCTTCCGCCATGAAGATCAGGGTCTGGGCTTCGATCAGGGCGGTGAAGGACGGCGGCAGCACGATGTCCACCAGGGTGGCGCCGGCCTTGCCCAGGCGTTCGACGGTACGCAGGTAGGCCTCCTGCATGTCGGCATCGGCCTTGTCCCACATCGGCGTGCGGCACACCCCGATCCGCGGCGCGGTGCTGGCCGGCGCGGACGGCGCACGTACCAGCTGGCTGCGCGACATGACCTGACGCGACAGGGTCAGATCCTCGAAGTGGCGCACGAACACGCCCAGGGTATCGAGGGACGGCGCCAGGGCGTGCAGGCCGCCATAGTTGAAATCATCGAAGGTCGGCTTGTAGCCGATGATCCCGTTGAAGCTGGCCGGCCGGATGATGGAGCCGGCCGTCTGGGTACCGAGGCTCAGGGCAACATGGTAATCGGCCACCGCCGCCGCCGAGCCGCTGGACGAGCCACCCGGCGTATGGGCCAGGTTGTGGGGGTTGGCGGTCTTGCCCGGATGGTAGGTGGCGAATTCTGCAGTCACCGTCTTGCCCAGGATCACCGCACCAGCGGCCCGCAACTGGGCCACGGAAGGCGCGTCCTGCCCCGGACGGTGGCCCGCGTAGATCGGCGAGCCGTAGGCGGTGGGCATGTCGGCCGTATCGATGATGTCCTTCAAGCCGACGGCCACGCCGTGCAGAGGGCCTACCGGCGGACGCGCATCCGCGGCGCGCGCCTGAGCCAGGGCCGCCGCCGGATCGATATGGATCCAGGCCCCCACGGAGGCCTCCCGCTCGGCGATGCGGGCAAGCAGTGCCTCGGTATAACTCACCGAGCTGAGCGCTCCCTTGGCAATGCGCCGGGCGGCTTCCGACGCGCTGATGCTGACCAGATTGTCCATCTGCAATCACTCTCCTGATAGGGGTTGGGTGTGGCGGGGGGCCTCACCGGGAAGGGGTCTGTCCGGCCGGGAATGCGGTGCATCCGCTTGATCTCAAGCAGGCACTTCCGCCAGCCCGGCACCGGCTCGAAGCTCTTTCGGCGACGATTGGCGATTGAAGTTTCCTTCTCGTTTGATTTAAAGTCAATTTACTTTTAGACTAAATTCAACGCAAAACAAAACCAAAGATTGCAGCCGCACGGTGGAGCCGGGGGATCTTCTCCTGGTCCCCTCCCTCCCCCCTCCGCCGTGCGTGCTGCATCCCACAACCCAGAGAGAGCCATGACGAAAAAGATCAAATGCGCCCTGATCGGCCCCGGCAACATCGGCACCGATCTGCTGGCCAAACTGCAGCGCAGCCCGGTGCTGGAGCCGGTGTGGATGGTGGGCATCGACCCGGAATCGGACGGGCTGAAGCGGGCCCGCGAGATGGGCCTGAAGACCACCGCCGAGGGCGTGGACGGACTCCTGCCGCACATCAAGGCCGACGGCGTGCAGATCGCCTTCGATGCCACCAGCGCCTACGTGCATGCCGAGAACAGCCGCAAGCTCAATGAGCTGGGCGTGCTGATGATCGACCTGACCCCGGCCGCCATCGGCCCCTACTGCGTGCCGCCGGTGAGCCTGGTGGAGCACGTCGGCCAACGGGAGATGAACGTCAACATGGTCACCTGTGGTGGCCAGGCGACGATCCCGATGGTTGCCGCGATCTCCCGCGTGCAACCGGTGGAATACGGCGAGATCATCGCCACCGTGTCGAGCAAGTCCGCCGGCCCGGGCACCCGCAAGAACATCGACGAATTCACCCGCACCACCGCCGGCGCGGTCGAGAAGGTGGGCGGCGCCAAGAAGGGCAAGGCCATCATCATCATCAACCCGGCCGAACCCCCGCTGATCATGCGCGACACGGTGCATTGCCTGGTCGAGGGCGAGCCGAAGCAGGACGAGATCCGCGCCTCCATCGCCGCGATGATCACCGAAGTGCAGAAGTACGTGCCCGGCTACCGGCTGGTCAATGGCCCGGTGTTCGACGGAAATCGCGTGTCGGTCTTCCTGGAAGTGGAAGGCCTGGGCGACTACCTGCCCAAGTACGCCGGCAACCTGGACATCATGACCGCCGCCGCCGCCCGCACCGCCGAAATGTTCGCCGAGGCGATCC